>CAZEJJ010000040.1:33938-46010 GCA_964512185.1 uncultured Enterobacterales bacterium | reverse complement strand
GTAGAGGTCGGCCTTGCCGCGGGGGTAGTGCTGCTGCACCCACTTGGCGTCCACCATCTTCGAGGTGCCCTGGTAGGGCGGGTTCCCCACCACCAGGTGGTACTGGCCTTCCTGCACCAGCCGCACGAAGCGCACGCCTGCGGCGAGCTGCTCGCCCCTCAACCGCAAGCCCAGATCCTCGCCCCGTGTGTGGCGGGCCAGGAAGGCCTCGAGGCGATCCAGGATGGTGGCGCGGGCCTCGTCGCGGCTGATGTCCAGCCGCACCTGCTGCGGCTCGTAGCCCGTGAACAGGCCACCCTGCTGGGGCTCCACCCGCCCCAGCGCTGCCTCGTGTTGGCCAAGCGCCGCGTCCACGGCGGCGTCCACCTTCAGCAGGCTACCCAGGTGGTCCGCGCCCTTCAGGGCGTGGATGATGGTGTCGGTCAGCGCACCCGGGATGCCGGTCTCCCGCTCCACCTCGCGGCGCAGCTCCACCAGGGCCGGGTCGTCCTCGGCCAGGCTGGCCAGCCGCAGGTTCGAGGCCACCAGGTTCAGCCGCTGGGGCCGGGCGTGGGGGGCGTGCTGCCTGGCCTTGAGCCACAGCGCCGCCGCCGCGATCTGCACCGCCCGGGCGTCCAGGTCGATGCCGTGCAGGTTGTGGGACAGGATGCGCTCGGCGATGGCGGCGTCGGACCAGCGTTCGCTGTCCTGCTCGCCGCGGTGCACAGCCTCCTCGCGGTACAGGGCGAAGAGCAGCTCGAAGGCCACCACCAGGAAGTGTCCGGAGCCCAGGGCTGGGTCGATGAGCTTGATGTCCCGCACCGAGTCGGGGGCCTTCTCCACCGCATCGTCGGGGATGGGCTGGGGCAGGTAGTAGGCCCAGCGTCGCTCGGCGTCGCTGTGCAGGGGCATGAGGTCCGTGAGCGCCACCTCGCCCCGCTCGCGCTTTTCACGCCACGCGGCCCGGCGCTCCTCGAGCCGGTCGAGGGTGCCGTCGGCTTGGACCTCGGGGGTCCAGCCGTGCTTCGTGCACATGGCGAGCCACATCGGCCCCAGGCTGTTCTGCAGCAGCCAGTCCACCATGTACCGCTCGGTGAACATCTGGGTCTTGCTGGCGATCTCGTGCGGCTCCACCTTGCCGCCGTCAGCGAGCTTTGCGTCCAGGGCCTCGCGCTCCGGGTCGTTCCAGTACTGGTAGACCCAGCCCAGGGTCATGTCGTCGGTGTAGCAGGTGGCCAGCTCGGGCCGGTCCAGGGCCTCGACCGCGTGGCGCAGGGTGGCCGCAGGGATGGACACCAGGTCGGCTGGGCCCGCGGGGCCGAAGATGCCGGGCAGGTCATGGGCCAGGTCCTCGAAGACCAGCCGCAGCAGGAAGGCGTAGCCCTCGCTCTCGTCGCCGTGCACCAGCCCTTGGGCTACGCTGCGGAAGTCCTGGTAGCCGCGGCTGTCCCAGCCACCAGTGACCACGGCCGGCCCGCGCAGCTTCATGGCCTCCATCAGCCGCAGGATCACCAGCCGGTTGAGCAGGGTGTAGGCCGCCTGCTTCTCCACTTCGCGCCGGAAGTCCTCCTCGCTGCGGGCCTGCTTCCCCTTCTTGCCCGCGCCGACCTCGGCCCGGAGCTGTTCGGCGATCCAAGCCTCCAGTCGCGCTCGCCGCGCCGCGGCGGCCTCGGGCAGGCCAGCGTCTCGGATGCGCACGGAGAGGCGGTAGGCGGCCTCGGTGGCAGCGTGCAGATCCTCCAGCAGTCGCTCGCGCAGGGCGCGGATGGTGCCGGAGAGGAGCTTCTTGGCCTCGGGGATCATGGGCACGAGAGTTCAGGCCTCCAGCGCAGCGCGGATCCGCTCCTCGAGCCTCCCGAGGTCCTCGGGGCAGAGCTGGCGTATCCGTCGGAAGTTCTTCGCGGCCTCCAGCGCGAGCCGGCGGCGGCCTTGGTCGGGCAGCCCGGACAATCCTCGCTGCTCGACGTATGGCTCGTAATAGGCCTCCTTGGGATCACGGTCCTGTCTCACCTCCGCCCACGACCACTCCCTGGGCAGGTCTCTCATGCCCGCCAGGATCCAGACATCGACCTCCTGCCAGGCGTTCTCCCCCAGGAAGGTCCAGGTATGCTCGCCTAACTTTTCGCTTGCGAGCCGCTCTAGGCGCCCCAGTCCGGCGACTCGGCCCGCCTCACCGTCTCGATCCACCAGGAGCAGGTAGAGTTGAACCATGCCCCAGTACTTGTCGACGATCTGATCGACGTGTTCCCATTTCATGGCCTCGCTCACACCGCCGAGGAGCGGGTCCTTGCACACTGTCACCCTCGCCCGTACGCCGATGGCCTTCATCAGGCTGCGCACCAGGGGTAGCAGGATCGCTTCGTCCTTGCGGAAGTCCTCTGGGATGACCAGGACGTTGACGCTCACCCCTCACCTCTGTCGGGCTCGGAGAAGTAGGCGGCATCCTCGAGCCAGCCCGAGGTCTGCAGGCTGCCTAGATCTTGCTTCTCCAGTACGCGCTCCAGGGTGGGAAGCTCACCCAGACGTCTCACTCGGGTGTCTGACGCCTCCTGAGGACGGTAGACCAGGTGGGCATCGGCGCGCTTGGAAGCGTCGAGGTAGGACACCAACGCAGGGTTGTGGGTCGTGGCGACGACCTGGATGCCTTGGGCGTCGCTCGCCTGCTCGAGGAGCCGCAGCAGGAGGTGCAGTCGAGCGGGGTGGATGCCGTTGTCGATCTCCTCGAAGAAGTACAGCCGCCCTGTGTCCTCGCTGTGGAGAGCAGCGACCATGGCCAGGAAGCGCAACGTCCCGTCGCTGGCGCTGTGAGCGGAGATCCTCTGACCGTCCACCTCGACCAGGTGGAGCAGGATGTTGCCACTGAAATCGCTCCTGAAGTCGAACGAGGACGCATCCATGGGGGTCAGGGCGTGGACCCATTCGAGCAACGCCGCCTCTCTCGCCGGGTCGCCGCAGATGGCCTGGAGCACGGATGACAGGTTCTCTCCCTTGTCTCCCAGCACGACCTGCCCCGGCTGGGAGGGCTTGCGCATCGCGTCGGGCTCCAGGTCCAGGAAACGCATGTCCCCCAGCGCCTCGAGCACGCTCTCACAGGTGCGCCGCAGATGCGCGGGCACGTTCTTGCGGTCCGGAATCTGGCCGAGTGCCGGGCGGGAGGAGCTGAAATCGGAGATCTGTCCATGAGCTCGATACCGGCCACCTCGCGGTTGACGAACCCGTATCTGGTGGTCCGCCCCCTGCTGGACTGGGTCGTCCGTGGGATCGGAGTCGTAGAGGTAGTGCATCCCCCGCCAGAGCCCCTCCGAAACCACGCGCGGCCCCAGCTTCTCGTCCGACAGGTCCACCCGGAGGTGGTAGCGGAGTGGGGCCCTGCTGCCTTTGGGGACGATCCCCACTGCGATCCTGAACAGCCTGCCGCCTGCAAACGCCGCTTCACGTGCGCCACCTCGGATGCCGCGCCACTGGAGGATGCCTCCCTGCCCATACTTCTCGCCGATGATCTCGGGCAGCGAGTAGCCCAGGCCGACTCCGTGCAGGAACCGCAGCGCATCGCGCAGGTTGCTCTTGCCGGAGGCGTTGGCGCCGACGAGGACCGTGAGGGGCCCCATGGTGACACGGGCGCTACGGAAGCTCTTGAAGTCCTCGAGTTCGAGGTACTCGATCATGGTCTACCTCCTTCCCTTCCCTATACCAACCGCACCCTCGCTCCACCCCGCACCTTCTCCAGCAGCCGCTCCCGCACCTCGTTCACCAGCGCCTCCACGTCCTCCTCGCTGCGCAGCTCCCGGCCCTCCAGCCCGAGGTCCACGGTCACGATCAGGCTCTTGTCCGACAGCAGGCCGTCCAGGATCCGGTTGGCCTGCCTCTCGGCTCGCCGCAGCCTCAGCAGGAAGGGATCCTTCAAGGCCTCGAGGATTGGGGCCACGGCCTCGGCGCTGGTCTCGGTCTGGGCCAGGGCGACAGGGCGCAGGACCTTGTGGGAGTTGTCGGCCGACAGGGTGCAGAAACCCTCCCGCGCCTTGACCTTGGCGCGGGCCTGCTCGGCCCGGGCTTCCTGCCAGCGGAGCAGGCGGCCGCGCTCGACCACGTAGGCCTGGACGATGCGTTCCAGGTCGGGATCGATGCCCGCGATCTCGCGCCAGGGCCGCTCTGTCCCCAGCTGGGCCGCTACCCGCTCACCGGCCTCGGCCACCTCGGGCTCCAGCGTCCCCTGGCCCTCGAGCTGGGCGAGTTGGTGTTCCTGCACGTTCGCCGCGTGCCGGACGGCCTGGATCGCCGCGGGGGTCAGCTCGGCGTCGTAGAGCTTCGACAGCTCGATGCCGTCCCGTAGGGCGTCCAGGTGGCGCTTGACCAGCTGCACCGTGGGTCGCGTGTGTCGGCTCTTGGCCACGCAGGCCTCCAGCACGTCCTGCAAGGTGAGCAGTGCCTCGGGGGGCTGGAGGCGGCCAGGGAGCCGGTCGAGACGGGTGAGCACCTCGCGCAGCTGTCGGGCCTGGGACGGGAAGAGCTTCGAGACCGCATCCGCGATGGCGTGGTCCTCGCGGTCCATGCGGTGGTCGAGGCTACCATGGAAGAAGTGGCAGATGCGCGCCCGGGCCTGGAAGCCGATGTCGTCCTCGCCGGCGGGGAAGAGGTCGGCGCGGCGGAAGGCGCGGTCCTTGTCGAACAGCTCCCGGACCCCGGCGTCACGCACGGCGGTGATCTCGGCGCCGCCGTCAGGCTGCACGCGCAGCCGGCCCGCCCGTAGCAGCCCGGCCACGCAGGCCTTGACCACGTTGGCGGGGTAGCCGTAGGGGGTTCCGCCGAACCAGGCCAGCAGGGTGGTGCCGCCCAGACCGCCCTCGGCCTCGATGTGTTCCAGCACCCGGCGCGGGACGACGCCGGAGCAGCTGGGCACGTAGCGCCCCGCGTCCAGCTCGAGGATGCCCAGCTCGCCAGGCAGGAACTTGGGGGAGGGGCCGGACAGGTCCGTCTCCACGAGCTGCAGCAGCTCGCCAGGTGCGATGGAGGTGCCCACGAAGTGGGGGAAGAGGTCCGGCAGGATGCGGGCGCCCAGGCTGGACAGCACGGCCCCGAAGACGGCCCCCTGGTCCCGCGGGACCACGACCCGGCCGCGGAAGTAGAGGCGTCCGGCCATGAAGGCCGCCGCCACCTCGCCGCGCACGCGCACCTCCAGGTCCTCCGCCTCGATCTCCTCCTGCTGCAGCAGCATCTTGCGCGCCGGATTCAGCGAGTCGCGGCGGGGCTTGTACTTGCGCACCATGGCCCGGGACCTGGCGAGGTTGCGGCACTGGTTCTCCACCTCCTCGGCGTCACCGCAGACCCACAGCAGGCGATCCCGCAGCGTGCTCTCGTCGCTGCGCTTGACCCAGGCGCTCTCGGTGCGCTCCTCCTTGGGCAGGAAGCGGAAGTCCACCCGCACCACGGCGTCGTCGCGAGGATCCATCAGCTTGGCGTCCTCGTGGCTGCGCCCATCGGAGAAGACACCGGCCCAGGGGAAGGGGCGGCCCTGCAGGCGGGGGCGCTCGGGGGCGGCCAGCAGGTACTTCAGGGAGTCCTGGACGGTCTCGCCAATCCTCTCGCGGGGCACGGGCTTCTCACGCCGCTCCCGCTCCCACTCCTCCCCGGCAGAGGACTGGATCTTGTAGCCGTGCTTCTCGGAGTAGCCGAGCAGGTTGTCGCGGCGGAGGCCCTCGAGGGCCTCGGTGACGGCCGCCACCTGGTTGCCGCGGTCCACGCGGTCGTAGAGGCAGCGAGCCACCAGCTTGGCGTCGGTGGGCACGGTGTCCTGGATCAGCTCCAGCAGGGCCACGGCCTTGGCCGCGCGGAGGGGCAGATCGCTCTCGTCGTCTTTGCGCTTGTCGAGGATGCGGGCCATGGAGTGCTGCACGTCGGAGTCCAGCGCGGTGTGCTGCACGGCGTAGATGCGGTCCAGGGTGACCAGGGCGCCCACGGGCTCCTCGGCCAGCTCCTGGTCCCGGAACAGCTCGCCCAAGAGCTGGAGCAGGCCGCGGATGGCCTGGTCGTCGCCCTGGGCCCGGCTGGAACGGGTTCGCAGGGCCGAGGTGATGCGCAGCAGCAGGTCGATGTGGCCCGGGAGCAGGGGGTAGACCTCCACGAACTCCTCGGGGGTCACGGCGTCGCAGCCGTGGGCGTGGAGCTTGAGGTTGGCGCGGTTGGCCTGGAACAGCTCGCGCAGCTCGGCCTGGCGCTTCGGCTTCTTCTGGAGCAGGCGCTTGTGGACCACGTCCCGGATGTTGGTGGCGGCCAGGTGGACCCGCAGCCTGGGGGGGAAGCGGTCCTTGGCCCAGATCAGGAAGGAGTCGTCGGCCTGCTCGTCCAGCCTCTGCTGGCCCAGGGCCACCAGCCACGTCTTGCCCTTCAGCGCCGCGCCCAGGGCGGAGGCGAAGGCGCGCAGGCGGTCCACCCGGTCCTTGTGGGAGAGCACGTACTGGGAGACCTCGTCCACCACCAAAAAGAGCGTGGCGCCCGCGGCGCGGAAGCGCAGCATGTCGCAGATGGCGGCCACGGCTTCTTCCGGCGACTCGGAGCGGCTGTGGGTGCCGGCTCGGCTGGTGAACCAGGCCATGGGGTCGGGGTAGCGGTCCGGGTACAGCTCCGACAGCACGAGGGAGAAGTCCTCCTCGGCCAGGGCCTTGTCCTTGACATGCTCCCAGGGCTTGTCCAGCACCTCGCGGGCCTTGGCCTGGAAACGCGACCACTCGCCGTCCCGTTCCAGCTTCAGCTCGAAGTCCGCCACCAGGGGCTCGGTGCGGCAGTAGCCCAGGCGGCGCTGCACCTGGCGCACGGCCGCGGCGTGGATGTGCTCGTTGTCGCGGGCCACGCTGCCGATGTCGAAGACCACCGCGATGGGATCCACCTTCTGGCGCAGGGCCTTCCAGGCGTCGCGCAGCTCCTGCTTGCGGGGGGAGGTGTCGCGCGCCAGCAGGGCCGCGGCCAGGGAGCGGCCGTCGGGCAGCTCCACGCCGTCGAGCGCCAGGCCCAGCAGCTTGGCGAAGCAGGACTTGCCGGAGCCGTAGAAGCCGGAGATCCAGGCCGTGGGCAGCTCGGGGCCGCCCGGCTTGTCCAACTCGCTGGCGATGCCCCGTAGCAGGCCCACGTACTGCTCGTGGATGCCGTCGGGCACCCGCCGGTGGTTGGGGTGGCCGGCGGGCCAGCCGCCCGTGATGATGTACTCGCCGACCTCGTCGGCCAGCTTCTCCGGGCTCTGCTCGTGGAAGTAGACCACGGGGGGGATGTCGCGGGTCACGTCGGAGACGAAGAGGTCGCGGATCGGCGTCGGCATGGGAGGCCCGGGATCAGGGGTAGATGCGGGGGCGGTAGTCGTTGTCGGGGTCGAGCAGACCCATGAAGGACAGGCCGGTGGGGCCTCTGCGCTGGCCGGGGTAGAGCAGCACCACGGGCACGTTGCGGGTGCGGCCGTCCAGGTGGCGCAGCAGCGCCGAGGAGCGGAAGAAGGGGTAGAGCGCCCCGGCCCGGCCGATGAGCGCCAGGGTGCGGTCCAGGCGGTCGGGGTGGGCCTCGGCGTGGGCCTCGATCAGGCGACTGCAGTCCGCGGCGATGCCGTCGGGCCCCTCGATGATGGGCGCCAGCTTGGACTTCAGGTAACCGAGCCCCCGCTCGGGCTCGATGCCGGCCAGGCGGCGCTCCATGGCTACCACGCGCTCCACCCATTCGTCCCCCTGGGCGCGGACCCGGTCGAGCAGGAGCTTCTGCAGCGAGATGGACAGCACCACCCAGCCGTGGGCCACCAGCTCGTGGGAGAGCTTCTGCACCTCGGCCCGCAGGGCGAACTCCTGGGAGGGATCGTAGGGCACGATGGCGAAGCGGTAGTTGCGCATGGTGCTGATGCGTGGCCCGTCCTCGTGGAACAGGTCCGCTCGCAGCGCCTCGAAGGCGGCGCGCAGCGCGCTGCGCCCGAAGAGGGGGCCGTTGCTCATGGCGAGCCTCCATCGGTGCAGAGGCCCTCGGCCCGCGCCCAGGCCAGCAGGTCCGGGTGGCGCCAGCCGAAGTCCACCAGGTCGCCCTGGCGGGAGAAGTCCAGGGCGGAGAGCCCGCGCAGGCGGTCCTCGAGCGGGCCGCCGGTCAGGCCCACCGAGCGCAGGTAGGGGTTGTCCAGCATGGTCCCCTCGAAGTCCACGCCCCGGAGCAGGTGGAGCAGGTAGGTCAGCGCCACGTCGGACACACGGGGGAAGACCAGCGGGCGCGGGTCGCGGACACTCCCCACCAGCCCGGCGCTGCGCGCCGCCGAGAGCAGCTTGGAGGCCAGCTGGATGCGCGTGACCATGGTCCAGCGGTCCGGCCCGTGCTCACCGACCCAGGAGACCACCAGGTCGCGGGTGACCTCGGCGCGAGGACCCTCGCGCCGTCGCGCCAGCCAGTCGCCGCTGAAGGCTCGGTAGACAGGATCTGCGAGCTGCAGGTGCCAGTGGCAGACCAGCGCGCGGGTGACCGGGTCCATGCCGCGCCAGGCGTGCAGCAGCTCCAGGCAGGGAGAGAAGCTCTCGTACCGCACCCGGAAGTTGGCCAGCAGCACCTTGACGCGGGCCAGGCTCTTGGCGCCGAACCAGTACTCCTCGAAGGCCCGCTGCACCGAAGGTCGCACCCCGGGCTGCACCTGCTCCCAGTAGGCCCGGGTCTCCTCGACCACCAGGGCGCACTTGAGCAGGCGCGTGTGGACCTCGTGGTGCTCCGAGGGGCGGTCGCTCAAGCGGGCCTCCGGTAGTGCGGTAGGGGGTAGTCGGGGCCGAGCGGGTCCAGCGCGCCCACCAGGTGGTCCACCAGAAGCGTCGCGGAGTCGGGCGGTGTGCCCCTGATGCGGCGGCCCGCGGGCGCAGCCACGGCTTCGGGGGCACGGTGGGCCTCGATCCACTCGGCGAAGGCGGCGCTGTCCCACTCGGGCGTGATCAGCTCGCGTAGGGCGGGGAGAGCTTCGGCTGGGGGCTCGCCGCCTGCTTTCAGATCGCGCAGGCGCTCCTCGAGCCGCTCGTCCAGCTCGTAGCCCAGGTGGAAGAGGCTCAGGAGACGGTCGGGGTCGGCGTCCTTGCCGCGGCCAGCGGCGTCGTGCCGCCGGGCGACCTCAAGGGCGCCCTGGAGCACGGCCCAGGCCCAGGTGCTGGGCAGCAGGCGGCGGAAGAGATCCTCGCCCCCGAACTCGCTCACCAGGTCGCTGCGCCACCAGCCCAGGCGGGGCTCCTCGCCCCCCTCGCCGGCCCAGGCCACGACGAGCTGGGCGGAGAGCACGTGGTCGAGGGGGGAGCGGGGGTAGGGAGCGGCGGTGGTGGCTGGGATCGGCTGCGCCATCATGCTTCTACTCCGGGAATCGGGCCCCGCGCCCTGGAGGCCGGAGGTGTGGCATAACCGCAGCAGGCGACAGAACCCCAGGTCTGCTGCGGCCCAGCAGCCGCTACTGCGGCCGGCCCTGCTCGCAGCGTGCTCGGTCAACGTGTCGAGAACACGCCTCTCTCGCCCACTACTTCGCAGAACCACCCTCGCTGCGCGTCTGCTGGCCCTCGCTGCGATTCGGGCCGGCCGCCTGGCGGCGGCCTGTTCTGTCGTCTGCTGCCGGGCTGGGAGGGGGGAGGGCGCAGGCGGGCACGGGCCAGCCACTGTCAGGATCACCCCAGGAGCCAAGCCCCCGGATCTGCTCGCTTTTCCAAGCCAAGCCCCTGGATGTGTTCGCCTCTCCTGGCCAAGCCCTCGGATCTGCTCGTTTTTCCAGGCCAAGCCCCGGTATCTGTACGAATTGGGGCGATGGCGCGCATATCGAGGGGCTTGGCTTCCGAGGGCGCGCATATCGAGGGGCTTTGCTTCCGAGGGCGAGCATATTGTGGCTGACCGCGCGCCGAGCGCGCCGGTGGCTGTCGAGTACCCTCGGCGGGCGCTTGTCCGTCAACCCGCTCGCTGCGCTCGGGGTTGACTGTACCCGTAGCCGGGCTGGATGGCCCGGCTATTCCGCGGGAGCATAGGGGTGGGGCCAGCCGTTGGCGTCCACCTCGCGCAGCATGACGTGCACCAGCTCCAGGTCCACCTCGCCGTCGCTGGCCTTGGCGTCCAGCAGGATGCTCATGACGATGGGGGCGGGGTGCGCGGTCTGTACGGCGCACTCCGCCTCGAG
Source organism: uncultured Enterobacterales bacterium (assembly GCA_964512185.1). Classification (GTDB taxonomy): domain Bacteria; phylum Myxococcota_A; class UBA796; order UBA796; family JAFGLY01; genus CAZEJJ01. Next base: position 35,893 of record CAZEJJ010000040.1, on the reverse strand, counting down.
CTGGCGGCTGTCTTCCACCAAGACGGCGTCGTAGGCCAGATCGTCCACGGTGACGTGGGCGTCTTCACCCAGGTCGATCACCACGTCGCCCAGGGTGCCCGGGTCCAGGCTGCCCTGCCACACCGCCTGCCAGCGCTGGCGCTCGGAGTAGACCACGTCAAGCGGTTCGTCCCAGCCCTGGGGCGGCAGGCCCGTCCAGTCGTCGTCGATGCGCAGCAGCACGCGGTCCACGAACAGCCCCACCTCGGGGTTGTCCACGCCCACGTTGCCCAGCTCCAGCCGGAAGTCGAAGCGCGCTCCCGCGTAGGTGGGCTGGACAGCGCGGACGCCCACGTGCAGCGGCTCGGCGTCCAGGGAGTGGGGCCCCAGCAGCTCTTCACCGAGGATGGCGGCGCTGCTGAGCTCGGTGGCCTCGGGGGCGCAGCCGATCGCGAGGAGCAGGGGAGTGGCCAGGATAATGACGGCGCGCATGCGGAACCTCCTTGGCGGCCTCTTCTTCCGCAAGGAGTGTGCCATGACCCACCAGCGATGAGATGCCCACGTGGCGGGGATCTGCGGCCTGTCTCGCCTGCCCGGAGAGGGTCCCCAGGTATACGGAGCTGGAGCTGCGGGTACAATGACACCCCCTCAGCCCTGGGGCGGCGGGGGTGGCGCGGCGCGCCGGTTCAGCGCAGCAGGGCGGCCTTGCCTGGGAAGATGGCGGCGTCGCCCAGCTCCTCTTCGATGCGCAGCAGCTGGTTGTACTTGGCCACGCGCTCGGAGCGGCAGAGGGAGCCGGTCTTGATCTGGCCGGTGTTGGCGGCCACCGCCAGGTCGGAGATGGTGGTGTCTTCGGTCTCGCCCGAGCGATGGGAGATGACGGTGCGCCAGCGATGAGCGTGGGCCAGCGAGATCGCGTCGAGCGTCTCGGTGAGGGTGCCGATCTGGTTGACCTTGATGAGCACAGCATTGGCCGCCCTGGTCTCGAGGCCGCGGCGGATGCGCTTGGTGTTGGTGACGAACAGGTCGTCGCCCACCAGCTGCACCTTGTCGCCCAGGCGCTCGGTGAGCAGGCTCCAGCCCTCCCAGTCGTCCTCGTTCAGGCCGTCCTCGATGGACACCAGGGGGTAGCCCTCCACCAGCTCCTGGTAGAAGTCCACCATCTGGGCGGCGTCGAAGCGGAAGGTGGCCGGGTCTTCGCCCAGCTCGGCGGCGCGGCGCATCTTGTAGCCGCCGAGCTCTCCGTCCCAGAACTCCGAGGCGGCCACGTCCAGGGCCAGGAAGACCTGCTCGCCCGGCTTGTAGCCGGCCCCCTCGATGGCCTCCATCAGCAGGTCCAGGGCGTCCACGTCGCGGCTCAGGTGAGGAGCGAAGCCGCCTTCGTCGCCCACGGCCACCGCCAGGCCCCGGGAGCCGAGCAGGGACTTGAGCGTGTGGAAGATCTCGGTGCCGCAGCGCAGAGCCTCGCTGAAGCTGTCGAAGCCCGCAGGGAAGAGCATGAATTCCTGGATGTCCATGCCCGAGTCGGCGTGGGAGCCGCCGTTCATGACATTCATCATGGGAACGGGCAAGGTGCAGGCGTTGGTGCCGCCGATGTAGCGGTACAGGGGCAGGTCGAGGGTGAGGGACGCGGCCCGGGCGACGGCCAGGGAGCAGCCCAGGATGGCGTTGGCGCCGAGGTTGTTCTTGTTCTCGGTGCCGTCCACCTCGAGCAGCAGGGCGTCGATGGTGCGCTGGTCGCTGGCGTCCAGCCCCACGAGGTGGCTGGCGAGGGTAACATTCACGTTCTCGACGGCACTGTCGACCCCTCTGCCCTTGAAGCGGTCCTTGTCGCCGTCGCGCAGCTCCACGGCTTCGTGGCGTCCGGTGCTGGCTCCCGAGGGAACGGCGGCGCGGCCCCCCGCGCCCCCCCGGGCGGTCACCACCACCACCACCGTGGGCATAAACCCCGACTCCACCAAAAATCCCGCGTGGAC
>CAZEJJ010000040.1:10673-33928 GCA_964512185.1 uncultured Enterobacterales bacterium | reverse complement strand
GGGGGGGGGCGGGGGGGGCCCCCGGCGGCCCCGGCGGCGCGCCCCCCCGCGCCCTCTTCGGTGGTCACCTCCACCTCCACGGTGGGATTACCGCGGGAATCCAGGATCATGCGCGCGTGGACATCGTAGATGGTCGAAGACATGGAAGCTTCTCCTCTGATATTCGCCGACCGCGCCGCGGTCGCTCCGGGCAGGGCTGGCCGGTATCCGATCACCCCGCTTCCAGCAATGCAGCGACGCCCCTCGGGTGCGCTGGACCCGTCCTCGGCAAGAGGATAACCCCACCGTCTTCTCGGAGGTTGCCGATGCGCGCTCTCGCTCTGTTCGCCCTGTGCCTGCCCACCACCGTCTTCGCCGGTACCCGCCTCGACAAGTGGGGCGGCTCGGTGGGCGAAGTGGAGATCGAGGGCATCGTCGAGGTCCCGCTGCTGGCCAATGTCTACGGCGATCCGCTGCCCTACGTGCTGGTCAACTTCGGCGAGGATGACGAGGGCGCCTGGTTGATGCGCCTCGACCTGGGCCAGGAAGAGCTGATCGTCACCTCGGACCTGGCCGAGGAGCTGGGCGCCAGGGTCTCGACCCACAACAAGAAATTCTGGAAGTCCCTGGGCAAGAAGAAGGACGAAGCCTCCTACCGCGTCGGTGGCAAAAAGCAGACCACCAGCCTCGACGCGATCCACATCGCCGACGGCCTGGTGCTGCGCGACATCGACGCCATGGTCACCGGTGTAGATTCCGATCCCTTCGGCACCCAGGAGGCCCCGGCTTCCACGGTGTTCGGGACCCTGGGCGTCGGAGCGCTGGGCATCCCCGTGGCCGTGCTGCCCTCGCTGGGCGTGGTGCGCTTCGCGCCGCCCGAGATGGCGGACCAGCTGTTGGCTGACGTGGGCGGCACGGTGTTCGACTTCGAGACCGCCGAGTCCGAGATTGTCAAGGGCTGGATGGGCAAGGAGCATCACGCCAACCTCTTCGTCACCTTGCCGGCCACCGTGGGTGAGCAAGAGCTGCGGGTGGGCCTCGCCAGCGATGTCCTCGGCGTCCTGGGCGGCGAGGTCGCGGTGAGCGATGCGGCCAGCCTGGCCATTGGTGACAGCGACGTGGTGCACACTGGTGTGGGCCTGGGTGATCTGGCGCTGCGGCCCTCCTGGTACAGGCACGCCAACCTGTCCATCGTGCCTCGCGGCGACGGCGTGGAAGGCATCCTCGGGTACAACCTGCTGGCCTGGTACGACCTGGCCGTCGATCCTGTGGGCAAGCGGCTGGCCATCAAGTCCGCGGATGCCCAGCAGCGTGACTGGCCCGTGCAGGCCTTCGTGGACGCCGCGGAAGCGGAGCTCGCCGCGCTGGACGCCGCACCCGAAGATGGCGAGGTCGAGGAGAAGACCGCGGAAGAGCTCGAAGCCGAGCAGGAGCAGCGCGCCGAGCTGCTGGCAGAAAAGGCCTTCTTCCAGGCCATGGCCCGCGACTTCGCCGGTGCGACCGCTTCCATGGAAGAGGTCACCAGCCTCGACGCGGACCCCTGCGCGTACTGGGAACAGCTGGGGATGTTCTACACCCTCGGTGGACGCCTCGACGACGCCGCGGTGGCCACCCAGAAGGGCCTGGACCGCTACGTGGCCTGGGCCTCCCTGTCCAAGGAGGAGCGCGAGGAGATCCAGGAGATGGACGACGAGGAGCTGGAGGCCTCCGGTGTGCAGCCCCAGGACCTCGACGGCTGCCACGACACCCCGGGCCAGGTGGCCTACTTCCAGCTGGTGGCCGGCGAAAACCAAAAGGCCATCGCAGCCTTCGACGAGCACGCCGACCTGCATCCCAACATCGGCGTGGTGGCCGGCGTGGCCCACCTGCTGGAGGGCCAGGACGACGCGGCCCAGGGCCCACTGCGCCAGGCGTTGAACATGGCCGGCAGGAGCGGTGACTCCATCCGCGAAGGCTACAACAGCGCCGCCCGCATCGCGCTGGCCGAGCTGTACCGGCGTCAGGGCGATCTCGACAGCGCCCTGGCCCACTGGGATCGACAGAAGATGTGGCTGGTGAGCGATCCCTTCGCCGTGGGCCAGTACGCCGACCTGGTGCGCGCCTCCGGCGAGGCGGACAAGGTCGTGCCGGCCCTCAAGGACCTGGCCGATGCCTTCCCCGAGAACGTGGTCGCGCGCGTGGCCCTGGCGAGCGAGCTGACCGCGCGCGGGCAGGCCAAGATGGCCAAGGCCAGCTTCGAAGAGGCCGGCGCCAACCTGGCGGACATCCTGGCCCTCATGCCCACCAACGCCGGCGCGCACGCCGTCAACGCCTGGTACCTGCTGCAGCGTCGCCAGCTGGCTGACGCCAAGGCCGCTGCAGAGAAGGCCCTGGAGCTGAATCCGGGTGAGCCCTACGCCCACTACGTGCTCATGAAGGTGGCCGAGAAAGAAGCTGATCTGGCCGCGGCCCTGAAGCACCACGAGCTGGCCAAGGCCTACGCTATGGGCCACTACTTCTTCGCCACCCTGCCCGAGCCCGAGGTGAACCTCAGCCGCAAGGCCATCAAGATCACCGACAAGGCCGTGGAGATCAGCGAGAAGATCTTCTTCCAGACGGGCAGCGCCGTCATCGACGAGCGCTCCTACCAGCTGCTCGACGCCCTGTCCGAGATCCTCGACGAGCACCCGGAGCTCGCCGAGGTGAGCATCGAGGGCCACACCGACTCCGATGGCCGCGACGCGGACAACAAGCAGCTGTCCAGCGATCGCGCCGACGCCGTCATGGCCTACCTGGTAGACAAGGGCGTCTCCGCAGACCGCCTCCAGGCCCAGGGCTGGGGCGAAGAGAAGCCCGTGGGCGACAACGCCACCGACGAGGGCAAGGCCGCCAACCGGCGGGTCGAGTTCCTCATCCTGGAGCGGGCCGCCGAGTAGCTCGGGCAGCGCCCCCCGCTACAGGCGCGTGAGCCACAGGTCCAGGCGCAGCAGCAGGTCCTGGTAGAAACCGGTGGTCAGCAGGTAGACCTGCGCCAGCAGCAGCAGCAGGCTCGCCGCCAGCATCCCGGTGGCGAGCCGCTGCAGGCGCGTGAGGCGCAGCGTGTCCTGTACCGGCAGCTCGCCGTGCTCCAGCAGCGCCAGCTCGCGGCGGGCCAGGCGCCAGGCCCACAGGCTCACCAGGGCACCTGGGACGCTCGTGCAGCACAGCAGGCCAGCCAGGTTCAGGGGCAGCGCCAGCAGCAGCAGCAGGATGATGGCCCGCCCGGGACTGCGGTCGGCGCTGCCCGTGGCTGGCCTGCGTCCGGCGAACAGGGCTGCAACCCGCTCGCTGTCCTCCGCAGGCTCTTCACCCAGGGGTCGGAAGCGATCGGGCATCCTAATCCATGAGCTGGCGCAGCTGGGCGAGCGCTTCTGCGCAGGCAGGCGAGTCGATGGTGAGGCCGCCGTCTTCGCCGCTGCCCAGGATGCCCTCTTCTTTGAAGGCGCGCAGGGCGTTCTTGAGGGTGACCGAAGACAGGGCCTCGGCCCGACGGATCTCCTCCACCGCGTAGGTGCCTTCGCCCAGCTGGCGGATGGCGGGCTCCAGGTCGCGGGCGCGGGCGCCCTTGCGGGCCAGGCCCTGGGCTCCGCGGAGCGCGAGCCAGTAGGACTCCACGAAGTTCACCAGCAGGTTGGCCAGCTCGTGCAGCCGGTCGGCGTCCACCACCCGCAGCTCGCCGCGGTCGCCCTGGAGGGCCCCGTAGTCGGCGAGCTGCTCGGTGGCCATGTCCAGCAGCTTGCCCGTGGTGGTCTCGGGATCGAAGACGAATTCGTAGCGGAACCACCAGGCCAGGGTACGGAAGCCGCGGCGAGCGGGCTGGAAGTCGATGGGGATGCCGGCCTCGAGGATGCCCGAGCGAGGGATGCCGTGATCGCGCAGCTGCGTGCGGAGCGCCAGCGCCAGCAGGGCCGCCGGCACGAAGAAGTGCAGCAGGTTGTTCTTGTAGTATTCCAGCGTGATGCGGCCGTCTTCGGCCAGCTGGTAGACCGGGCCGTCCTGGTCCTCGAAGACCCGGAGCTTGCGGTCGCCCACGAAGCGGCCGATGGCCTCCTCCACCGCCCAGCCGGGCCAGGCCATGCTGGCGCTCATGGGGGCCCCGGTGCGCTCCAGGAAGGATCTGAAGCGCTCGACCCGGGCGAACAGGGCCTCGCGGCGGATGCCGCGGCGGTGGTGGGCCAGCAGCGCCAGCGCGGCCAGGCTGGTGGGCAGCACCAGGGCCTGCTGGTTGATGCGGTGAAGCACGCTCTCGCCCACCCGCTGCAGCGCTTCGCCCCGGTGCTCCCGGTCCATCTCGGACCACGGGCGGTCGGCGCTCAGCAGGGTCTGCTTGACGCTGAGAGCTTCCCCTAGCCTGATGTAGACCCGGCCGTAGCGAGCGCGCAGCACACGTCGGGCGCGGATGACCTGCGAGATGGACTCGCTCTTCTTCTTCTCGCCGGAGAGCTCGCGGGCGTAGGCGCCCTCTTCGGCGATCTGCTCGTAGCAGATGTTGATGGGCAGCAACGCCAGGTCGAAGTCGTCGCGCTTCACCGCGTCGGCGGCGTCGATCACCATGCCCAGCAGGCCCAGCTTGGGCGGTAGCAGCTTGCCGGTGCGCGAGCGGCCGCCCTCGATGAAGAACTCGAGAGGGTAGCCCTCGCGCACCAGTTGACGCAGGTACTGATCGAACACCGCGGGGAAGATGCGGTCACCGCGGAAGCTGCGCTTGACGAAGAAGGCCCCCAGGCGCCGGAAGATGGGTCCGGCCGGCCAGAAGCTGAGGTTGATGCCCGCGGCGATGTGCGGCAGCACCACGCCGTGCTGGTAGAGGATGCTGGAGACCAGCAGGTAGTCCAGGTGGGAGCGATGGCAGGGCAGCAGGACCACGCCGCCGCGGCGCTGGAGCTGCCGGATGCGGTCGATGTCGGACTCCAGCACGTCGACGCCGCTGTAGATGCGGTTCCAGAGCAGGCGGGTGGCCAGGGCTGCCAAGCGCACCCAGCTGTAGGACATGCGGGCGGCGATCTTGTCGAAGCTGCGCTCCACCTTGCGCAGGACCCGCTCCTCGGAGTGTCCGGTGGCCTTGATCTCGTGCTGGGCCGCGTCGCGCACAGCTCGGCTGGACAGCACCAGGCGCCTCATCCAGGCGTGGGAGCGCGTGCGAGGCCCGCGCACCGTGGACTGCTCCCGGTACAGGTAGCGGCGCAGCACCACGCGCAGGATGCGGGTGCGCCGCTGGGGTGGATCTTCGGCGTAGTGCTCGCTGAAGCGGGCCAGGTCGAGGGGCTCACCGGCCTGCACGATGAGCGTGCCGCGGCGCGTGAGCGCGGCCCACAGGCGGGAGAACCGGCCTGGTCGCTCTTCGGAGCCCAGCAGGATGCGCTCGGCCTCGCTGCGGGTGGTCATGGGCCGGCGACTCCAGATGATCACCACCGGCACCACCTGGATGGCGGCCTCGCTGCGCTGCTGCGCCCGCAGCAGGGCCTCGGCCACGTCGGGGCGGGGGCGGCGGTGCAAGAGATCGCGCCAGGCGCGCGGTCCGAGCATGAACAGCGCGGCGCTGGATCCCGAGGCCAGCAGCGAGGCCAGCCAGCCCGAGCGCAGGGGCTCGGCGCTGCGCCCCAGGTGCCGCAGGCGGGCCACCACGGAACGCCAGAAGGTGGGCAGAGGCATCCAGGCCGCCGTGCGCAGGCCGTTGCAGAAGGACGCCAGGGGCAGCCGTCGCGTCGACAGCACCTTGTTCAGGGCCAGCAGGTCGAACAGGGAGCGGTAGTAGAGGGTGTAGACCACCGGTCCGAGCTCGGAGGCCCGCCGGATGCGCTCGGCGGAGTGCTCTTCGAAGCGCAGACCGCGCAGGAGCAGGCCCAGCCCCAGCAGGTGGAACAGGGGTCCGAAGCGGTGACCCATGGCTGAAGCGTAGCGCGCGACACCTTCGTCGAGGGAGCGGTCCAGCAGGATGTCGCGCTCAGACTCCATCGCCAGTGACCCCCGTGTCGCCGGTGTCGCCGGTGTCGCCGGGCTCGGAGCTGTCTTCGGGTCCGGCGCTGTCGCCGGTGTCGCCGGGCTCGGCGCTGTCCGGGCAGTCGGTGGTGCTGGGGTCGGTGTCGTCGCAGTCTCCGCCCTGGTCCACGTAGCCTTCGCGGGCCTCGCAGCCGATGTACACGGGGCTGTCGGCCCCCACACCGTCGCCGTCACCGTCGGGGTAGTAGGCCTGCCGCGTGTCGCAGTCCCGCTCGTCCTCCAGCAGCTCATCGATGCTGGCGCAGGCCAGGGGAAGCGAGAGGCAGAACAGCGCTGCGCTGCCGAGCCTGGTCCGGGCGGTGGGGCACATGGCCATGGTCCTAGGAGCCCTCGGGAAAGAGGCGGCAAGCCTGCCGCCGGTTCATGTCGTAGCGAGAGCCACCAGGGCCGTAGCGACAATGCGAAGCATTGGGGCGAAAGCCGCCGCCGCAGGCGGTGGACCGTACGGACGGGTTCTGCGCAGTAGCGACCGGCGGAGGCGTGTTTGCAACGCGTACGCAGTGACGCTGACAGTCGGGCGCTGCAAGCAGGACGCGTCGCAGCAGGCACTGGTGGGTCGCAGTAGACATGAGCTTTCCCGAGGGCTCCTAGCCTCGCTTCTCGGTGTTGCCAAGCGGCAGCAGGGGGTGGACACCTCGCAGCAGCTCGGTCGCCACCTGCGTCCAGGGTCGCGGGGAGGGCGCGCAGCGGCGACCCCTCCAGCTCCGGATGGCGGCGGCCGCTGCCCGCAGGTCTCCCGGGGGCACCAGGCTGCCCGCCCCGTCCATCAAGGTGGCGCAGTCCGCCAGATCCGAGGCCACGGTGGGGGTGCCCTGTGCGCGGTAGTCCAGCAGCTTGAGCGGGCTGAACCAGGGTGGGGCGTCGGCCGGGTAGGGGGCCAGGCCCACGTCCATGGCCGCCACCAGGTGGGCCAGCTCGGCTGCGGTCCGCTTGCCCACCGCGCGCACCCGGGGATGCTCCAGCAGGGAGGCGTAGTGTGGGGCCTCGCCGGGCCTGGCCTGCCCCACAGCCAACAGGGTAGCCTCCGGCAGCAGATCCAGCAGGGGGGGCAGCAGGTCCAGGCCGTGCCAGGGTCGGAAGGAACCCACGAAGCCAAGGACGAAGGAGTCATCGGCCAGGCCTGCCAGGGCTCGGCCCCGGGCCCGGTCACCCACCAGGCCTGCGACCCCGTTGGGCAGGTGCTGTACGCCCTGGGGGCGGCAGCCGATCTCCTCCACCAGCCAGCGGCAGAGCCAGCGGCTCACCGCCACGCAGTGGTCCGCGCCGCGCAGCACGCGGCGCTCCCATCGTGGGGCGAACCAGCGGGAGACGGGCTGCTCGAAGGCGTCGCGCTCCCGGCGCTGGGGCGCGTTCACCTCGAGCACACAGGGGACGCGTAGCTGGCGCGCCGTGCGCAGGCCGGCGTCGGAGAACAGGGCGTGGCGTTCCACAACGAGGTCCACCGGCTGTGGATCGCTGGCGGCGACCCGCAGCGCGAGGGCAGCGATGCGCCGCGCGGTGCGCAGCTCGTCGCGGTGTCTCGGCAGCAGGCGATGGGCCGGTGGCGGCGCCACTCCGGCGCAGTGCAGGGGCACCGAGGGCGCCTCGAGGGCTCCGCGGGCGTCCAGATCGCGGGTGGCCACGAGGTCCACGCGGTGACCGAGCCCGGCCAGGCCCGCCGTGATGCCTCGCACGTGAGCTGACGCCCCGCTGGGACCGCTGACCGGGATACCCGGGGCCGCCACCAGGTAGAGGATGCGCAGCGGCGTGCCGGGCAATTTGGCCTCGATCAGCTGTCGCGCGAGCGACCCGTGTTCTTGGAGAGGAAGTCGATCAGGTCGATGCGCGTGATGATGTTGACCGGCTCGTGATCGTGCAGCACCACCGCCACCTTGGCCTTGCCGAACAGGTCCAGCAGCAGGGCCAGCTCGGTGTCCTTGTCCACCGTGCAGTAGTCGGACTGCACCAGCTGCGCCGCCTGGGTGTCGGGGGAGCCGCCGCGGAGTGCCCGCTCCAGCAGGCGGTTCTCGGTGAGGATGCCCACCAGCCGGCCCTCGCGCACCACCGGCACCTGGCTGATGCCGTGCAGCTTGAGGATGCCGATGACCTCGGGCACTCGCGCGTCGTGGGGCACCGAGATGAGCGCCTGATCGCCCATGGCGTCGAGCAGATCAGCCACCGTACCCAGGCTGCTGTCGGGGTCGAGATAGCCGTTCTCGCGCATCCAGGTGTCGTCGAAGATGCGCGAGAGGAACAGGCTGCCCGAGTCGGACAGGACCACCACCGCGCGCAGGTCCTTGCGACCGTGCAGGCGCATGAACTTGAGCGCCCCCGCGGCGGCGGCGCCTGCTGTGGCACCCACGAACAGGCCCTCTTCGCGCACCAGGCGGCGGGTCATCTGGAAGCTCTCGCGGTCGTTGACGCGGAACACGTCGTCGATCTGGGAGAAGTCCAGCGTGCTGGGCAGGAAGCCCTGGCCGATGCCTTCCATCTTGCTGCGGTGGAAGGCGGTCATCTGCCCGGTGTGGAAGTAGTCGTAGTAGACCGAGCCCACAGGATCGACGCCGATGACCGTGATGTCGGGGTTGCGCTCCTTGAGGTAGCGGCCCGCACCGCTGATGGTGCCGCCAGTTCCGATGCCGGCCACGAAGACGTCGAGCTCGCCGTCGAATTGCTCCCAGATTTCCTTGCCCGTGGCCTGGTAGTGCATGTCCGGGTTGGCGGGGTTGCCGTGGGGGTCCACCTGGAAGCTGTTGGTGATCTCGCCCTTGAGCCGCTCTGCGACGGCCTGGTAGGAGCGAGGATCGTCGGCGGGGATGGCGGCGGGGGCGGTGATCACCCGGGCGCCGTAGGCGCGCAGGGAGTCGCGGCGCTCCTTGCCCACCGTGTCGGGCAGCACGAAGATGCTCCGGTAGCCCCGCGAGGCGGCCACCATGGCGAGACCCACTCCCAGGTTGCCCGTGCCTGCCTCGATGATCGTGCCTCCAGCCTTCAGCAAGCCCTGTTGCTCCGCGTCCTCGACGATGGCGAGGGCGGTGCGGTCCTTCACCGAGCCGGCCGGGTTCAGGTATTCCAGCTTGGCGAACAGGGTGCCCTGCATGCCCGCCGTGACGCGCGCGAGGCGCACGGCAGGCGTACATCCGATGGCATGGGCGATGGAATCGTAGACCTTCTTCATCCGCAGATCCTCTAGCTGTTGGACGCCCAGGCCGGGCTCCCGAGCCTGCTGGGGCTGCCAAGGCGGCACGCGGCGCTATAATCTGTCTTCCGGAGCCAGCGTAGGCGCGCGGCTCCATCGGGAGAAGGCACGTGTACACCATCCGCGATCGATTGCTCAGGAAGGGAGACTACATTCATGGGTCTTTCCTCAAGCCCGAGGTGGTCGATGGCTACATCAATGGCATCAACCCGGGCGACCGCAGTGACGTGTTGGGACGCTTCCCGTTCTCCGAGCAGAACGTAGACGACGCCATCGAGTACGCGGTGCAGGGAGCCAGGGTGTGGCGGCGCATCCCGGTGCCCGAGCGCGCCGCGGCGCTGTACCGCCTGCGCGAAGCCCTGCTGCACCTGCAGGAACACCTGGCCATCCTGATCACCCGCGAGAGCGGCAAGCCCTTCTGGGAGGCTCGACAAGAGGTGGACGCCACCGTGCGCCTGCTGGACGTGCTCATGGAAGACGGCGTGGGCATGCTGGCCTCCCAGGTGGTCGAGGAGGTGGGCGCGCGCATGGATCGCCTGCCCCGCGGCGTGGTGGCCATCCTCTCCCCCTACAACCTCCCCCTGCTGATCCCCGTCTCCCACTCCGCCATGGCCATCCTGGCGGGCAACGCCGTGGTGCTCAAGCCCAGCAAGTTCACGCCGGGCGTGGGCCAGGCCGTGGCCGATCTCTGGGACCGCTGCCGTCTGCCCCGCGGTGTCTTCAACATGGTGCAGGGCTCTGGCACCGTCGTCGGCCAGCGCCTGGTGGTGCACCCTGGCATCGACATGCTGCTGTTCACCGGCAGCTTCGAGACCGCCATGAACGTGCGGCGCGCCATCTTCGATCGGCCCGAGCTGCCCGCGGTGTACCAGTGCGGGGGTAAGGGCATCGCCATCGTTCTGGACGACGCGGAGCTGGATCACGCCGCCTACGAGGTGCTGGTGGGCGCCTTTCTCACCGGAGGCCAGCGCCACAACAGCACCGGGCGGGTGCTGGTCACGGCCGCCGCCCATGACGGCTTCATGGATCGGCTGCTGGAACAGGCCGAGCGCCTGAACGTGGGCTACGGCTTCGAGCACAACGTGTTCATGGGCCCGCTCATCTCCGAGAATCGCCGCACGCGCTACCGCCGCTACGCGCGCGCCCTGGTGAGCAAGGGCCATGAGCCGCTCATGCCGGCGGGCAACGAGCGCATCGACGGCTACCGCGGCTTCTATGTGCGGCCTGCCATCTACAAGCTGAACTGGGACCACGCCAACCCCTTCCTCAACGAGGAGCCACCCGGGCCTGTGCTGCTGGTGTACAAGGTGGCCAGCTGGGAAGAGGCCGCGGCGCTGCACAACGAAGCCTTCTACCGCCCGGTGGCGTCGGTCTTCGCCGGGGCCAAGAGCCTGCAGGTGGCCGAGATGCAAGATCGCCTGCGCACGGGCACGCTCAACCTCAACCGCTCCACCCTGGGCACCTACCTGCGCCTGCCGCGGGTGGGCCTGGGGCGCTCCGGTCACGGCCTGCCCGAAGGCCTGCAGCTGCTCAGGCTGCTCACCTACCCTCGGGCCAGCCTCGCCGAGCTGCGCGCCTTCAACCCCATGGCCCTGCTGCCCGGCATCGACTGGCATGGGCGGGGCCCCAGCTCGGTGGTCCCGGTGGAGGCGGCCGACGAGGTGGACGATCTCGAAGACGTCTCCTCCTCCCTGCAGTCCATGCCCTCTCCCGCTCGCTGATCCAGGGGCCCAGGCGTGCTGCGATGATGACCATCTGCATCCTGGCCGGCAGCAGCGCCCTGCTGTTGGTGGTGGGCCTGGCGCTGGCGGCGGTGCTGGGGGCGGAGGAACGCGACGGGCGGGAGGCGGCCCGCCGCTCAGCTGGCGCCGCGGATGGAGTCGACGCTGGCGCGTCCAGCGCCGCCCAGGACCAGGCCTAGAGCCGCCAGCAGCAGCAGCAAGGGCAGCTCGAAGCCGCCGTCGCTGGCGAAGTAGCCGCTGCGCCAGCGCAGCACGAAGGTGTCCACCGCCAGCCAGAGACACAGCGCGGCGGCCGTGCCGCGCACCTGGAAGCCCACCAGCACGAGCAGCCCGCCCAACAGCTCGATCCCTGCCACCAGCCACGCCAGGGTATCAGCCAGTGGTAGATCGGCCCGCGACAGGCTGCGGGCCAGCGCGTCGGGGGCGGCGGCGTGGCTCAGGCCGTGGACCGCCAGGGACAGGCCCAGCCCCAGGCGCACCGGGAGCATGGCATAGGGCATCAGAGCCGGGCGGAGCCTGTCGAGCATGGAGTCCTCCTGGCGTGGTCGGTATCCCAGGCGCGCGCTTGGAGCTACGGGCGCTGGACCTGCGCCTCAGCCGGCCCTCGGCAGGGAGCGCAGGGAGGCCAGGGCTGCGCTCGCCTGCGCCGCCAGGCGGTCGTCATCGCGGCCTCCGTAGCGCACCTCGTAGTGGAGCCGGGCCAGCTCGCCGAAGGGTCGCGCTGCGGGTCCCGCCTGCTGCTCCAGCCACCGCGCCGTCGCCTGGGGCGGCAGCCAGGCGGGCGGGTTCCAGCCCCTGCGCCTGAGCAGCCGCCGGGCTGCGCGCAGGCAGCGCTCCACCTTGCCCGAGGCCTGGCGGCGGCGGCGCCGCTCACCAGCGAGCCAGGGAGCCAGGCGTCGCCATGTGAGCGCCGCGAGCACGGCCAGGAGCGTGAACAGGGCCAGGGAGAGGCCGAGATCCCGCGTGGAGATGGCTGCCTCGGCGCTGGGGGCCTGCGCGGCCCTCGTCGGCCGAAGCACCTGGCGGAGGAGGGAGCCGGGCGCGGCCAGCACCTCGAGCTGGTCGGCCAGCTCGTAGTCGAGCACGTCGTGGTTCCAGCGCGTGGCGGCGTGGTCCAGCACCGCCGCGGCCATGGGCAGGCTGCGCCTGGTCACCTCGGGGGTGGGATCCAGCGTGAGCCAGCCCTGGCCATCGAGCCACACCTCCACCCAGGCGTGGGCGTCGGACTGCCTGAGCAGCCAGTAGGACCCAGCCGGGTTCCACTCCCCGCCGTGGAAGCCGTTCACCACCCGCGAGGGCAGGCCTGCCTGTCTGAGCATCACCGCCAGCCCGGTGGCGAACAGCTCACAGTTCCCGCTGCGGTGTTCCAACATGAAGGCGGCCAGCGGATCCGTCTCGCCCACTCCGGGTCCATCGAGTTGGTAGTGGTGGTCTCTGGTGAACCAGCTCGCCAGGGCCGCGATCCGCTCGTCGGCTGTGGCGTCCATGGGCGCCAGTGTCTGCGCGAGCTCCCGGATGCCCGGGTCGAGGGTGGCGGGCAGCTCCAGGAAGAGCCCCCCGGGCGGTGCACCGACCGCTGACATCTGCGCCGATCCAGCGGCGCGCCAGGAGGCGGATCGACTCCAGGCCTGGTAGCTCAGGGGGCGCGGCCCCTCTCGGTCCAGCAGGGTGCGGTTGGGCCGCAGCAGGATGGCCTCGGCGCCCAGGGACAGCGCCTCCAGCCTGGGCACGGCCACCAGCACCGGGGGTGCCGTGGGCTCGAAGCGGTAGGACTGCATGATGGCGTCGGGGCCAGGCTCCGACGGCTCGGGGATGGTCTCGCTGGCGCTGCGAGAGCTCCAGCTGAGGCCATCGAAGGTGTCGAGGGAGACCGCGCGGTAGTAGAAAGGTCCGGGCAGAGCGCGCCCTCGAGCGTCCACGACCTGTGCGCGGAAGATGGGGGTGGGATCACCGTGGTTGGTGGCCAGATCCCCCAGGCGTACCTGCTGATCGAAGCCCACGAGCTGTCGCGTGGGTGTCGGGATCCGGGGTGGCCGTGCGGGGTTGCGCGGCACCGCGAGGAAGGCCAGCATGGCCAGGACCACGACGGTGGCCAGCAGGGCTCCGAGGGCCAGCCCCTGCCGCAGGCCCACGGTGGCTCGGCTGCGAGCGGCGCCCACGCTGGTCTCCACCGTGGCGGACAGGATCAGGCTGCTCGCTCCAGAGAGGGTCAGCAGCAGCAGGCCGGGAGCCAGCAGGGGTGTGGCGCTCTGGGTGCAGACCAGCAGGGCTGCCAGCATTGCGGGCAGCATGGCCAGCCGGTGCTCGCCCGGCTCCCTCGCTCCGCTGGCCTGGTGGACCTGCAAGGCGGCGAGGGAGGCGCCCACGGCCAGCCGGGGCTCGATGCCCGGCACGGCCGCGGCCGCGATGCCGAGCACCGCGAGGATGGTCGCCAGCACCGACCATGCTCTGCTGCGGCTCAGGGAGGGCCAGGCTGCGTGCAACATCAGGCAGGGGCCCAGCGCCAGCAGACCCAGCTGGCCTGCGCTGCCCATGGGGCCCTCCACCAGGCCGAGCAGGGCGAGCGCCGCCATGGCGGTGAGCACCGTGCACAGCCGGTGCAGGCGAACCAGGCGGCGGTCGTCCCTGCGAGACGGCGCCGCAGCCAGGCTCGGCTGGGGACGGATGCTCACGCTCCCTTCCCGGACGCCTGGCGCCGTGGCAGCAGAGCCAGGGTCCTGAGCAGGCTCCTGCGCTGGCTCGCTCCTGTCCGTGGTGGCCAGCGGCGGCGTCCCAGCTGCAGTCCCACCGCTCGCCCTAGACGACAGTGGTGCAGCACCTGGCCGCAGGCCTCGCGGATCGCCCTCTCCCAGCGCTCGGAGCTGGGTACCTCGTTGAGCTCCACCAACACCTGCTCGTCGGTGTCCGTGCCCCTCACCACCACCATGGGCTGGCCCAGCCGGGCGGAGGTGGGCCAGTGCACGAGGCGCAGGGGGTCCCCGGCCTGGTAGGGGCGCAGATCCAGGAAGTCTCCCGCGCCTCCTCGCCTGGGATCCGCCAGCAGGTCATCATCGGCCAGGTGGCTGCCGAGGGTGCGCACCAGCTCCCGGCGCGGCATGCCGCCGCTGGCGGGGTACACCAGGAGGTCGGCGGGCCGGTCCAGCTCCAGGCGATGCTCCAGCAGCCCGAAGGGGAAGCGGCTGGTGAGCAGCAGCGCGCGCTGGCGAGCCCTGCCACGCCGCGGGAAGTGCCAGGAGGCGGACAGCTGCAGTGCGGTCCCGCTGGACAGCCAGGCCACCGCCACGGAGGTGGCGCCGTCGCCGCGGTCCACCAGGCGCACGGCCACCGCGGGCAGCATGCGCCGGGGATTCTCGAGGACCAGGGAGCCCGAGGCTCTCTGGCCGGCGTGCAGCTCGTCGGGCAGGCGGCGGCTTGGCCGGAGGTTGCGCAGGTTCCAGGGACCCAGCACCAGCTCCACCAGCCAGGCGGCCAGCATGGCCCCGAGCACCAGCTGCAGGCGGTTGTTGCCCGTGTGCAGGGCCGCTGCCGCGGTGATGCACGCCAGCAGCAGCGCGCAGGCGCCCGAGGCGGTCAGGTGGCGGCGGAGTCGCTGGGAGGGCGCCGAGGGATGCTCGGCAGCGGTGCGGCAGGGCTCGGCAGCCATTCAGGCCGGTGCTGGCAGGTCCCAGAGGATCTCGCGCAGCACCTGGGCGGCGTCGCCGTTGCCGCCGCCAGCTCGCAACAACACGCGGTGGGCCCACACCGGCTCCACCAGCTCCTGCACGTCCTCGGGGATGACGTAGTGGCGGCCTCGAAGCAGGGCCAGCGCGCGGGTGGCCCTGTGCAGCGCCTCGAGGCCCCGCGTGGAGACCCCGCGCAGCAGGGCGTCGGCGGTGCGGGTGTGGGTGGCCAGGGCCAGCAGGTAGTCCTCCACGTCGGGGTGGACGCGGACCCGCTCGGCCGCCTGCACCAGCGCCGTGACCTCGTCGGGACCCATCACCGGCTCCACGCTCGCCTTGGCCAGCCCGCCGCTGCGCAGGATGTCTCGCTCGGCCTCGGTGTCGGGATAGCCCATGGAGAGGCGGATGAGGAAGCGGTCGAGCTGGGAGTCGGGCAGCTCGAAGGTGCCGTGGAAGTCGTGGGGGTTCTGGGTGGCCACCACCACGAAGGGCTGCGGCAGCTCGTGCCCGTGACCATCCACCGTGACGCGGCGCTCGTTCATGGCCTCGAGCAGCGCGGACTGCGTGCGTGGGGTGGTGCGGTTGATCTCGTCGGCCAGCAGGAAGTTGGCGAAGATCGGGCCTGGCTTGAAGCGGAAGCGTGCGGTGCTGGTGTCGAGCACGGAGACACCCAGCAGGTCGGCTGGCAGCAGGTCGCTGGTGAACTGCACCCGCTTGAAGCTGCCCCCCATGCTGCGCGCGAGGATGGTGGCCAGGGTGGTCTTGCCCGTGCCGGGGATGTCCTCGATGAGCAGGTGCCCGCCCGCCAGGACCGCCACCAGGGCCAGCTCCACCACCTCGTCCTTGCCGCGCACCACGCCGCAGACGGCCTGCTTGACCGCGGCGATGCGATCGCGCAGTGAGCCGCTGGTTTCGCTGGGAGGGTCCACCAGGCTCCTAGGAGCCCTGACCCAGGTAGGTGCCTTCCACCGCCATGGTGTAGGTGCAGCCTACCGACAGGCTCGGGTCGTCGGTCTCCACCAGTTCGAAGGTCTCTTCACCCTGCCAGTCCAGGCCCTCGTCGATGTCGCAGGATGAGCCACCCTGGCGCAGCAGGGCTTCGCCCGTGAGCTGCCACTTGACCCAGAACTCTTCGTTGTCGCCCCGGCGCTCGCCGACCACGGGGGTGTCGTATTCCAGGCTGCAGCCGGACATGATGCCCGAGGCGAAGTTCTCGTCGCCGATGGTGATGGTGGTGATGCTGCCGTCGAAGAACAGGGAGTAGGTGAAGTCCTGCTGGAAGCCCTGGGGGTCGGTGGGATTGCAGAGGTCTTCGACACCCGTGACCGTGACCTCCCAGTTGAAGCTGTCTGGGTCGAGGGTGTCTTCTTCGCAGGCCGCCAGGGGCAGCAGCAGCAGGGGGAGCAGGCGGTGCATCGCGCCCTCCGGGCTGGTCCGTCGAGGTGGAAGTATAGCCGAGGTCAGGCCATGCATCGAGCCCTCGACGGTCCGTTGACACGGACGCCCGGCGGGAATACTCGCCCGGTTCCGGTGTCAGGCCCCCCCGGGGCTGCGCACCCGCGTCGCTGCCGAGGCCACTGACGTTGCTGTCGGCGGTGCCCGCAGCTCCGTACCCACTGGCGCCTCGGCGCCCAGCCCGCAGGGGGCCATCGTGGCCGATTCGAACCAGAAGATCTTCGTAGCCCGCGAGTCCGACGTGCAGCAGCTGCGCGACCACCTCGAGGCCGTCCGTGGCGGAGCCGGCCGCACGGTGGTGCTCGAGGCCCCGCTGGGCGGTGGCAAGCGCGCCCTGGTGGGCGAGCTGGCCCGGGAGCTCGGCTCCAGCGAAGGCGACGTCATCGTGTGGCGCATCGCCTTCACCGAAGAAGAGGACGGGCTGCGCACCCTGCTGCGCCTCTACGCCACCCTCTACTCCCTGCTGCACCGCAACCCCCTGCTGCGCACCAAGGTAGAGATGGTGCTCAACGCCCAGCTGCCCCAGCATCCCAAGCGCGTGCAGCAGTGGTTCCAGGCCTTCATCGAGGGCCTCAAGAAGGGCCCCAAGGCCGGCGAGGAGTCCTTCAAGGTGGGCCTGCCCCGCGACAACCCCCTGCTGGGTTTCGTGGAGGTGGCGCTGGGCATCGCCAGCAAGCTGCCGGTGGTGCTGGACATCCAGAACGTGCACCTCTGTCACAGCGTCGGTGTCTTCGCCATGCTCGAGGCGCTGGCCTACGAGTCCCGCGAGAGCAAGCTGCTCACCATCCTCGCGGTGGAGCCGGTCACCGAAGACTCTCGGGGCTACATCCCGGCTCCCTGGATCGACTTTCTGGAGCGCGCCGCCGACCAGCTGCATCGCTTCCCGCTGCAGCCCTGGACCGCAGACGACGTGAGCTCCTTCGCGGCCAGCAAGGAGCTGGAGCTGGCGGATGTGGAGGGCGTGCTGCGCCTGTCCGGTGGGCTGCCCGGGTTCGTGGCAGAGCTGGTGGAGTTCATGCAGGCCGAAGACAGGCTGGGCGAGTCCTTCGAGGGCGTCTCGCTGGCCGACCTGGTGCCCACCGCCGTGGACGAAGACGAGCTGGAGGATGACGACGAGGAGTCCTCCAGCGACGTGGAAGCCGAAGAGAAGGCCCAGGCGCCCAAGCGCCGCAAGGCCAGCGCCGAAGACGCCGCGGTGCTGCAGCACGTGGCCGCCCTGCTCGGGCACACCTTCCCCTCCAGCATCGCGGCGGACATCATGGGTGTCGACCGCGACAGCATCGACGATCTGCTGGACGCCTGCGACGGTCTCTTCGAGGAGCAGCAGTACCAGGAGCAGCTCAAGACCTGGCTCTACAGCTTCAAGCGCCCCTTCTTCCGCTTCGGTGTGCTCGAGGCCCACCGCGACGAGGCGGGCAAGCAGCGCACCCTGCGCGTGGCGCAGTTCTTGGACCGCTTCCTCGCGCCCCGCGGCCACGAGTTCCTCATCCGCACCCTGCGCACCTACGTCGAAGCCGGTGAGCTGCAGCGCGCGATCTTCGTCAAGAGCCTGGCCCTCACCTCCGATCGCCCCGAGATGTGGGGCATGGCCCACGAGGTGCTCGGCCACTACCACGACATCGGCTGGCCCGATCCCATGCGGCGCACCGTGTTCATGAACCTGCTGGAGAGGCTCATCAACGCCAACCAGGTGGAGCCCGCCGAGAAGCTGTTCAACGAGGCCATCCAGTGGGCCTCCGAGAAGGAAGACCGCGCCATGGAGGCCTGGGTGCTCTTCGCCGGCTCCCGGCTCGACTATCGGCGCCAGGACCTCTACCGCGCCCGTGATCGCGGCAAGGACGCGCTGGTGCTCTTCAAGGGCCTGGACGACAAGCTCAAGACCGCCGAGCTGCTGGGCCACATGGCCATGATCGAGCTCTCCGACGGCAACCCCACCGCGGCCCTGGAGTCGGTGGACCAGGCCATCGACGTGGCCGACATCGCGCCCATCCAGGCCAACGCCGAGTTCGTGCGCGGCCTGGTGGCTCGCCGCGACCGCAAGTTCGAGCTGGCCATCGAGCACTTCCGCAAGGCCAACGAGCTGGCGGGCAACGCTGGCCTCGGCCCCCTGGCGCTGGAAGCTGGCGTCAACCTGGGCGAGTCGTTGCTGTTCACGCGCCAGGCAGCCCGCGCCGCCGATGTGCTCGGCCGCTGTGTGGCCATCGCGCAGCAGCTGCGCAATCCCCTGCGCGAGCGGGCCGCCACCTCGCTGCTGGCCCAGGCCCAGAGCGCCCAGAAGAACCACGAGGCGGCCCTGCGCAGCGCGCGACGCTGCCTGCAGCTCACCGAGTCCCTGCAGCTCAAGCAGTTCGTCCCGGTGGACACCTACAACGTCGGCCTGTTCAGCCTGCTGGGTGGCAAGACCAACGAGGCCATCGCCCTGCTGCGCAAGGCGCGCGAGGCCATGAGCCCCAACGACACCATGCTGGCCAAGGAGCTGAACTTCAACCTGGGCGGCGCCCTCAAGAGCATCGGCGAGCTGGCCGAGGCCGCCAAGGCCTTCGAGGCCTGCCTGGCGCCCGCCACCCAGGCCCGTGACGCGCGCAAGGTGGTGGTGGCCAACGCCGAGCTGGGCGACATCGCCGCCCGCGGGGGCGACAGCGCCGCGGCAAAGCGCTTCCTCAAGCTGGCCCTGGCCGAAGCCGAGAAGGCGCAGCTCAAGGAAGAGCGCAAGGCCATCAAGCGCAAGCTCGACAGCCTCTAGAACCAGGTCGGGAGCCGTCCCATCCGAGCCTGTCTGTCGGTGCCGCTCGCCCTGCTGCTGGGCGGGGGTCTGGCCCAGGCCGCCGATCCTGACACGCCCCACATCCACCAGGGACGCCTGGCCTACTATGCCGAGGCCCCTCCCGTGGTGCCCCTCTCGGACCCGGAGCTGGCGCAGCTGGCCCTGGGCCAGGTGGTCAAGCGCCAGATCAAGCTGGCCGATGGCGGCCGTGGGGTGGCGGTGCAGGACATCCAGGCGCCGCCCGAGGTGGTGTGGGGGCGCATCCTGGACTTCCCTGCCTACCCGCAGATGGTGGACAATGTCTACGAGTGCGAGATCTACGGGCACAGCGGGGATCAGCTGCTGGTGCGCTTCATCATCGGGGCCCTGCTGATCAGGATCGAGTACTACATCGACCACTCACTGCACCAGGACCAGGGCTGGATGACCTGGCGTCTCGACTACTCCCGCGACAGCGACCTGGACGACTCGGTGGGCTTCTGGCGGGTGCAGCCTGTTCCCGGGCGGCCCGGCTTCACCCGGGTCTTCTACTCGGTCGAAGTCTACCCGCGCGGCTGGGTGCCAGGCCCCATCGAGGAGCTCGTCACCGACCTGGGCCTCACCAAGGCCACCGGTTGGGTCAAGCGAGAGAGCGAGGCGCGAGGCGCGAGCGGGGGCTGATCCCGCGTCAGCCTGCGGTCACGCGGATCGTGCTCTTCTTGCCGCGCCACAGGGCCACGGAGCCGTCGGCTTCCAGGTGGTCGGCGGTGAGCGTGAACGCGATGTCGCGGATCTGGACCTTGGCCGGACCGAGCTTCACCGCGCCGCCCTTGATCTGGCGGCGTGCGTCGCTCTTGGAGCTGCACAGGCCGCCCTCCACCAGCAGGTCCACGATGGGGCGTGGCAGCGGTGTGGCCAGGGTGGGGATCTCTGCCTTGGAGGTGCCGTCAGCGAAGGCGGCCCGGGCACCGGCCAGAGCCTGATCCGCGGCTTCGCGGCCGTGCACGATGGCGGTGGCTTCGGTGGCCAGCCGCTCCTTGGCGCGGTTCAGCGCTGCGCCCTGCAGCCCTTCCAGGGCCTCGATCTCGTCCAGGGGCATGAAGGTGAACAGGCGCAGGAAGCGCCCCACGTCGGCGTCGGTGACGTTGCGCCAGTACTGGAAGTAGTCGTAGGCAGACAGCCGATCCACGTCGAGCCACACCGCGCCTGCGGCCGTCTTGCCCATCTTCTCGCCCGAGGCGGTCATGATCAGCGGCGAGGTGAGGCCGTAGACCTCGGCGCGGTCCAGACGGCGCACCAGGTCGAGCCCGGCCACGATGTTGCCCCACTGGTCCGAGCCGCCCATCTGCAGCCGGCAGTTGTAGCGCCGGAACAGCTCCAGGAAGTCGTAGGCCTGCAGCACCTGGTAGTTGAACTCGATGAAGGAGAGCCCTTTCTCGAGGCGGATCTTGTAGGACTCCGCCGCCAGCATGCGGTTGACCGAGAAGTGCCGGCCGATCTCGCGCAGGAAGCTGATGTAGTTCAGCCCCAGCAGCCAGTCGGCGTTGTCCACCATGATGCCTGTCTGGCCGTCCAGGTGGATGAAGCGCGCGATCTGGGCCTTGATCCCCGCCTTGTTGCGTTCTAGATCCGCGTGGGACAGCAGCTGGCGCAGCTCGGTGCGGCCGGAGGGATCGCCCACCATGGCGGTGCCACCGCCCACCAGAGCGATGACCCGGTGGCCCGCGCGCTGCATGTGCGCCAGGGCCATGAGCTGCACCAGTGAGCCGGCGTGCAGCGAGTCGGCGGTGGGGTCGAAGCCGATGTAGACCGTGACCGGGCCGCGGGCGAACAGCGCGCGCAGCGCTTCTTCGTCGGTGCAGTCGGCCACGAAGCCGCGGGCCTTGAGGGTGTCGAGCAGGTCCATGGGTGCTTTCCGGAGAGCGGGACGCTGCCCTGTATTGGGGAACGGGGGCGAGGGGCAAGGGCCCGTGGCCCGGCTCTTGGCGCTGGCGTGCCGTGATAGGCGACAGGCGAGCCCGAGGACTGCCATGCACGCTCTACTCCCACTCCTGCTGGCCTGCGCTCCGCGCCCGCCGCCCGAGGCCCTGCCCGCGCCGCTCCTGCTACCCCCCGTGGCCGAGCGGAGGGAGCACGTGCACAGCGAGCACGGGGTGGAGCGGGCCGATCCCTACCACTGGCTGCGCTTCCGCGAAGAC
Organism: uncultured Enterobacterales bacterium; assembly: GCA_964512185.1. GTDB lineage: Bacteria > Myxococcota_A > UBA796 > UBA796 > JAFGLY01 > CAZEJJ01. Next base: position 12,956 of record CAZEJJ010000040.1, on the reverse strand, counting down.
CCGGCGGTGATGGCCTACATCCAGGCCGAGAACGCCTACACCGAGGCCATGCTCGCTCCCCTGTCTGGCCTGCAGCAGCAGCTCTACGACGAGCTGCTGGCCCGGGTGCAGGAGACCGACAGCTCGCCCCCCTATCGGCACGGCGACTGGGTCTACTACAGCCGCACCGAGCAGGGCAAGTCCTACGAGATCCACTGCCGGCGGTCCCCGGAGCGCGGGACCGCCGAGCAGGTGCTGGTGGACGAGAACCTGCTGGCCGAAGGCCAGGACTACTTCCAGCTGGGCAGCTGGGAGCCCAGCCCCGATCATCGGCTGCTGGCCTACACCGTCGATGTGGCCGGGGACGAGATCTACGAGCTGCGCTTCGAGGACCTCGCCACGGGCGAGCTGCTCGAGGACCGCATCGAGGGCAGCTACTGGTCGGTGGTCTGGGCCAACGACAACCGCACCGTGTTCTACCTGACCCTGGACGCGGCGCTGCGTCCCTGGCGGGTCTACCGGCACAGGCTGGGCACGCCCCGGTCCGACGACCTGCTGGTGTACCAGGAGGACGACGAGCGCTTCCACGTGCACCTGGGCAAGACCCGCAGCCAGGCCTTCGTCACGCTCACCATGGCCAGCACCGTCACCACCGAGGTGCGCCTGCTGTCCGCCGACGAACCCGAGGGGCAGCCCTGGATCGTGGCCGAGCGCCACCAGGGCATGGAGTACGCGGTGGCGCACCGCGGCGATCGCCTGTGGATCACCACCAACGACTGCGACGACGAGCAGGGCGCCCACGCCGACTGCGCCCTGAACTTCAAGCTGGTCTCAGCGCCCGTGCAGGCCAGCTCCCGGTCCGAGTGGGTGGACGCGCTGCCCCATCGCGAGCAGCTGCGCGTGCTGGGGGTGGAGGCCTTCGCCTCCCACCTGGTGGTTCGGGAGCGAGAGGCGGGGCAGCTCCAGCTGCGGCTGCTGGATCCCGACAGCGGGCAGTCCCAGCGCGTGCAGCTGCCCGAGGACTCCTACGTGCTGTGGCGGGAGGACAACGCCGAGTTCGAGGCCCGCAGCTACCGCTTCGGCTACTCGTCCATGGTGACTCCCGACTCGGTCTTCGAGGCGGACCTGCGCACGGGGGAGCGCACGCTGCTCAAGGAGATCCCCGTGCTGGGCTACGACCGCAGCCAGTACCGGACCGATCGGCTGTGGGTGGACGCGCGCGATGGCACGCGGGTGCCCATGGCGGTGGTGCACCGGGCCGAGCTGGCCCTGGACGGCTCCCACCCCGCGCTGCTGTTCGGCTACGGGGCCTACGGGATGTCCTACGACGCGGAGTGGGACGCCACGGTGCTCTCGCTGCTGGATCGCGGCTTCGTGGTGGGCGTCGCCCAGGTGCGCGGCGGTGGCGACCTGGGTCGCCCCTGGTACGAGGCGGGCAAGCTGGAGCACAAGCCCAACAGCTTCACCGACTTCATCGACTGCGCCGAGCACCTGGTGGCCCAGGGCTACACCTCCCCCGACAGCCTGGCCATCTCGGGCACCAGCGCTGGGGGCCTGCTGATGGGCGCGGTCACCAACATGCGCCCCGACCTGTTCCGGGTGGGGCTGGCTCACGTGCCCTTCGTGGACGTGGTGAGCACCATGCTCGACGAGAGCATCCCGCTCACCGCCATCGAGTGGGAGGAGTGGGGCGATCCGCGCCAGCCCGAGGCCTTCGAGACCATGCTGGCCTACTCGCCCTACGACAACGTCAGCGCCCAGGACTACCCGGCCCTGCTGGTCACCAGCGGGCTCAACGATCCCCGGGTCCAGTACTGGGAGCCCACCAAGTGGGTGGCCCGGCTGCGGGCCCTGGGCACCGGCGACGCGCCGCTGCTGCTCAAGACCCACATGGGCGCGGGCCACGCCGGATCCTCAGGCCGCTACGGCCACCTGGAGGATCGGGCGCTGGACTACGCGTTTGTACTGGACGCGCTGGAGGGCCGGGTGGTGGTGACAACGCGGTAGGCCGCGGTGCCGCGGGCGCCTCAGCTCGCCACTCACCGAGGCGAAGCGCCCACCACACATCTCCTGCCGCCACCAGCGCATCGGGCGCGTTGTAAGTACCACCACCAGCGAAGCGCGCTGCTCGACGCCTCCAGCGACCACGTTCCCCGGCTGCCAGACGACCACATTCCCCGGCTGCCAGAGCGCCTAGGCTCGCCACTCACCCAGGTGAAGGCCGACTTAGGGCAGGATACGTGCCTCAACTCGCCACTCACCCAGGTGAAGGCCGACTTAGGGCAGGATACGTGCCTCAACTCG
>CAZEJJ010000040.1:0-10573 GCA_964512185.1 uncultured Enterobacterales bacterium | reverse complement strand
CCACTCACCCAGGTGAAGGCCGACTTAGGGCAGGGGTGACGCGTTGGAGCAGGTGGCGATTGAAGACGTCGTGGTGCTTGAAGCGCTGGTGGTGGCTCAAACTAGGTGCCGAGGGGTGGGTGGCTGGCGAGGGGCGCTGGTGGGCGATCACGAAGGAGGATAAGACCGCGTCGAAGGTCTCATCTCCGGGCAGGCAGTCAGGGAACGCGTCCTGCACCGGGCTCAGGTTGTGGATGCCCTAGCGCTGGATGCGGGCCTGAAGAAGTCCAGGTCGAGGGATCTTCGATGGCCCAGGTAGAAGCGGCCCAGGGCGCTGCCTCCCGTCAGGTACACGCTCTCCAGGTGGCGAAAGGTTCCGAGAAGGATCTCCTGCAGCGGCGTCAGGATCTCGGGGTGGTCGCTAGGAGCCTGTAGGGCGTACCGAATCTACTGCGGCCCACGATCCACACCTCTTGACGCGCCCTTCGCGGCGCCGCTGACATCAACATGTTGAAAACATGCCTTCTCCCAGCAGCACCACGCAGGGTGCCCCCTGAGGCGAGCCTCGCGGCCCTCGCTACGATTCGGCACCGGCGGCAGGGATCCCTGCGTTCGCACGGCCCGTGCCACCTACGCCCTACAGGCTCCTAGTCGAGGAAGCCAAGCCGCCTCCACTCGCGGAACAGCCAGGTCCAGAATGGCCTCGCGCGCCCGAGGCGCTGCGGGATGTGGGGGAGCGTGGAATCCACCTCGAGGGGGGTCAGCCGATTCCAGGCCTCGTCGTGCCGGGCCTCCCTCAGGATGAGGGCCACCAGGCCAGGGCGGCGGGGATGATCCTCGTCGGCCAGGATCACCCGCACCTCGGCCGCCGTCAGGCGTCTGTCCCAGGGGAACCAGCCGCCTGTGGGACGGCCGGAGTGTGTTGGCTGCAAGGGAAGGGTCATGGCTCCAGAGAAGCATCCCTGCGCGGCCGACCCACCCCACCACCACCCCAGACCTCGAGCCGCGGCGCCCCGCCCCGCCGGCTCGAACGCCTCAGGCCACCTCTACCCCTCGCGCTCGAACAACCCCGCAGCCCCCATCCCGCCGCCGATGCACATGCTCACCACGCCGAAGCGCTTCTCGCCGCGCTTGAGCTCGTGCAGCAGGGTGGCGGTGAGCTTGGCTCCGGTGCAGCCCAGGGGGTGGCCCAGGGCGATGGCGCCGCCGTGCAGGTTGACCCGCTCGGGGTCGATGCCGGCCTTGCGCACGCTGTAGATGGCCTGGGAGGCGAAGGCCTCGTTGATCTCGTAGACATCGACATCGTCCACGGTCATGCCGGCGTGATCCAGCAGCCTGGGGATGGCGTAGGCCGGGCCCACGCCCATCTCGTCGGCCTTGACGCCCACCACCTGGAAGCCGCGGAACACGGCCAGCACGGGCAGGCCCAGCGTGTCGGCTTTTTCGCGGGTCATGATGAGATTGGCGGCGGCGCCGTCGCTGGTCTGTGAGGAGTTGCCCGCCGTGCTCCGGCCCTTGGTGGAGAACACCGGGCGCAGCCTGGCCAGGCCCTCGAGGGTGGAGGCGCGCGGACCTTCATCGGTATCGACGGTCTTGTCGGTCCAGCCGCTGCCGTTGAACACCCGGGCCTTGACCGGCACGATCTCGTCTACGAAGGTGCCGTTGGCCTGGGCCGCCAGGGCCTTGGTGTTGGACGCCAGCGCGAAGGCGTCCTGGTCCTCGCGGGAGACATCGTAGCGGGTGGCCACGTTCTCGGAGGTGGTGCCCATGGGCGCGTAGATGCTGGGCTCCTGCTCCATGATGGTGGGGTTGGGGCTGGGCTTCTGGCCGCCCATGGGGATCATGGACATGGACTCCACGCCGCCGGTGAGCGCGCAGTCGATCCAGCCGGCGTGGATGGCCGCCGCCGCCTGGGCCAGGGACTGCAGGCCCGAGGAGCAGAAGCGGTTGATGGTCATGGCCGGCACGCTGTCGGGCAGGCCCGCGCCCAGGACGGCGATGCGGGCCATGTTCATGCCCTGCTCGCCCTCGGGGAAGGCGCAGCCGATGACCACATCGTCGATCTCGGCGGGGTCGAAGCCGGGCAGCCGGGCCAGCAGGCCCTGGATGCACTGGATCATCAGGTCGTCCGGGCGGGTGTCCTTGAGGGAGCCCTTGCCGGACTTGGTGACCGGGGTGCGGACCGCGGCGACCACCACGACGTCACGGGGGTTCTTTTCAAACATGCTTTGTACCTCGTTTCTTGGTTGCCAGGATTAGTTGCGCAGGGGCTTGCCGGTCTGCAGCATGTGCTGGATCCGGGCCTGGGTGTCGGGATGGCCGCACAGCGACAGGAAGGCCTCGCGCTCGAGATCGAGGATGTCGGCTTCGGTGGCCCAGGCTCCAAAGGGCCTGTCGCCGCCGGTCATGACCCAGGCCAGCTTCTTGCCCACCACCATGTCGTGGTCGGTGGCCCAGCCACCCTGGTGCATCTGGTACAGGAACAGCTCGATGGCCGCGCGGCCGGTGGGGCCGGGGACCTTGAAGCGGCGCCTGCGCGGCGGCTTGTAGCCGGCGGTGCGCAGGCCCATGACCACGTTCCTGGCGTCCTGGATCAGGGCGTCCGGGTCGAGGCTGATGCGGTCGGAGGGCCGCAGGTAGCGCATCTGCCGGCCCTCTTCGGCGGAGACGGCCACCTGTGCCATGGCGATGTTCTTGTAGGCCGCCTGCACGAAGGGGTTGGGGTCGTACTCGGTGCCTTCCGGGATGTCGCCCATGTAGCGGGCCAGCATCTCCTTGCAGCCGCCGCCGGCGGGGATGACTCCCACGCCCACCTCCACCAGGCCGATGTAGGTCTCACCGGAGGCCTGGGTGTGGGCGCACTGCATGGCCACCTCGCAGCCGCCGCCCAGCACCAGCCCCCAAGGGGCCGTGACCACTGGACGCTGGCTGTACTTGGCGCGCTGACAGACGTCTTGCAGATCCGCCACCACCTTCTCGAGCATGCCCCACTGCTGGGTGGCCGCGGCCATGCCCACCATGAACAGGTTGGCGCCGGCGCAGAAGGCGTTGCCGCCCTGGTTGCCTACCACCAGGCCCTCGTACTTCTCGGCGTCGAGCAGATCGAGGGCGTGGCTGTACAGGCTGATGATGTCGGCGTCGAGCGCGTTCATCTTGCTGTGGAACTCCAGCAGCAGCACGCCGTCGCCCATCTCCATGAGGTGAGCGGACATGTTCTTCTTGAGCACCACCTTCTTGTCGCGCTTGAGGTCCTTGACGAAGAACCAGCGATCCGAGAAGGGCACCGGCTTCACGGTCTTTTCCAGCGGACAGTAGTAGGTGTGCCGGCCGTCTTCGAAGGCGTAGAAGCTCTTGCGGCCACCGGCGATCATCTCCGTGACCCAGGCGGGCACAGCGCGGCCCTCGGCCTCCATCTTCTTGACCGACTTGACCAGCCCGATGGCGTCCCAGGACTCGAAGGGGCCCAGATCCCAGGCGAAGCCCCAGCGCATGGCCCGGTCGATGTTGACGATGTCGTCGGCGATCTCGGGGATGCGGTTGGCGGCGTAGATCAGGGTGTCGGCGGTGCAGGCCCAGGCCAGGGCGGCGCCCTTGTCCTTGGAGTACACCATGGTCTTCATGGACCTGCCGGCGTCGTCGGAGCCGCGCGCGGCGCCGATGCTGGCGAAGCGGGGCTTGTCCTTGGGGGCGTACTCGCCGCTCAGCCAGTCGCGGGCCAGGATGACGCGCTTGCCGGCTTCGTCGCGGGTTTTCTTGTAGAAGCCGCCCTTTGTCTTGTCGCCCAGGGCGCCCTGGGCCACCATGTCCTTGAGCCAGGCGGGGGGTACGAAGTAGGCGCGACCTTCGTCGTCGGGGCAGCCGTCGTGCACCGTGTCGAGCACGTGCACCAGGGTGTCGATGCCCACCAGGTCGGCGGTGCGGAACACGGCGGACTTGGGCCTGCCCATGGGCTTGCCGAAGACCGCGTCCACCTCTTCGATGGTCAGCTCCAGGGCCTGCATGTGCTTGAACACCGAGGCGATGCCGTAGACACCGATGCGGTTGGCCACGAAGTTGGGCGTGTCCTTGCCGTAGATGATGCCCTTGCCCAGGGTCTGTTCGCCGAAGCGGGCCACGGCGGCCATGACCTGGGGCAGGGTGGCTTCGCAGCCCACCAGCTCCAGCAGGCGCATGTAGCGCACCGGGTTGAAGAAGTGCATGACCAGGAAGTGCTGCGCCAGCTCGGGTTCCATGACCGCGGACATGTCGGCCAGGCTCAGGCCCGAGGTGTTGGAGGCCACGATGGAGCCGGCGCGGCGGTGCTCCGCCACCCAGCCGAAGACCTTCTTCTTGATGTTGAGGTTCTCGACCACCACCTCGATGATCAGGTCGCAGCCAGCGAGGAGCGCGGCGTCGTCCTCGTAGTTGGCGGGGGTGATCATGGCGGCGTCCTTCTTGGTGTAGAAGGCGGCCGGCTTGAGCTTGGTGGCGTTGGCGATGCCATCGATGGCCAGCTTGGAGCGCGGCTCGGCCCCTTGCGGCACGATGTCGAACAGGACCGAGGGGATGCCGGCGTTGGCGAGGTGGGCCGCGATGCCCTGCCCCATGACGCCCGCTCCCAGAACGGCGACTCTCTTGATCTCGTAGCCCATCAATTCCTCCGGGTTGGCGGCGGGTGAATGAACGCTCATTCACCGACACGTCATCCCCTATCGCTGGAGCCCTGCGCGTCAACCCGTAGCGGGACTTTCGACGATCCGTCGCAGGGTCAGGCCAACTCGATGACCGTCCAGGCGTCGCCGCCTTCGCCCTCTTCGCCGGGGCGCCAGCGGTGCACGTAGCGGGACCGTGGGGCCCAGGCGCGGATGCCCTGCTTGAGGGCGCCGGTGCCGTGGCCGTGCAGGATGAAGGCCACGGGCTCGCCCTGGAGGATGAGCTTGTCCAGGAGCCGCTCGATGGCCTCGACGGACTCCTCCAGCCGCTTTCCCCGCAGATCGAGGCTGTTGCCGGGTGTGGGCACACCGCCGAGGTCGCCCTGGGTCGGCCTACGGCGGCTCGGGGCCTCGGCTTTCGAGCCGACGGCGTGGCCACCGCGGCTCAACGCCGACCCGCCGCGGCTCAACGCCGATCCGTCGCGGCTGCGCTTGCGGCTCTCGCCGGACGCGGGGGGTGGAGTGAGGCCCTGCGCTGGCACCGCCAGCTCTGAGCGTTTCAACCAGCTGCGCAGGCCCCCGACCTCCACCTCCGCGCGATCCGGACCCTTCATGGTCACCACGGTGCCGACGTGGCCCAGGGAGCGGATCATCACCCGGTCGCCCACGGTCAGGTCGGGCGGGACGATCCCCAGCTCCCGCACCTGCTCTCCGGGCTCCCCCGCGCCTGCTTCCACCTGCTGGCGGATGTCGCGCAGCTGCTGCAGCGCGGGCCCCGCCTTGCGCAGGCTCGGGTCGGCCTGGAGCGCGGCGATGAGCCGCTTGACCTGGGCCTCGCGCTCACGGAGTCGCCGGCCGAAGTCGGCGGCCACGTCTTGTTCAAGGCGCTGTCGGCGCTGGGCCAGGCGCTGCTCCCGCTGCTGCAGCTCGCGCTGGGCGGCTCGCTGCCCCTGTTTTTGCTCTTCGAGCTCCATGGCCTGGTCGCGCACCCGCTGCAGCTCCTGCTCCACGGTCTCCATCAGGGCGGCCAGGTCGGTGGCGTGGCTGCCCAGCAGGGCCTCGGCGCGCTGGATGATCTCGTCTGGGAGGCCCATGCGGCGGGCCACGCCCAGGGCGTGGGACTGGCCCACCAGGTCGGGCAGCAGGCGCCAGGTGGGCTGCCCGTGCAGGTACTGGGCCCCCATCAGGCCGAAGCGCGGGTCCTCGCCCGACAGCGCCTTGAGCTCCAGGAAGTGGGTGGTGATCACGGCCCGCGCGCCGCGCTCCACCAGGACCTCGAGGGCGGCCCGCGCCAGGCTGGCCCCCTGGGCCGGATCGGTCCCCACCGCCAGCTCGTCCAGCAGCATGAGGGCGCCGGGTGCGGCCCGCTCCAGCATGCCCGCCAGCAGCAGCAGGTGGCCGGAGAAGGTGGAGAGGTCTCCCTCGACGCTCTGCAGATCGCCCACGTCGGCCAGGATGGCCTCGAAGAAGTCCACCCGCGAGTCCTCGCGGGCCGGGAAGGGGATGCCGGCGCGCACGAACAGGGCCGCCAGGCCCATGGTCTTGAGCGCCACCGTCTTGCCACCGGCGTTGGGCCCGGTGAGCACCAGGCCGGGCTGCTGCTCGTCCACGGCGAGGTCGTTGGGCACCACCTCCACGCCCCGCAGCGCCAGCACGGGGTGGCGAGCCTGGACCAGGCGCAGCGCACCCTGGCTGCCCATGGTGGGGATGCGGCCGCGCAGCTGCCGGCCCAGGGCCGCACGGGCGCAGGCCAGGTCGATGTGGGTGGCGGCGTGCAGGGCGCGGACGATGGGCTCCTGCTCGGTGCCCACGGCCACCGAGAGCAGCCCGAGGATGCGGTGCTCCTCGCGCTGCACGGCGGACCGCAGCGCGGCCAGGCGGTTCTGGGGCTCCACCACCTGGGAGGGCTCCACGAAGGCCGTCTCGCCGCTCTTGGAGGTGTCGTGCACGATGCCCACCCGCGAGCGCCGGGCGGACTTGACCGGCAGCACGAGCCGACCGCCGCGCTCGGTGACGTAGCGGTCCTGCAGCGCGTCTCCGAGGGCATCGCCCTTGACCAGCTCCTCGAGGATGGACTGGATGCGGCGCCGCGTGGCGCGCACCCCCGCGCGCAGCTCCGCCAGCTCGGGCCAGGCCGCATCGGCCAGCTGGCCCGAGTCGTCGAAGGCCTGCTCCAGGGTGTACAGCAGCTCGTCGTCCACTTCGATGGGCTGGGCCAGGGCGTCCAGAGCTGGTAGCTCGTCGGCACGTGGTTCTATCCAGTGGCGCAGGGCCCACAGGCCGCGCAGGCTGCGCGCCACCGCCTGCAGCTCGGCGGGCTCCAGCACAGCGCCCCGCGCCGCCTTGGCCAGCTGGGGCTGCACGTCGATCACCGCGCCTACGGGGATCTCTTCGCCGCGGCTGTCCACCTGGCCCACCTCCGCCACCTCGGCGTAGCGCCGCAGCGCCTGCTGGTGGCTGGCGGCCAGGATGCCCGAGCGCGCCGCCTGGGCGCCCAGACCGGTGCAGGCGTGGCTGGCCAGGTGCTCCAGGATCACCGGCCAGTCCAGGGCCTGCAGGCTGTGGGAGTCGAGGTCCATCGGCCCCTAGTACCCCAGCTCCGCCCTCAGCATGATCAGCACCACCGCGAACCAGGCGATGATCACCACCCCGTAGGGGATCACCAGCAGGGCCACGGCCAGGCGCTGGCTGGCGCGGCTGCCGCCCTGCAGGTCCTGCTCGGCCAGCGCCGCCAGCAGCGCCGCGGGTCGGGCCACCTCGCAGGCTGTCTCCAGCTGCGGGCGCTCCGAGGCGCTCAGCCAGCCGCTGCGCTCGAGCGCCAGCGCCAGCGACGAGCCCCGCTGCAGCTCCGCCAGGGCCTGTCGCGCGCGTTGTCGCGCTGGCCCGGGAGCAAGGGCGACGATCGTGCTGTCCACCAGCTCTGCGGGCAGCAGCCCCTCTTCCAGCCCCTCCGCCAGCAGCCAGAAGAAGCGCGCCCTGGCGGGTCGGCGCGTCAAGGACGGGGCCAGCTGCCAGGCCAGGGCCAGCGAGGCGTCTCGCAGCCGCGCCGCGGCGGGGCCTGCGGCGCGCCGCAGCCACGCCCACAAGCCCGCCGCCAGCAGGCACAGGCAGAGCAGCCGCCCGGCGGGGCCGCGGGCCTGGGTGGGCAGCAGGGCCAGCAGGGCCAGCGCCGGCAGGGCCTGCAGCAGGGGTCGCACCAGCCTGCGTCGCAGCTCCGCGCGCCGGGCCTCCAGCCTCGAGAGCAGGGTCAGCCCCTGGGCCAGCCTGCCCCTGCGGGCCGCGCTGGCGAGCAGGTGGGCGCTGCCCGGTCCCAGGTGTTCGTCCAGGATGCCAGCGTCGCGTTCCTTGTCCGGTTCGTCCAGCAGGACTCCCTTCATGGCCAACAGCGCGGCGCCTCCCTCTCGGCGGTGCGCCCTGGCCAGGCCCGGCAGCCCCTGCTCGAGCGAGGCGCCGGTGCGGGCGAGCACCGCCACCTGCTCCAGCAGGGGAATGGCGCGGCGGGGGCTGAGGCGTGGCATGTCTCGGCGGCTCCTGTGCGGTGGTAGCATGCTCCCAGCAGGCGACAAGACCCCGAATCTACTGCGGAACACCAGAACGCTACTACCGCGCGCCCTGCTCGCAGCACCGACCTCGAAGTATGATAATACACCTTCACCCGGCGCTACTTCGCAGAGCGCGTTTCGCTACGCGCCTGGTGTCCCTCGCTACGATTCGGTCGGCTGCCTCACGGCAGCCTGTTCTGTCGCCTGCTGTCCCACAAGCAGCCCCTGCCCCGCTGGAGACGCCATGATCGCCGCGATCCTCGCCCTCTCCCTGCTGGCCGCGCCGGCGCGCGCGGGGGGGCAGCAGCCCGCGCCTCAGCCGGAGCTGCAGCTGCCCCTCACCCTGCTGGACGCGCCCTTCAACCTGCGGGAGGGCTACCACGCGCCGTCCATGCAGCAGTCCCTGGACCTGGCCTGGGGGGTGGATCGGCTGGCGCTGCTCGGCCTGCGCGAGGGCTTCGGCGCCATGCTGCCCGAGCGAGAGGGGCTGCGCACCGGTCTGGGCATCGCCGCGGCCGGGGCCTTGAGCGGCGGGCTGGTGTTCGTGGGCGGCTGGATGCACAAGGAGTGGCACCGGGCGGTCATGACCAGCCAGGGCATCTCCAGCCGGAACGGCATCTACCACCCCGAGGCCTGGTCCCAGGGCACCATCTCGGTGGACCAGGTGCTGGACGAGGACCTGGCGCGGCTCAAGGCGGACGCGCCCGCCGCCACCGTGCGGCTGATGGAGGCGGGGCTGGAGTCCGAGCGCGCGCTGGTGGAGCGCTTCGGCGACGAGCTGTTCTTCCACGGCGCCGCCCGTCGGAACCTGGGCCCCCTGGTGTTGGTGGACAGCTGGGCCGCTCCGGTCATCGCCATGACCGAGATCTCCGGCCTGCTGTACCTGGCCGCCTGCACCGACCCCGGCCTGGACGAGCTGGTGGACGGCGAGAACGAGCGGCTCGACACGGTGGCTGCCCGGGACTTCACCGGGCCCGACTGCACCGCCTGGGTGCACGACCTGTTCCACCCGGACGAGCCCTTCGAGGATCGCGGGCTGCACCCCTCCGGTGTGGGCGTCGACCGCTACCTGGGCTGGAGCGATCTGGACGCCGGCGAGCAGGCCTACCTGCAGCGGCAGCTGGGTCTGCGCCTGCTCAACCTCTTGAACCCGCACCTGTACGGTGTCAACGGCTTCGGGCGCGGCCAGGGCGAGGACCGCTGGGTGGGCGGGCTGGGGCATGTGCTCACCCCCTGGGGCTACAGCCTCGATGCCCACCTGGCCCGCCGCCGCGCGGGCCTCGGTGGCAAGCTCACCCTGCACAACGGCCTGGCCGCGGCGGGCTGGTTCCCGGGCCTGGACGTGGAGGTGTTGGATCTTCCGCTGCACCTCCGGAGGTTCACGGATCTCTCGCTGGACGCGGGCCTGGGCGTCTGGGTGCAGCCCGCCGATCTGCGCCACGATGGCGCCGAGCGGCAGCCGGGGGGGCGCGTCGATGCCCGCCTCTCGTGGCGCGCCACGCCCTGGCTGGATCTGTGGCTGGAGGCGGACGCCAAGAGCGCCGGCTGGGTGCTGGGCCAGGTGGAGCTGGGACCAGCGGTTGGAGGCCGCCTGGGGGTGGCGGGCCTGCTGCGCTGACGGCGCTGCGCTTCAGGCCACCATGCCGTCGGATCGCCCGTTCACCGTCTCCCGGGTGTGGCTGCGCCCCCGGGTCACCCGCTCCAGCACCTGCGCCCCCACGACGCGGGCCTGGCTGCCGGGGAACAGGGGCCTGAGCTGGTCCACCGCGATCCTGGCCTTCCATGGGGGTTGCCCCGCGCGCTCCAGGGTGCAGCAGAGCCGGGCCTGGGCCCGCAGCCTTCTCTCCAGGCCCCACACCAGGAACAGGAGCCTGTCCTCGGCGACGGAGAGCAGGGGAGCGCGGATGGCTACTCCCCGTGAGAGCCGCAGGCGAAACCTGCACGGGCCCTGCATCGGCTGGCCGTTGGCGTCTGTCGGACGCGGTACACACCAGTCGATGTCCCCGATCTTCGCGATGACCCGCTCCGGGTTCGCGTCGACCTTCTTCGCCACCGCGCCGAACCGGAACAGCAGGCCATTCAGCTTCAGGTCCACCTCCAGCGGCTGGCCCTGCCCGGGCATGCGCCCGACACTGGTCAAGCGCGCCGTGGGGCGGAAGCTCAGGGCGCCGAAGCGTGGCAGGCCCGCCAGCTGTCCCGCCCGGCGCCAGCGCTCCCAGCGCATGCGCCCCGGCTTGCGCGTGTTGCCCAGGTGTTCCAGCAGGGCGTGGCGCTCTGTGCGCAGCAGCGCCTCGGACGTTCGCGCGGCGCGGATGTTCTTGGGGCTCATGGGCGTTCCGGGCGGCGAGGGGCAGGATCCCCATCGGATCCAATCAGTGCATATCCACCCAGGTCGTGACCGACGCCGGGTCGCCGGGCCGG
>CAZEJJ010000039.1:0-47060 GCA_964512185.1 uncultured Enterobacterales bacterium | reverse complement strand
TGCCGCGGAGCGGCATGTACGGTCGCTGGCGACCGTACGGCCGAAGTACCTGGCCGCCCAGCAGGGTGGGCAGGTACTTCTGGGCACGGGCACTAGGAGCGGTCAGCGGGCCGCTCACCAGCGATGCGCGTGGGGGCTTGCCGATGCACGCCCCCCGGCTATATTCCAGGGCCGCCGAGCGGGTCCCGCAGGCCGGGCGCAACCCCTCATTTCACGGAGAAGCTTGCATGGCTGCCAACGAAGACATCGTCGAGAGGGTCAAGCGGCTCATCGCAGAGAACCTGGGCGTGAGCTTCGATGAGGTGCGCGCCGAGGCCGCATTCATCGACGATCTCGGCGCCGACAGTCTGGACATCGTCGAGCTCGTCATGGCCATCGAGAAGGAATTCGACATCGAGATCCCCGACGAGGACGCCGAGGACATCTCCACGGTCCAGGACGCCATCAACTACATCCAGGATCACCAGTAGCCCCAGGATCTCCGCCCCGGTCGGGAGGAAGATGTCGCGGCGAGTCGTGGTCACGGGGCTGGGGGCCATCACGCCCTGCGGGCCCGACGTACCGTCCACCTGGCGCGCGCTGCTGGATGGACGCTCCGGCATCGGGCCCATCACGGGCTTCGACACCACGGACTGGCCGGTGCGCATCGCCGGCGAGGTGCGCGACTTCGATCCGCAGGCCCACTTCGATCGCAGGCTGCTCAAGCGCCTGGATCGCTTCTCCCAGCTGGCCCTGGTGGCGGCGGTGGAGGCCGTGCAGGACGCGGCGTTGCCCACCCGGCCCGGTGGCAGCGAGCGCCTGGGTGTCTACGTGGGTACCGGCATCGGTGGGCTGGGTGAGATCCAGCTCAGCACCCAGTCCTTCCTGCAGGAAGGCCCCAAGGGGCTGTCGCCTTTCTTCCTGCCGCGGGCGCTCACCAACATGGCCGTGGGCAACATCGCCCAGCGCCTGGGGGCCCGCGGGCCCAGCCTCTGTGTCAGCACCGCCTGCGCGGCGGGCAACCACTCCATCGGAGAGGCCTGGCGGGCCATCCGCGCGGGCGACGCGGACGCCATCGTCGCCGGTGGGTCCGAGGCCTGCATCACCTCGGTGGGGCTGGCCGGCTTCATGATCATGCGCAGCCTCTCGCGGCGCAACGACGATCCCGCCACCGCCAGCCGCCCCTTCGATCGTGATCGCGACGGCTTCGTCATGTCCGAAGGGGCCGGGCTCGTGGTGCTCGAGGAGCTGGATCACGCCCGCGGTCGCGGTGCCCGCATCTACGCCGAGCTGTGCGGCTATGCCCTGAGCAACGACGCCCACCACCTCACCTCGCCTCCGCCCGACGGGCGCGGCGCGGCCTATTGCATGCGCAGGGCGCTGGCGGCCGCCGGGTTCGAGCCCGACCAGGTGGGCTACATCAACGCCCACGGCACCTCCACCACCACCAACGACGTGGCGGAGACCCGCGCCATCAAGACCGTCTTCGGCCAGCACGCCGCCCGCCTCCCGGTCTCCTCCACCAAGTCCACCACCGGGCACATGCTGGGGGCGGCCGGCGGAGTCGAGGCCGTGGCCACGGTGCTGGCGCTGCACAGCGGAGAGCTCCCGCCCACCTCCACCCTGCTGCGGCCTGGTCCCGACTGCGATCTGGACTACATTCCCCGGCAGGCGAGGCAGGCCGACGCCCGCGTCGCCCTGTCCAACGCCTTTGGCTTCGGCGGGACCAACGCCTGCCTGGTCTTCCGGAGCTACGAGGAGCGAGCATGAGCGCTGCGACCCTGCCCCCCCTCGCTGTGGGCTCCGACCACGCCGGGGTGGACCTCAAGGACCACCTGGTGGCCTGGCTGAGCGAGCGCGGTCACGCCGTGCGCGACCTGGGCACCCAGGGCCACGCCAGCTGCCACTACCCGGACTTCGCCGCCGCCGTGGCCCGCGCTGTCACCAGCGGTGAGGCCCAGCTCGGTGTGCTGGTCTGCGGCACGGGGCAGGGCATGGCCATGGCCGCCAACACGGTGCCGGGGGTGCGGGCCGGGGTGGTCTCCGACACCTTCTCCGCCGCCGCCATCCGCGAGCACAACGACGCCCGCATCATCTGCCTCGGGGCGCGGGTCATCGGGCCCGGGCTCGCCGAGGCCTGCCTGCAGGCTTTCCTGGACACCAGCTTTCAGGGTGGGCGCCACGCGCAGCGGGTGGCCATGTTCGATCGGGTCGAGCTGCCCGAAGGAGCCTGAGCCTTGCGTTGCCCCTTCTGCGGGCACAGGGACAGCCGGGTCATCGACTCGCGGTCCTCCGAGGCAAGCATCCGACGCAGGCGCGAGTGCGAGGGCTGCGCCCGGCGCTTCACCACCCAGGAGCGCGCCGAGCTCAGGCTGCCCATGGTGGTCAAGAAGGACGGGCGCCGCGAGCCCTTCAACCGGGAGAAGCTGCGCACGGGGCTGAGCCTGGCCTGCCGCAAGCGGCCCCTCACCGCCGAGCGCATCGACCAGGCCGTCGACGGTGTGGAGCGCGCCGCGCTGGAGCTGGGCGAGCGGGAGATCCAGTCCGTGGAGATCGGTCGCCTGGTGCTGGAGCTGTTGAGGGATCTCGATCCCGTGGCCTACCTGCGCTTCGCCTCGGTCTACCAGGAGCTGGAGAGCCCCGAGGCCTTGCTCGACCTGGTGGCGGGCGTGGTGCAGCGGGGCGAGGAATGAACGAGGCGCGCTGGATGCGCCGCTGCCTGGAGCTGGCGGATCGCGCCGCCGGCCGCACCTCCCCCAACCCCCTGGTGGGCGCGGTGGTCCTGCGCGCCCAGCAGGTGGTGGGTGAGGGCTGGCATGAGCGCGCCGGCGCTCCCCACGCCGAGGTGGTGGCGCTGGCCCGGGCCGGCGCCGCCGCGCAGGGCGCCACGCTGTACGTGAACCTGGAGCCCTGCTGCCACCAGGGCCGCACACCGCCCTGCACCGACGCCATCGTGCGGGCGGGCATCTCGCGAGTGGTGGTGGGCATGCCCGACCCCAACCCCCGGGTGGCGGGGCGCGGCATCGAGCGCCTGCGGGCGGCGGGCGTGCAGGTGGAGCTGAGCTCCCTGGAGTCCGACTGCATGGCGCTCAACCGGGCCTTCACCTGCGCCATGACCCAGGCGCGCCCGCTGGTGGTCCTCAAGGCCGCTGCCACCCTCGACGGTCGCATCGCCACCACCACGGGCGAGAGCCGGTGGATCACCGGGCCCCAGGCGCGGGAGCACGTGCACCGGCTGCGGGATCGCCACGACGCCGTGCTGGTGGGCTCCGGTACGGCGCTGGCCGACGATCCCCGGCTCGACACGCGGCGCCCTGGGGGGAGAGATGCGGTGCCCGTGCTGCTGGACAGCCGGCTGCGTGTGCCCCCCTCAGCCCAGGTCTTCGCCGCTGGGCGGCGCGCCCTGGTCTACTCCTGTGCCCCGCCGCCCGCAGACCACCCCGCCACCGTGGTGCGGGTGGAGGCCTCCAGCGCGGGGGTGCAGCTGCAGGCGGTGCTGGCCGACCTCTGCCAGCGGGGCCTGCAGTCCGTCCTGGTGGAGGGCGGGGGCGAGGTCCACCGCGCCTTCCTGGACGCCGGCCTGGTGGATCGCGTGCTGCTCTACCTGGCCCCCCGGATCCTGGCCGGCGGCCCCGGCTGGGTGGCGGGCCCCGGCATCGCCCGCCTGTCCCAGGCCTGGCAGCTGCGCCTGCTGCGCAGCGAGCAGCTCGGCGAAGACCTGCTCCTGGAGCTCGAGCGTCGGGATACATAGGGATCCAACACCCGGAGCTGCCATGTTCACCGGTCTGGTCGAGGACGTGGGTACCGTGCTGGCCGTGCACCCCCAGGGGGGTGGACGCAGGATCGAGCTGCGCACCGCGCTGGACACCCAGGGCATCCAGGTGGGCGACTCCGTGGCCGCCGACGGCGTCTGCCTCACCGCCACCGCGTTCCCGGGACCGGGCCGCTACGAGGTGGTGGCCGGCGGCGAGACCGTGCAGCGCAGCACGCTGGGCTCCTGGAGGCCGGGCCGGCGGGTGCACCTGGAGCGCGCCCTGCGCCTGGGAGACCGGCTCGGGGGCCACATCGTGCAGGGCCACGTGGATGGCATCGGTCGCGTCGAGCGCGCCGAGCGGTCGCGAGAGAGCCGGGTGATCTGGATCGGCCTCCCCTCCGAGCTGCTGCGCTACCTGGCACCCAAGGGCAGCGTGGCGGTAGATGGCGTGAGCCTCACCGTCAACGAGCTGCGCGGGGCGGCCTTCCGCGTCGACATCATCCCCCACACCGCCCAGTCCACCCGCCTGGGGCAGCTGGCCGCCGGCCAGGCCGTCAACATCGAGGTGGACGTGCTCGCGCGCTACGTGGAGCGCCTGCTGGGCGGGGGTGATCCCGGCGGAGAAGGCGGCCTCGATCTCGAGCGGCTGCGCCAGAACGGCTTCCTCTGAGAGATCCGCGCCCCCCAAGGAGCAAGCATGGTGCCCAACGCACCCCTTCGAGACGGCTTCGTCGTGATGGATCCCGATCCCCTGCGCCGCATGGAGCTGGCCCTGGCCGACCTCCGCGCTGGCCGCATGGTCATCCTGGTGGACGACGAAGACCGCGAGAACGAGGGCGACCTGGTCATGGCCGCCGATCGTGTCACCCCCGAGGCCATCAACTTCATGGCCACCCACGCTCGTGGGCTCATTTGCCTGCCCCTGAGCGAGCGGCGGGTGGCCGAGCTCGAGCTGCCCATGATGGCCACCCGCAACCGCGGGCGCTTCGGCACCGGCTTCACCGTCTCCATCGAAGCCCGCACCGGCATCACCACCGGCATCTCCGCCCAGGACCGCGCCCACACCATCCTGCTGGCGGTGGATCCCGGCACCGGACCCGACGACCTGGAGACCCCTGGCCATGTCTTCCCCCTGAAGGCCCGCAACGGCGGTGTGCTCGTGCGCACCGGCCAGACCGAGGGCTCGGTGGACCTGGCGCGCCTGGCCGGCTTCTCTCCGGCCGGGGTGATCTGCGAGGTGATGAACGACGACGGCACCATGGCGCGGCTGCCGGATCTGGAGCGCTTCGGCGCCCAGCATCGCCTGCGCATCTGTACGGTTGAGGACATCATCCGCTGGCGCCTGCGCCACGAGCGCACCGTCGAGGTGGTGCTGGAGACCGAGCTGCCCATCCGGGATCTGGGCAGCTTCCGCCTGTGCCTGTTCCGGGCCTCGGTGGACGGTCGCCTGCACCTGGCCTTGAGCCGCGGTGACCTCCGGGGCGGCCCCCCGCCGCTGGTGCGGGTGCAGACCTGCTGCTTGCCGGGCGACGTGTTCCACGGGCTCACCTGCGACTGCGGCGCGCAGCTCGAGGCGGCTCTGGCGCACATCGCCGGCGAGGACCGCGGCGTGCTGCTCTACATGCACCTGGACTCCCACGACGAGCCCGGTCAGCTGCTGGATCGGATCCGCGCCCACCTGCAGCCGCGCGGCCCCAGCAGCGATGAGCCCGTGCGCACCGGCGAAGCCGAGCTGCGCGACTTCGGGGTGGGGGCCCAGGTCCTGTCGGGCCTGGGGGTCGCCGAGCTGCGCCTGCTCACCAACAACCCGCGCAAGATCGTGGGCCTGGAAGGCTTCGGCCTGCGCGTCGTGGAGCGGGTGCCCCTCGAGGTGGGCGACTCCAGCGAGACCCGCGCCTTCCTGGAGGTGCAGCGCAGGCACCTGGGCCACCTGCTCAAGGGCTGATCACCCGCCCGTCTTCCAGGGGATGAGCGCCGGCCTGCAACGAGATACCCATGGGCCAGCGATGAACGCACCCCACCCGGGAGGAGCCATGCCTCGCACCTTCGAAGGACTCCTGCAGGACACCGGTGGCAGCTTCGCCATCGTGGTCAGCCGGTTCAACAGCTTCATCACCCAGCGCCTGCTCGAAGGCGCCCTCGACGCGCTCAACCGCCACGGCGTGGATCTCGAGCAGCGCGTGCACGTGGTGTGGACCCCGGGCTCCTTCGAGCTGCCCATGGTGGTCCGGCGCGTGGCGGCCACGGGCCGCTACGACGGCGTGGTGGCCCTGGGCTGCGTGATCAGGGGTGGCACGCCCCACTTCGATTACGTGGCGGCGGAGGTCTCCAAGGGCATCGCGGCGGTGGCGCTCGACACCGATGTGCCTGTGTCCTTCGGCATCCTCACCACCGACAACGTGGAGCAGGCGGTGGACCGGGCCGGCACCAAGATGGGCAACAAGGGGGCCGAGGCGGCCCTGTCCGCCCTCGAGATGGCCAACCTGTTGAGCGCGATCAAGGAGGCCTGAACTTGCCTGGTCGTCGGCGCTCGCGCGAGCTCGTTCTCCAGGCCCTGTACCTGGCCGATCTGGCCGGCGGGACCCCCGAGCAGGCCCTGGGCATGCTGCAGGCTGCCCTGCTCGACGACGACGGGACCCTGGGGGATTCCGCGCTGCTGGGCGACCAGGCGGGCTTCGCCTCCTCCCTGTCCCAGGGCGTGCACAGCCGCCGCGAGCAGATCGACGGCATGATCGAGGACGCCAGCCTGAACTGGCGCCTGGTGCGCATGCCGGTGGTGGATCGCAACATCCTGCGCCTGGCCTGCTTCGAGCTGCTGGTGCTGCGGGACATCCCGGTCAGCGTCACCATCAACGAAGCCGTCGAGCTGGCCAAGCGCTTCGGAGGCGACGACAGCCGGGCCTTCGTCAACGGCATCCTCGACCGGGTGGCCCACGATCTCGGCCGCGGCGGCCGGGGCCCGCGGCGTGCCTGAGCGCGAGCCGGCTCCTCCCTGGCGGCCCAACCCTCTGCAGCAGGCGGAGCTGGTCTTCACGGTGGCCTTCACCGCCATCCTCGTGCTGTCGGTGGTGCTGGAGCCCTCCACGGGCGGCGTGTCCCTGTTCGGCTACGAGCTGCCCTCCACCTGCCTGTGGCACAGCCTCACCGGCTGGCGCTGCCCCGGCTGCGGCCTGACCCGCTCCTTCACCTTCATGGGCCACGGCCAGGTGGTGCAGGCCTTCCAGCTGCACATGCTCGGGCCCTTCCTGTACGGCGCCCTGGTGCTGCACACCGGCTGGCGGCTGGTGGCTGTGGGGCGCGCCATCCTGCGGTCGCGCCGCCGCTGATCAACGCCGGCCGCAGCTGCGCAGGGCCTCGACCAGGGCGTCTCGGTCGATGACGCCCGGCTCCTGCTCCACGGCCTCTCGCAGCTCCACGCCCCAGGGGCGGGTGCGGTCCAGCGCGGCGTCCAGCCGCTGCAGGTCGGGCAGGCCGCCCAGGACCATGGCGCCCATGCGTCCGATCTCCTTGAGCAGGCTGCGGTCTCGCTGCCAGGCTGGACCCGGGGGCAGCAGCGGCTGGTCCACCCGCAGCAGGAAGCGGTCGCCGGGGTAGTCCTTGAGGGCGGAGATGGCCTGGCGCCCGCCGCAGCGGAAGCTGCGGTACCAGGGAATGGGGGGCGGCGAGTCTTCGGGCGGCGGAGTGCGATCCACCTGCAGGCGCGAGGGCGAGATGGTGAGGATGGCCCGCCGCAGGAGCTCCGGATCAGCGTCCTGGACCACCAACACCGTCTCGATGGTGACCGTGGCGGCGATCTCCGCGGCCTGGTCCAGGCGCAGGCTGCGGGGGTCGTCCGGTACCAGCGTCATGCCGATGGCGTCGGCTCCCAGCGCCTCCACCAGGCAGCCGTCCTGCACGGTGGTGACGCCGCAGACCTTGATCCAGGCAGGGTTCACTCCGGCACCTCCTGGCGGCCCGCTCCGCCTGGCGCGTCGAGCATGGCGGCCAGGCGCGCCGGCAGCGTGGCGGTGGAGCCGTCCTGGTCGTGAACGTCCAGGTAACGGGCGCCTGCCCGGCGGGCTGCTTCGCCGTCGGTGTCATCGCGATCGCCCACGTGCAGCAGCTGGGCCGCGGGGCAGCCCAGCGCCTGGGCGGTGGCCTGCAGCAGGTCCGGCCAGGGCTTGAGGGCTCCCAGGCTGGTGGCGTCGAGCACCACCTGCCAGCCCTCGGCCAGCCCCAGCCGTTGCAGCTTGTGCTCGGCCGCCAGGTCGCTGGCGACAGCGCGGGGGATGCCCCGCGCGTCCAGGACCGCCAGCGCATCGTGCAGACCCGGCAGCACGTGCTTCGGGCGCAGGGCGGGGGCCCAGGTCTGCTCCAGGAGCTTGTGCAGGCGCTCCGCGGCGCGCTCCCGGCTGATGCCCAGCCGCTCGGCGACGCCCCGGGTCAGCGCCTGGTCCAGGTCCGGGTGGCGCTCCGCGCGCAGCTCGTCCAGGGTGGCCCGCCAGGCCCGCACCACCCTGAGCTGGGGCAGCAGGCGCAGGAGCAGGCGCGTGCGGTGGGCGCCGGTGGCGTACAGGGTGCCGTCGAGATCGAAGCTCACCGCTCGGATGGGCTGCGGGGCTGCGCTGGCTGTCATGACCGGCCGTCCTGGTCTCTTGTGACGCTGTTGCACCCCTCCGCTATCCCGTCATCGCGCCCCTGCGGTAGCCGTCCGCCGACCTGCGGGAGCATATGGCCCCGCACCGTTGACAGCCCGGAGGACCCGCGGTAAACAGGGGCCGTTCGTCGGGCGTGTCTGGCGTCTGTGGTGATCGCGTCGCGTTGAGTTCGCAGGTTGAATGTAGTGTCTGTGGCTGGCGATCACTTGCTCCCGCACAATCGTTCACCGCTCTTCCCTCACCCCTTCGATTTTCTGGATGGCCCGGTAGCTCAGTTGGTAGAGCAGGGGACTGAAAATCCCTGTGTCGGCAGTTCAAGTCTGCCTTGGGCCACCATCCTCCTCCTCGCCTCGCTCGCACTCGGGACCGCGGGCTGCGGCGCCGACGACTGCGAGAGCCTGTGCGTGCGCACCACGGCTCGGCTGGCGCTGTGCCTGGATCAGTGGTCCGCCAGCTGGGAGGACCTGGGCGCCAGCAGCCAGCGGTCCTTTCGGCGTCAGTGCGAGAACGACTGGGCCATGACCCGCGCCGACCTCGAGCCCCGCGAGGTGCGCCTGGCGCTGGAAGCCTGCGACGACGGCGTGGAGATGCTCATCGACATGGAAGGCTGCGACGAGCTGCGCGCCCTGTACCTGGATTGAGCCGCTCGTTCAGCCCAGCTCCGACAGGTCGATGTCGAGCTTCCTGATCCTGTAGTGCAGGTTGGAGCGAGAGATCCCCAGGGCCCTGGCGGCGCGGGCCTGCACCCCCCCGGCCTCGCGCAGGGCCGCCATGACCATGTGGCGCTCGTAGCTGCGCAGGGCGTGGACCAGGCCGGCGCCTGCGGGGGCACCCGGGGCAGGCGGGCTCACCGGCAGGCCCTGCTCCGGTAGATCCACCGCCTGGATCTCCGGCCCCTTGCAGAGGATCAGCGAGCGCTCGAGCACATGCTCCAGCTCGCGCACGTTGCCCGGCCAGCTGTAGGCCACCAGGCGCGACATCACCGCCGCCGAGACCCCCACCGCCGGGCGCGCGCTGCGATCGGCGAAGCGCTTGAGGAAGTGCTGGACCAGGGCGGGGATGTCTGATCGCCGGTCGCGCAGCGGTGGGAGCACGATGGTGAAGACGTTGAGTCGGTAGAAGAGGTCGTTGCGGAACGAGCCCTCGGTCACGCTGGCGCGCAGGTTCCTGTTGGTGGCGGCGACGATGCGGGCGTCGGAGCGCACGGGCTCTCTGCCCCCCAGCCTGCGGAACTCGCTGCTCTCGAGCACGTGCAGGAGCTTGGCCTGCATGGCGGGGGAGATGTCTCCGATCTCGTCCAGGAACAGGGTGCCGCCGTCTGCCTGCTCGAAGCGACCCTGGTGGCCGCGCACCGCGCCGGTGAAGGCCCCGCGCTCGTGTCCGAACAGCTCGCTCTCCAGCAGTGTGTCGGGCAGCGCGGTGCAGTTGACCCGCACGAAGGGTGCCTTCTTGCGGGGGCTGAGCTGGTGGATGGCGTGGGCGATCAGCTCCTTGCCCGTGCCGGTCTCGCCCTGCAGCAGCACCAGCGCGCTGGTGTCGGCCACGGCCCGGACCAGGTCGTAGACCTGTTTCATGGGTGGGCTGGAGCCCACGATGTTGGTGAGGCCCCACTGGGACTCCACCTCGCGCCGCAGGGCCACCACCTCGGCGCGCAGATCGCGGGCCTCCAGGGCCCGCTCCATGATCACCAGCAGCTCGTTCTTGCTCACCGGCTTGATGATGTAGTCGGCGGCCCCGCCTTTCATGGCCGCCACGGCATCGTCCACGTTGCCGTAGCCGGTCATGACCACCACCTCGATGGTGGGCCAGCGCTCGCGCACCCGCTGCAGCAGCTCGATGCCCCCCATGCCCCCCATGCGCATGTCGGTGAGGAGCAGGTCGAAGGCCTGCTCTTCGAGCAGCTCCAGGGCCTGCTCGGCGCTGGAGGACAGCTGGACCTTGATGCCGGCCTTCTGGAGGTTGACCCGGAGCGCCGAGCGCACCGCGCGGTCGTCGTCCACGACCAGGACGCGGATGCCCTTGGGGCTCACCGGATCTCCACCGTGTAGGGCATGATCGCGAAGATGCGTTCGTGCTGGAGCGCGCGCCAGGTCTCGAGGGACTCGAAGCCGCGCGGCAGCTCGGGCGCGATCAGCTGGGGACCCGTGACCGCGCGGATGAGGCGCCGAGGGAGCTCGCCGAGGGTGTCGCGCTGGCTCTCGTAGGTGACCAGCTCGTAGCGGGCGCCCGGCTTGATGCCCGCCTCGGCCCGCGCGCGGTCCACCGCGTCGAACAGGCCTCCCAGCTCGTCCACCAGGCCCAGCTGCTGGGCTCGCTGCCCGGACCAGACCCGGCCCCGAGCCACCTGCTCCACCTCGTCGTCGTCCAGGTCGCGGCCGTCGGCCACCCGCGACTTGAACTGCTGGTAGGTCTCCTCGATCATGCGCTCCAGGGCCTCGCTCTCCACTGGATCCAGCGGCCTGGAGCTGGACCACATGGCGGACTTTCGACCCCGCGCCCAGATGGTGCTGGAGATGCCCACCTTCTCGTAGAGCCCCGCCAGGGAGACCTTGCCCCCGTAGACGCCGATGGAGCCAGTGATCGTGCTGGGCTGAGCGTAGATCACGTCGGCGTCCGCGGAGGCGTAGTAGCCACCGGAGGCCGCCACGCCGCCCATGCTCACCACCACCGGCTTGTCCTCGTCGCGCAGGCGGCGCACCGCGCGCCACATGTCATCGCTGGCGAAGGCGGAGCCGCCCGGGCTGTCCACCCGCAGCACCACGGCCTTGACGGTGGGATCCTCGCGGGCCTGGTCCAGCGCCTGGACCACGGTCTCCGAGCCCACGGTGCCCCCACCGAGGATGGTGGGCGGGGCAGACTCTCCCGAGCTGATGACGCCGTCCACAACCACGACGGCGATGCGGCGCGGCGCCTGCCAGCCGCTGTGCTGGGGCTCCACCAGGTACTCCTCGTCGAGCTGGTAGTGCTCACTGTAGACCTCTTCGAGCTCCTCTTCGAGCTGGTCGGGGTACAGCAGCCCGTCCACGAGATCTCGATCTTCGGCTTCGCGCGCGGTGTAGGGGCCTCCGTCCACCAGCTCGCGCACGCGGCTCGGCTCGAAGCTCCGGCCCTGCGCGATGCCGTCCACCAGCGCGCCGTAGAGGTCGTCGAGCAGCTCGTTCAGCTGCTCGGAGGCTGGCTCCGAGGGGCTGTGGCGGGTGGCGGGCTCGGTGGCCGACTTGTACTCCGAGCGGCGCTGGTACTCGGCCTGGACACCCAGGAGGTCCAGCGCACCCCGGTAGTAGAGGGTCTCGGCGGACAGCCCCGTGAGATCCAGCTCCGCGGCCGGGTGCAGGTAGATCTCGGTGGCGGCCGAGGCCAGGTAGTAGGCCCTGTTGTCGGCCGCTTCGTCCAGGTAGACCACCACGGCGCGGTCGGCGGCGCGCAGCTCGCCGATGAGGTCCCTGAGCTCCTGGATCTGTGCGAGGCTGAAGGGTGTGCGGTCCAGGTGCAGCAGCACGCCGTCGACGGCGCGGTCGTGGGTGGCCTCCCGCAGGCGCCTGAGCAGCTGCAGGTAGCTCTCCTGGGGAGGGCTGAACAGCGTGGCCCGCGGCTCGTAGGGGTACTCGGTGTGCAGGTGGATGCTGGGGATGCGGCGGCCGAGCCCCACGAGGCGCTCACCGGGCTCGGTGGTCTCGAGGCCGCCCACGAGGGACGGTGTGTCCGAGGACATGTGGGAGCCCCAGGCCCCCACCGCGCCGCCGCCGAAGGCCACGCGCAGGCCGCCACCGAATTCGAGGTGATCGTTGCCGTAGGCCCGGAGCTCCAGGCCCCGCACGGGGCGAACGCGCAGGGACAGCTGGGTGGTGTGAGCGGGCAGGGCGTCGTCTTCGCTGACGCCGCTGCTGTCGGAGAAGAACTGGTCCACACCAAGGATGGCGCTGTCGCCCATGGGACGCAGGGCCAGCCCCAGCCCGTAGATGCCCACCGCGCCGTGCTCTGGGGCGGGGCTGCCGATGTTCTGGGCCACGGCCCCGAAGCCCAGAAAGTGCAGCGGGCGGTAGCCGATGCCCAGGTCCCAGGAGCTGAAATTGCTGTCGGAGCCGTCGGGCAGGTACCACCAGAAGCTGCTGCCGAGGGTGAGGTCTTCGGTGAGGTGCAGGCCCAGGGAGGACTGCAGTCCCCAGAGCTGGGTGTCGCTGCTGGGGCCTCCGCGGTAGAACAGCCCCAGCCCGGCGCCGCTGGCCGAGCTGCTCAGGTGGAAGGCCGAGAGGGGATCGGAGAGGCGCTGCTGGTAGCGCAGGGACAGGCCTGGATCGGGGTCGAAGACGAACAGCGCCGGGTTGGTGGCGATGCTGCCCGTGGCGTCGTCGGTGGCCAGCCCCACACCCGGAACGCTGATGCGTGTGGGCTCGCCGGGCGAAGAACGGGCTCCAGTCGCGGCCAGGCCGGCCGATAGGATCACGAAGAGGCCCGTGCAGGCGCCGTGTCTGCTCATCATGATGGCTCCCGAGGGAACTCCATGACACGAGGAAAGGTCGAAGGCAATCGACGATTCCCTCCTCGGTGCACCTCGGCACCGCGGGCATGGCGGACCTTTGCTCTTGTCATGTAAAGACCTATACCTCAGGCATGATCAAGATAGACAGCTCTATATCAGCATACAAAAACCCTTTCCGGGCGCGTGACGGGTTTCCATGTCTGCGGTGTTCGAGGCTATGATGGCTTCAACTTCGCGTCGTTCGCTCCGCTCCATCCACGGAGGCGCTCCATGGTGCTGATGAGGAAGCTCCTCCCGAGCCTGCTCCCCGCCCTCCTGTTCAGTGTCGGTATCTCGGGCGAGCTGCGAGCTGAGGAGCCTCCTCCCGCGCCGGCGGACGAGCAGGCGATCCTGGTTGCCGAACCCGCCGAGCCCATCCTCACCGGGCTGCTGGATCCGGTGCTCGACGACTCCCTGCTGCTGCGTTCCCCCGCCTCGGTGCACGTGGTGCACGCGGCCACCGGCGAAGAAGTCTACGCCTACAAGGCCGATCGCGCGCTGCTGCCCGCCTCCACCATGAAGGTGGTCACCACCGCCGCGGCCCTGCGCACCCTCGGCCCCGCCTGGCGCTTCAGCACCGAGATCCTCCACGACGGCGACCTCGGCGATGACGGTGTGCTGCAGGGCAACCTCTACGTGCGCGGAGGCGGCGATCCCACCCTGGTCCTGGAGCGGCTCTGGAAGCTGGTCCAGGAGGTCCGCCTGGAGGGTGTGCGCGAGGTGCGCGGCGACGTGGTGTTCGACGACACCGCCTTCGACAACGACCCGGGGATCCCGGGCTGGCACAAGAAGCAGGACCTGGAGGACGGCCCGGCCTACTTCCCGGCGCTGGGTGCCCTGTCCCTGAACTTCAACACGGTGGCGCTGTTCGTGGGCCCCGGCTCGTCCCCCGGCGAGCCCGCCAGGGTGGAGCTCGAGACCCCCTCGGCGGTCATCGAGGTGCAGAACCACGTCACCACCGGGCCGTCCAACGGGCGCCGCTGGCTCAAGCTGGAGCGGCAGCTCGAGGGCAGCCAGACCCGCTTCGTCCTGAGCGGCGTGATCCCCGCCCGCAGCAGCGTGCGGCGCTACTACAGGTCGGTGGGCGATCCCACCGCCTACTTCACCGGCGCCTTCGCTGCCCTGTGCAAGCAGCAGGGCATCAGCACCAAGGGCCACTTCGTGCAGGGCGCCACGCCCGCCGCCGCCGAGCTGCTGGTGCGGCTGGAGTCCGATTCCCTGGCCACCATCCTCCAGCGCGTCGACAAGCACAGCAACAACTTCATGGCCGAGCAGGTGCTCAAGGCCATGGGGGGCGAGCTGCTGGGCGCCCCTGGCACCACCGAGAAGGGCCTGCAGGTCGTGCGCGATTACCTGGACGGGCTGGGCATCCCCGAGGACGACTACCACCTGGTCAACGGCTCCGGGCTCTCCCGCCAGATCGAGGTCAGGCCGGATCTGCTCACCGCGGTCTTGCTGGACATGCACGATGACCGGCTGGTCGGCTCCGAGTTCCGCTCTGCGCTGGCCATCGGCGGGCTCGACGGGACGCTCCGCTCCCGCTTTCGGGACGATGACCACGCGGGTCGGGTGCGGGGTAAGACCGGCTCCCTCAACGGCGTACACTGCCTCGCGGGCTACGTGGACGCGGCCGATGGCGAGGTCTACGCCTTCGCGTTCCTGGTGAACGAGATCCGGGGTCCCCTGTCCCGCGCGCGCCGGCTGCAGGACCGCTTCGTAGAGACCCTCCTGGAGCTGGGCGACAGCCCCGAGGTGGCGGTGGCCGAGGACGAAGCCCCAGGGGACACCGGTGAGTGATCGTCTCCGCCTTCCCGCGGCGGCTCGCGGAGCCGCTCATGTGCCCCACGGTAGCGAACCAAGCCCTTTTTTCCCTTTCGTTGACACTCCTCATGCCGCAGCGGTATAGGAAGGAGCCCCCGAACTCGGAATCCAGATCCGGCGGGGTTCGCCTCGCGCAGCGGTGGTTGCGCCACCGGCTGCCGTAACGAGAGGCAGGAGATCGCAGTATGGAACGGTTGTTGCGGAGGCTCTTGCTGGTCCTGGCCGTCGTCGCCTGGGCCGGTGTCGCGCTGGCCCAGTCCGATGCTGACATCGCGGGCGGACAAGACGGGGCTGCCCCCGCGTCTGCGGGTGTGCAGGAGGAGACCCTCGGCGGAGAAGGCCAGGCCGTGCCGGCCGACTTCAACCGCCGGCTGCTCACCGCTGAAGAAGAAGTGAACGGACTCAAGGAGCAGGTCTTCAGGGCCAAGGCCACCCTGCAGCTGCTCAAGGAGATCGTGATCCAGGGCTCCACCTCCGGCGCTCGCGCCATGCTGTGGCACAAGAACGAGCTGGGCCCCGCCTTCACCATCCAGTCCGTCAACTACTACCTCGACGGTCAGAGCATCTACTCCAAGACCGTGCTCGACGAGTCCCTGAGCGGCAGCAAGGAGTTCAAGCTCCACGACGGCCCCATCCCCGCCGGCAACCACACCATCGCGGTGTCCATGGTGCTGCGGGGCAACGGCTTCGGTGTCTTCTCCTATGTGGATCAGTACACCTTCAACGTCCAGTCCAGCTACGCGTTCGCCGCTGAAGACGGGAAGAGCTGCGAGGTCTGGATCCGCATCAAGGAACGCAAGGGTATCGGCAGGTCCTTCGTGGAGCGTCCCTGGGTCGAGTACGATCTCAGCTGCACGAGGGTCGGGCCCGGAATGTGATCGCCTCATGGCGTGCATCAAGCCCATCCTTCTTCCGCGCCTCGGCTCCCTCCTGGGGGCCGGGCTGCTGCTGCTGGCCAGCCACGCTGGCCTCGCCCTGGCCCAGGAACCCGACCTCGGGGCCCGGCTCGACGAGATCGAGCTGCGCTATAGCGAGCAGCTGTCCACCCTCTCTCGCATCTCCGATGTAGCCACCACTCGCTCCGGGTTCCTGTCGGCGGCCGAAGCCCAGAAGCGCTACGAAGACGCCGTCTTCTCGGCCCTGATGGGCGACACCGAGCGCGCCGCCCTCGAATTCGACGTGCTGATCCGCTCGGGTGCCATCGTCTCCGACACCGTGCGGCACGACGCCGAGTGGTACCTGGGCGAGACCCTCTTCGAGCTCGAGAACTACGTCACCGCCGAAGAGGCCTACCTGCACATCACGCGGCAGGGCGACGCGCACCCCTTCTTCGCCGGTGCGGTGCGCCGCCTGCTGGAGCTCTACGGGCTCACCAACGACTCGGAGTCCTTCTACGATCTGTACAACAAGTACATCGCCACGCGCATGGTCGCGGCCAACCCGCTGATCAACTACACGGTGGCCAAGTCCCTGTACCGCCAGGGCGACTGGGCCCGGGCCAAGTCCCTGTTCCTGGAGTGCTGTTCGGGTGGCGAGCAGTTCGCCCGTGCCCACTACTTCGTGGGCACCATCCTGGTTCTGCAGGACAAGCTCGAGGACGCCGCCATGGAATTCCGGGCGGTGTCAGAGGTGCCGGTCACCGACGCCAACATCCGCGAAGTGGTGGATCTCGCCAACCTGGCCTACGGGCGTGTCCAGTACGAGCTGGGCAACTACCGCGAAGCCACCGAGGCCTACCTCAACGTGGGGCGCGACTCGCGCTACTTCGCCGATCAGCTCTACGAGCTGGTGTGGACCTTCATCAAGCAGGAAGACTTCCAGGAAGCCCTGCGGGCGGTGGAGATCTTCCTGCTGGCCTACCCCGAGCACCGCTACGCCGCCCAGCTCAAGGTCATCCGCGGCCACCTGCACATGAAGCAAGAGCGCTACGAGAGCGCCAACGCCGCCTACGAGCGCGTGGTCATCGAGTACAGCCCCATCCGCGACCTGGTGGCGGCCGTGGCCGTGAGCCGGGAACAGCCGCGGGTGTTCTTCGAGCGCCTCGCTGAAGAAGACGCCCTGGATCGACTCGACCGCGAAGGCCTCCCGCCCTTCGCCGCCGAGATGCTCTACAGCCGCGACGACATCGCAGCCATCGTCGACATGCGCCGCGAGCTGGACTCGCAGCGTCGAGAGATCGACCGCAGCAACGAGATGGCCGAAGAGCTCGACCAGGTCTTCACGGCCGGGGTCACCTCCCTGGGAGCCTTCCAGAACGCGTACGAGACCATCAAGTGGCTGCGCGTCGACCACGTGGCGCTCATGGGCGATCTGCTGGCCCTCGAAGAGGAGTACCTCATCTCGGGTACCCGGGGCGCCACCCAGGACCAGGTGCGCAACATCCAGCAGGAGCGCATGCTGGTGTCCGACATGGCCTCCGAAGATCAGCGCACCGATCTCGCCGATGTCGAGCGCGACAAGGTGCGCGCCGACCAGGTCCGCGCCGTCCAGTCCCAGGCCTTCCTGGTGGAGCAGACCGCCCGCGACCTGCTCACCGAAGCCGAGGCCACCGAAGACTACCTCGAGGGAGGCCAGCACGGCCTGAACGACGACGAGATGCGCACCCTGCGCCGCGAGCTCGAGGTCGTGCAGGAGATCCTGCGGTCGTCGGTGCAGCAGCTCAGACCGCTGCAGTCCGAGGCCCGGCTGCGCCTGATCGTCGGCGGAGAGACAGAGCAGGCCGACGCCGGCATGGCGGCCATCGACCAGGCCCTGGTCAGCGACTTCCAGTCCGTGCGCCGCAAGCTGGGCGACTTCCGCTCCAAGGCCACGGTCCCGGGCGCCTACAGCTTCTTCTCCCGCATCGACGTGCTGTGGTCCGACATCGACCGCATGTCCACGCGCACCGACGAGGTGGCTACGCTGCTCACCCAGGTGGAGCAGGAAGAGATCGTCAGGCTCCAGGACCAGTTCCAACGCGAGACCCTCAAGCTCTCACGGCTCGAGGCGGGTGTGGCCAACACCCTGCGCGAGACCGACGTGCTGGGTGTCGACGCCACCAGGGCGGGCTTCGATGAGCTCGCCACGTTCTTCAATGATTCGGTCATGAAGGCCGATATGGGGATCGTCGATGTCTACTGGCTCCGCAAGGTCGAGGTCAGCGACCGCATCGAGCAGCTCAACGAAGAGCGCGTCGAGCTCATGAAGGAGCTCGACCGCCGGTTCAACGCCATCCACGCCAAGCTGGAGGAATGACGTGGCCCGCTTCACCCCCGCCGCCGCGTTGCTCCTGCTCGCCGCTTCCAGCGGTGTCCAGGCCCAGCAGGCCGACTCCAGCCAGACCGAGGCCGAAGAGGGCCCCCAGGTCGAGGTGGAGCGGCTCACGGGGCCCGTGCCCGCAGAGCTGGCCGCCTTCGAGACCACCCACCGGCGCTTCGCGGTCCGCATGGGCGAATTCCGCCAGGACGCCAGCGACTACGTCGACCTGGTGGAGTCCCTCAAGCGGCGCCAGATCGTCGATGGCTACGGCCGCATCATCGCTGGGCTGCGCGACGATGAGACCGCGCTGCGCACCCTGGCCAAGGCCCGCTTCGAAGACTTCCTCGTCAAGTACCCCTACTCCGAGGCCACGCCCCACGTGATGTTCCGGTTGGCGGAGCTGTACTACGAGGAGACCGAGAACAACTTCCTGGTGGCCGACGAGGGCTACAACGATCTGCTCATAGAGTACGAACAGCAGATCGCGGCGCTGCCCCCCGATGTGCTCGACATCCCCGAGCCGCCCCCCGCCCCTCAGAAGGACTACGGCCGGTCCGCCGATCTCTACCAGCGCATCTCCACGCAGTACCCGTCCTACGAGAACATCGACGGCGTCTACTACATGATGGGCTACTGCTACACCGAGGAGAACGCCCTCCACCCCGATCGCGAGCGCGGCCTCGCCGCCCTGCAGAAGCTGGTAGATGGCTTCCCCGACAGCGAATTCGCCAACGACGCCAACATGCGTCTGGGCGAGAACTACTTCGACAACAACGAGATCGACAAGGCCATCCTCCACTACGAGGCCATCGTCACCGCCGGCGAGGACGCCCGCTACTTCGACAAGGGCCTCTACAAGCTGGCCTGGTCCCACTACAAGCTCGCCAGCGTCGAACGCTTCGAGGAATACACCGAAGCCCTCAGGCTCTTCACGCAGCTGCTGGACTACTCCGACCGCCTGGCCCTGTCCACCGGCGAGCAGAGCGCCATGAAGCCCGAGGCCATCGACTACGCCGCCATCTCCTTCGCCGACATGGGCGATCATCTCAAGAAGTCCCCTCTCGCGGTGGCAGAGGAGTTCTACTCCGAGGCGGGCGAGCGCGAGTACGAGCTCGACATCTACATCAAGCTGGCCGACGTGCTCACGCGCCAGGCTCGCTACGATGAGGCCATCCAGTCCTACGAGTACCTGCAGACCCGCTGGCCCAACAACCCGGAGAACCCCGAGTTCCAGTTCAAGGTGGCCCAGCTGTACATGTCGCTCCCCGTCCCCGACGTGGAGGCCTCGGCCCAGGCCGAGCTGGTGCTGGCCGACCGCTACAACGACTCCACCGACTGGTGGCAGGCCAACCGCGCCAACCCTGACGCCCTGGCCGTGGCCAGCGGCTACACCGAGCGCTCCCTGGCCAACGTGGCCAAGGACTTCCACTTCGCCGCCCAGGAATCGGGCCTGCCCGAAGACTTCTCCCGCGCCGCCGACAAGTACCGCGAGTACCTGCTGCGCTTCCCATTCGCCGACGACTACTACGAGATGGAGTGGTACCTGGCCGACGCGCTCTTCAACGCGCGCCGGCTCGACGAGGCCGAGAAGGAGTTCCTGCAGCTGCTCAAGACCGACGCCCACCCCTACGGCGACGGCTCGCTCTTCAAGCTCATGCAGGCTCGGCGGCAGAAGCTCATCGACAAGTACGGCAAGGTGGAAGCCCGCCCCGACGATGCCATCGTCGAGCGCACCGTCACCACCGAGCAGGGCGCCGAGATCCCGGTCTACATGATCACCGACGAGCACGAGCTGTTCATCGAGGTGGCGGACCGCATCGTGGACACCCGCTTCACCGACCAGACCTACGTGGCCCCGCGCGAGAACAACCTGGCGGCCCTGCACTACCTGCCGGCGCAGATCTACTTCGAGTTCGGCCACTACGACGAGGCGCGCGAGCGCTTCACGGAGATCATCGATCTCTTCCCGGGCCGCCCTGAGGCCGGGTTCGCGGTGGCGCTCATCGTGCGCACCTACCAGGACGAGAACGACCTGGCCAACGTGTTCAAGTACGCCAAGGAGCTGCCCGAGCGCCTCGCGCCTGTGGTGGCCGATGCCGGGGAGGAGGCCGCCAGCCCCGAAGAGATCAACAAGGTGTTGGCAGACATGCAGGGCCTCGAAGAGGGCTCGGCCTTCAAGCTGGCCAACCAGCTGGCCAAGGAAGACCGGCGCGCCGAGGCCGCGGCGGCCTTCGAGCAGTTCTGCGCCGACTACCCCGAGTCGATCCACTACAAGGACGCCTTCTTCAACCAGGCCAACAACCTGGAGCGCACCGGCAAGGTCGATGAAGCCATCGCCCTGTTCGAGCAGTTCATCAACGAAAACCCCACCGACGAGCGCTCCGAGGGCTACTACTTCCGCATCGCCGGCAATTACGCCCAGATCCTCGATCTGCAGACCGCCATTCGCTACTACGACGACCTGGTGCGCAACTTCCCCAGCTCCGAGAACGCGGCCGCCGCCATCTACAACGCGGCCTTCCTGCGCATCGGCATCGGCGACCACCAGGGTGCCGCGCGCGGGCTCGAGAGCTACGCCACCCGCTGGCCCGAGAACGAAGACGCCGAGAAGGCCTTCTTCCTGGCGGGCAACGAGTGGGAGCAGGTGGGCGAGCGCCAGGCGCTGGACTTCTACCGCCGCTACCTCACCCGCTACGAGGGCCAGGACACCAACCACGCCCTCACCGCCCAGTACCGCATCATCAAGATCCTCGCCGGCCTGGGTCAGCAGCGCAACGCGGACCGCGAGTGGGAAGAGCTCGAGGCCATGTTCACCGGCTACGCCGAGGCGGGTGAGACCATCGCCGGCCAGGGTCGCCTCTACGCCGCCGAGGGTGCCTTCCGCGCCCTGTGGGTGCAGTTCGAGGAGTACCAGGTGGTCAAGTTCACCGGCGACCAGGAGCACGACGCTCCGCTGCTGGTCAACGAGAAACCCGAGCAGCTCAAGCAGCTCACCGACAGCTGCCTGGCCATCATCCAGAAGTACAAGGACTTCACCCACTCCTCGGCTGCCCTGTACATCCAGGCCGCTGCCCACTTCGCCTACGCCCAGATGCTCTTCGATGCGCCGCCCCCCAAGGGCTTCACCCAGGAGCAGATCGACTTCTACATCGCCGAGCTCGACAAGCTCCGCATCCCAGTAGAAGAGAAGGGCAAGGCCATCGCCCTCAAGAACCTGTCGGAGGCCGCCGAGGCCGAGCGCTGGTCCGAGTGGCAGTCTCTCACGGTGGAGCTCTTGAACGTGCGCTTCCCGCAGGAGTTCCCCGCCGAGAAGATCGAGCGGCGCTACGCCACCCAGCCGTCGGTGCGCCCCACGGCTGGGCCGCTCAGCATCGATCTGCCCGAGCCGCCGGCTCCCGCCAGCCCCGAACCCGAGGCTGTCAGCCCGTCCGCAGCTCCCACCACCCCGGGGGTGCAGTGATGCGCGTCGTCCTGGTGCTCAGCCTGCTGGGCCTCTCCGCCTGCCTCATCAAGAAGCCCCCCACCACCGACCCCACCCAGCCTCAGGCCGTGACCACGGCCGGGTCGTCCGCTCCTGTGGCCAGCGCCGATCCAGCCGCCGCGGGCACCAGCACCATGCCCCCCACCGCGGTACCCGCCGTGCTCACCGCAGAACAAGAGGCCATCGCCCGGCGCCAGAAGGCGCAGGAAGCCACCTCCATACTCACCACGGGCAAGTTCGAGGACGCGCGCCGTGCGCTCACCCTCCTGCGCGAGCTCGAGCAGGATCTGCCTGAATCCGCCCAGGTGGCCTACAACCTGGGCCTGGCCCAGGAGCAGCTCGGCAACCTGGCCATGGCGGAGCAGTCCTACCGCAAGGCCACCAAGCTGGATCCCCTGCTGGGCGAAGCCTGGCTGCGCATCGGCCAGGTGGCCGAGCAGATGGGTGACAAGGGGCGCGCTCTCTCGGTGTACCAGCAGGGCATCCGCGCGGCGCCCGAAGCCATGGAGCTCTACGTGGCCCGCATCAGCATCCTGCTGGCCCAGGGCCGGCACCAGGAAGCCGAGAAGGCCGCCAAGGACGCGCTGGGTGTCAACGCCAACGCGCTGAACATCTACGCGAACCTCGCCCTGATCTACATCCAGCAAGACAAGCTCGAGCTGGGCAAGTTCATCATCGGCCGTGCCATCAACTTCGTCGACGGCGCAGACACCAACACCCACCTGCACGCCTACCTGGGGCGTATCCACTACCTGCAGGAGCATCCCTTCGAGGCCCGCAGCGAGTACGAGCGGGCCCTCGCTCTCGACCCGGAGATGCTCGACGCGCTGCTGTTCCTCTCCGAGCTCCACATGGACAACCGCGCCTACGGCGCCATGGTCCCGCTGCTGGAGCGCGCGCGCAAGATCTCCCCCGATGATCCCGCCATCCACATGAACCTGGGCATCGGGTATCGAGGGCTGGAGCGCTACGAGGAATCCAGGAAGGAGTACGAGCGGGTCCTGGAGCTGCGCCCTGGCGCCACCGAGCCCTACCTCAACCTGGCCATCCTGCTGGGCGACCACCAGAAGCAGTACGAGCAGGCGGTGGGGATCCTCGAGACCTACAAGGGGCTGGGCGGCGCCGACGCCGAGCTGGCCGACCAGTGGATCCAGCAGTACGAAAAGGAACAGGAGCGCGCCGATCGCGCCGATCGGCGCCGCGAGGCCGCCGAGGAGCGGCGACGCAAGCGCGAAGAGGAGCAGCGCTTCCTCGAAGAATTCAACGAGCAGAAAGAGAAAGACGAGCAGGAGGCCACCGAGCCTGGCCCTGCTGACGCCGCGGGAGGCGCGACGCAGCCTGAGGCCACGCCCGCGACGCAGCCTGAGGCCACGCCCGCGACGCAGCCCGAGGCCACGCCCGCGACGCAGCCCGAGGCCACGCCCGAAGAGCCGGCAGCTCCCGTCGCGCCCAGCGCCGGTGAGGCCCAGCCGGCAGCCTCCGAACCCGCCCCCGCCGGTGCGGCGGACACCTTCGTTCCTGCGGGGCCAGGAGCTCCGGCGGGAACCCTCGTCACCCAGCCGTTGTCAGAGACCCCGGACCCGGAACCCACGCCGGCCGAAGCGGACAGCCCTCCCGAGGGTGAGCAGAGCGAGGGTGAGGCGTCCGAACCCGAGGAAACCACCACCACCACGAGCGACCCCTGGATCACCGGCGAATAGACGCCACTCCAGGACCACCCCCAGCGGGAGAGCGTGCCATGAGGCAGTTGCTACGATCCATCGTCCTGCTCGCCCTCGCAGCGGCGCTGCTTCCGCAGGATGCTGTGGCCCAGACCCGGCAGACCTTCCGCTTCGAGGAAGAGGTCATCGTCGGCAAGGTGCACAAGCCCGAGGTGATGATGGTGATCACGCGCCAGAACCTGAAGGGCACCTACACCCTTGAGCTGCGCGAGTCGTTCCTCACCAAGATCGTCCGTTCAGTCGAAGAAAAGCCCTTCTAGGAGTCCTCGTCTCCAGCCGTCATGCGGCTCTGACATGTAAATGACAGGGTTCCCGTGACAAACCGGAGCCAGTTCAGTAGAGTCCATCCGTTCCGGCATCCACCAGGGCCGTGGAAAGGTCCTCACCACGGAATGCCGGGGAGTCCTCAACACATTGTCCCCGTCCAGCAGGAGGTACAGGGATGAGCTTCTTCATCAACGCGATGCACAAGGGTGGCCCCTTCATGTGGGGCATCCTCGCGACCGCAGTCTTCGCTCTCGCTATCGCTGCCGAGCGCATCTACTACGTGGTCTTCCGCGCCAACATCAACGGCACGGCATTCATGGCCCAGATCCAGAAGCTGATCATGGCCAACAACATCGACCGCGCCATCAAGCTCTGCAACGCTGAGCCCAACGCTGCGCTTCCGCGCGTGCTCAAGGCTGGTCTCACCCGCGCCAACCGTGGCGACATCGAGATCCAGAACGCTGTCGAGGAGGCCGTGCTCGAGGTCTTCCCGAAGCTCTCCAAGCGCACCCCATTCCTGTCCATGCTGGCCAACGTGGCCACGCTGACCGGTCTGCTGGGCACCATCCAGGGCCTCATCATGGCCTTCGAGGCTGTGGCCCGCGCCTCCGCCGAGACCAAGCAGACCATGCTGGCCTCCGGTATCTCCGTCGCCATGTTCACCACCGCTTCCGGCCTGGTCGTCGCCATCCCGACCCTGGTGCTGCACTCGATCATCCAGAGTCAGACCACCAAGATCATGAACGACATCGACCTGTACGCCCTCAAGACGGTGAACCTGCTCGGTGCCCGTCGGCGCGGCTCCCTGAAGGAAGAGGTCGCCACCTAGGCCACTGGCCTGGGTAGCTCCTCCCCTTTCGCCCCGCTGGGGCGCCACCCTTCAAGGACAGGAGGTCAGACGTGGCAGACAGAAAACGGCTGCTCCTTCAAGCCGAGGAGATCAACCTGGTTCCCATCATGAACCTGGTGACCATCCTCATCCCCTTCATCCTGATGGCGGCATCCTTCGTGAGCCTCGCGGTGATCGACTCGACGCTGCCAGCCATCGGCCAGCCGCAGCAGGTCGAGCAGGATCCCGACGACAAGCCACCGCTCATGCTCTCTCTGCTCGTCACCGATCGCGGCATCACCGTGGCAGGCGCCGACGCAGTGCTGTTCCCCGAGGGTGCCCCGGAGCTCGCTGAAGGCGAGGAGCGTCCCCCCACGCTCCCCTGCCCCGGCACTTCGTGCTCCAGCCTCGAGGACTATGACTTCCTGGAGCTCACCCGGATCCTCGGGCAGATCAAGGACGAGTACCCGGACGACGAGAACGTCATCCTCGTGCCTGAGTCCCGCGTCTCCTACGAGCTCATCGTGAAGGTCATGGACCACAGCCGCGAAGACGTGGACACCAAGAACGCCGACGGTACCTCGCGCACCCTGTTCCCCTTCGTGGTCATCGCGGGTGGTGCGGAGTAGCGCGCCCCGGCGCCTGCTCCCATCCTCAAAGGAGTCGAGAAGAACATGGCTCTCAAGCGTTCAGCGAGGCGAGGCGACGCGGAAGGTGGGCTCTCCATCACGTCCATGATGGACATGATGACCATCATCCTGGTCTTCCTCCTCAAATCCTACTCTACCGACGACATCTCCGTCGCTGCCTCCGACGACCTGATCCTGCCGGTGTCCACCACGCGGGTCACGCCCCAGCTGGCGGTCAACCTGGTGGTCACCAAGAGCCTCGTGGTCGTGGACGGTGTCGAGGTCCTCAGGCTCACCGAGGAGGCCGACGAAGACAACCCCGGTGAGCTGTTGACGGCGGTGCCCGGCGACGAGAAGAAGGGGCAGCTCATCACGCGGCTGTACGACCGTCTGCTCGAGAAGGCCGAGGATGCCAAGCAGCTGGCGGAGATGACCCAGTCCGACGAGCACGAATTCAAGGGTCGCATCCTGCTCCAGTGCGACAAGAGTCTGCCGTTCTCGGTCATCCGCGAGGTCATGTACACCGCGGGCCAGGCGCAGTTCTCCGAGTTCCGCTTCGTGGTGTACTCTGGCGCGGATTAGCCCTTGGCGCGATCAGCAACGTCATTTTTCGTAGAAGGGGTGGATCTTCCACCCCTTCCGGGCGTCTGGGCCTCCATTCCCATCCGGTATTCTTCCCATTTCCCAGCCAGATGTGGCGCGCTGTACGGGCGCTCCGCGCGTGGGGTGGATAGAAAAAAACAGGACCGGAACCCGTTTGCCGGAAAACTTGACTAAACTCGCACCACCTGTGAACGAACTAAGGTAGGACGCTCCAGGCCAGGGAACTAGACGCATGGCAGCTGCCCCAACCCGCAAGCCCGCCGACAAGCAGGCCAAGCAGCCTCGGCAGAAGCTGGTCAAGGTACTGCGCATCGGCATCCTCCAGGACGGCAAGATCGTCCAGGAGAAACGGATCGGCGTAGGAAGCACGGTCACCGTGGGCGCTTCGCCCAAGGCCATGTTCTCCTACCCGCTGCCCAAGGTCCCCAGGAAGTTCCCCCTCTTCGTCGCCAAGGGCGACCGGTACTTCCTGCGCTTCCTGCCGTCCATGTCGGGCAAGATCGCCCACAAGGATGGTGTGCAGACCCTCGATCAGCTCGGCAAGTCCAGCGCCGCCAAGCGCAAGGGCGACGTCTGGGTGCTGCCGCTCACCGAGAAGAACCGCGGCAAGATCAGCATCGACAACGTCACGGTGCTGTTCCAGTTCGTGCCGGCTCCCCCCGAGCCCCTGCACCCCACCTACAAGACCGACTTCAGCCCCAAGCTGTTCACCGAGGACGACCCTGTATTCCTGGGCTTCCTGGGCTTGTTCACGCTGCTCGCGGCGGTCTTCGTCATCTACGTGCAGTCGGTGGAGACCCCGGCCCTGCTGCCCGCCGACGTCATGCCCGAGCGCTTCGTCAAGCTGGTCATGCCTCCCGAGTCCTCCTTCGAGGAGCCCGAAGAGGTCGTGCCCGAAGAGGGCGAGGGTCAGACCGTGGCCAAGGAGAAGGAGCAGGAAGAAGCCGCCGGCGGCGAAGCCGAACAAAAAGAAGCCGCCGAGGTCCGTCCCAAGACCGCCGAAGAAAAAGCCGCCGAAGAGATCCGCCGCAAGCAGCAGATGGAGCAGGAGGTGATGGAACGGTCCCTGCTGCTCAAGCTGATCGGTACCCGCGGTGAGAGCGCCTCCGGGAACTACACCGACGACCTCTTCGGCGAAGGCAACGGCGTGGGCACCGACCTCGACGCCGCGCTGGCCGAGGTGGGTAGTGTCGAGCAGGGCACCTATGAGGCCCTGGGAGAGAAGCGCGGCACCGGCAGCGGTACCGGTCGCGACGACGCCTCCATCGGCGACCTCGCGCGCGCCGAAGGCGGGAGCGCCAATGTGGGCTCCGGCCCTGCCACCACGGTGTCCGGCCGCGTCTCTTCGGGAACGGTAGACGTCTCCGGCGGTGACCCGGCCAAGATCAAGGCCGCCATCGGCAAGTACACCGGCCAGGTCAAGGCCTGCTACGAGCAGCGGCTCAAGTCCAACCCCTCGCTGGGTGGTCGTGTGGAGCTGCTCTGGTACATCACCGGTGGCCGCGTCACCAGCGTCGAGATCCTCGGCAACACCACCGACGACTCCGAGCTCGCCAGCTGTATCGCGCGCAAGGTGCGCACCTGGCGGTTCCCCGCAGACCTCGAGGCCGACACCGAGGTCATGTACCCCTTCATCCTCGCGCCGGGCTAACCCCTGCCTGGTCGCCATCCCTCATAGGGGGGGGCTCCCCGCCACCCCCCTGTCCCAACGAGATTGTGCCGAACAGGCGGGTTTTGACACGCCCAGCCCCTCCCGTCAGGGCCCCCTCTCCGCGGGATTCCGAAAAGCGAGATCTCGTGGGATCCCTCGCGGCGCTAGCGCCCACTACCGCCGTGGAGGCGAAAACCCCTCAAGGGTCGCGGTAAACCTGCCGAAAGGGGTTGAACTGCTCCCCGAACACCTTTACCATCGTCAGTCAAACCACCCCTTCCCCGGTAGCCATCGGAGCTGAGTCCATGATTCGCAGGTTCATTCTCCTCGGGTTGTTGATGGCGCTCATGGCGCCGCTCCCCGCGAGCGCCCAGGATCAGGGCGCTGCTGGCCAGATCGAGCAGAGCAGCCAGACCACACCCGAAGAAAAGATCCGCTTCACCGACATGGCCCTCGAAGAGATGCGGTCTTCCGTCAAGGAGACCGCCAAGATGCTCGAGAACGCGGAACGCGCCAACAACCCCGGCGCCATCCAGTGTCTCTCCAAGAAGATCACCACCATGCGAGCCCTGCTCGAGGTGAGCGAGGCCTCGGCGGTCACCCTCAAGCAGGCCCTGGCCGACGGTGAGTACGAGACCTCGGAGCACGAGTACCGCAAGATCGCCATCGCCCTGTCCAAGGTGCGTCAGTTCAGGGCCGAGGCCGATGCCTGCGCTGGCGGCGGCGCGGCCCAGCCCGGCACCACCTCGGTCGAGGTCATCGAGTCGGCCATCAGCCAGGACGACGACACCGACGAGCTCGATCTGGACCTGGACGCCTTCGGCGATCAGCCCCCCGACACCAGCCAGTTCCAGTAGCGCTGGCGTAGGGCCTACCATTTCCCCCGCAAGCCCCTTCCCGATTCCCGGTACCGCGTTAGTGTTCCCGCCCGTGGGTTCGCCCTTGATTATCGCCGCAGCTCTGCGGTAGAGTTTCCGTCCAGCGTAGTTGGCAGAGTAGATGAACAGCAGCAGCAGAAGTCGCTGGTTGTCCCCCACAGCAGGTCTATTCGTGGCCTGTGGGGTGGCCTGTCCGGTGATCGCCCTGGCCCAGCCTGGCGACCACGTGCGCCTCGGCGAGGCTGAGCTGGTCCCCGAGCTGGTCGTCGGCTCCCACTTCCGCACCAACGCCTACCTGCAAGAAGCCGACGAGCGCAGTGCCTTCGCGCTGCTGCTGCAGCCCTCCGCCGAGCTCGAGCTCGACGGCCGGGACCTCAAGCTGAACCTGGGCGCGGGCTACAAGGCCCGCAAGTACCTGGGTGCTGACCTGTCCAACCTCGATCGCTGGCGCGATGGCAACTTCGATCTGGGGCTGCGGGTCCTGCCCCACTCCATGCTGGGCTTCAACCTCGACGAGAACCTCTCCAGCACCAGCCGCGAGAGTGAAGCCTGGTACTCCGAGTCGGCCCTGATCAGCCACCTCAAGAACGACGTGGCGGGCCAGCTGGCCTTCCACCCCGGTGGCGCCCTCGAGGTCCTCGCCGGCGGGCACTTCACCTTCGAAGACTACGACGTGCCCCCCGACACCAACATCGAGATGAACGCCGACTACAACTCCCGCCTTGCCTATGGGCCCGGGGGACGGTTCAAGTGGCGCTTCTTTCCACGGACCGCCCTGCTGCTCGAGAGCTCCATGGACTGGTTCAAGTGGAACAACAACCTGGTCAACATCCAGCCCGAGGCTGGGCAGACCACCACTGAATTCGGCAGCTACCTGGGCATCCCCGACGGCACGCTGTTCAAGGTGGGCGGCGGCCTGCGTGGCCGCTTCACGGAGCGCATCGCCATCGGCCTCGTCGCCGGGTACAACAACGCCGTCTACGACGAAAACACGGTGGTCGAAGACGCCGCCAACGAGCCCAACGCCAGCGAATATGGCGACGACAACCCCGCCACCCAGGGCTTCGACGCCGACGCCGACGGGCTCGACAAGCTCATGGCCTCGGTGCACCTGGAGTACGACTTCTCGGAGACCCACAAGGCGGTCCTGGGCTACGATCGCGCGCTGCACGACTCCTACTTCACCAACTTCGTCCTGCACAACTACGTCTTCCTTCGCTACAACATCCTGCTGGGCACCAGGCTGGGCCTGGCGGCCGAAGGCGGCTACCGGCTCGAGAGCTTCCGGGGCGAGGTGGCGCGCGCCGACCACGTGCTCCGCGCCCGCGGCGACCTCACCTACGCCGCCAGCGAGTGGCTGGCTGTGGGCGGTGGCCTGTGGTGGTCACGGCGCGCCTCTTCCGAGGGCATCGCCGCCATCGAGTACGACGATATCAACGTGCACCTGCAGGCCACGTTCACCTATTAGCCGCGGCGCCGGCCGCGCAAAGCGGCGCCCGGGGGGGCACAGCGGGCCGGCGGCGGCGCGAGGCTGGAGGCCCGCGCTTGTCTTGAAGTATGTTTAGGGTATACTCATGACGCGTCAATAGCGCGCGGGTATGCCGGTCTCTCCGCACTCCGGCGACCTCGCACCGGAGGGCATGGTGGCAGGCGCTGACAGGTCCGGAAAGAGCAGGCGCAGCCGCGCGGCGTCGCGCAGGGCGGGCAGCAGGACCCGGAGGAAGCCCGCGGCCAGGTCCGACAACGGCGCGCCCAGGCGCTGGGTCCAGCTGCTGGATCTCGTCGGGCTGCTGGCTGGGCTGTTCGTGATCCTGGCCCTGCTCTCCCACGACGGCACAGATCCGGGCTTCTCCCGATCTTCCAGCGCGGGTGTGGTGGCCAACTGGGGTGGCGTGCTCGGTGCCTGGACCGCGGACATCGCGTTCCAGCTGGTGGGGTACGCGGCCTGGGCCAGCCTGCTCTCGCCGGCCATCTTCCTGCGCCGTCTCGCTCGCCGTGCGGCCCTCGGGCTGCTCGGGAAGATCGCCTCTGCTGTGGCGGTCTTCGGTGTGGCCACCGGCCTCGCCCTGGCGCTGCCGAGCCACGCCGCTCAGCTCTTCCCGCCCGGGGGAATCCTCGGGTTGGTGGCAGCGGCCGGGTTGACCAGCCTCGTGGGCGGCCCGGGCGCCTGGCTGGTGGTCATCGGCGTGGTGGCCGCCTCGTGCACCCTCGCCTTCGGCTTCGACTTGCAGACCTTCGCCGAGCGCAGCCTCCAGCTCGCGGAGCGCGGCTGGGGGGCTTCAATGAGCACCGCGGCTTCGGGGGCATCCGGGGCGGGGCGGCTGGCAGGGCGAGGCGCCAGGGCCCTCGGCGCCAGGTCGCTGGTGGTGCTGGTGAGCCTGCCGCTCTCGCTGGCCAGGGGTCTGCTGCGGCTCCCGGGCCGGGCCTGGCGTGCCCTGGGTCGGCGCAGGGCACAGGGGCCGGAGGCGGCCGTCAGCGAGGCGCTGCCCATAGACCAGAGCTTGCTCGAGGAGGACTCGCTGCCGCCGTCGATGCGGCCGGGTCCTGACGACGCGCCCTCGACCCGCTCCGGCCTGGAGCGGCCGGTGCCCGGCGATTCCATCGCCGCTCGACCCGGCGAGCGCCCCACCGTGGTGGGGGTGCGCGAGCTGGTGGAGGCCGACTGGGAGCCCACCGAGCACGGCCTGGGTCCCATGGACGACGAGCGGGGCACCGACTTCTGGGATCCCGCCTGGCGCGGGAGCACCCAGGGAGATGTGAGCTCGGGCGCCGAGCTGGGCGCGGGAGCTGGTGACGGCGAGCAGCGCCCCTCAACGGCCGAGGTGGTGGTGGTGCAGGTCGAGGGGCTGCCCTCCTCGGTGGTGGATGCGCCCGAGCCGGCGTCGCTGCCCGAGAGCGTCGCCCGCGCCGACTCGTCGCTTCTCCTGGACGCCCCACCTGCGCCGGTGCCTGTGCCTCGGAGCGGGGGCGAGGACCCGGTGGATCCTCGCTCGGTGTCTCTGGAGCCCGGCAACCTGGAGAGCGGCGGCAACGACCTGCGCGGCCAGGTGCTGCTGCCCACGGATCCGGGAGCTCCCTACGAGCTGCCCGACATGGGGCTGCTGGATCGCCACGATCGCTCCGTGGCGGCCTACGATGAGCTGGGGCTGCGCCGGCTGGCTGGCTCCCTCGAAGACAAGCTCGCGTCCTTCGGCATCAATGGGGAGGTGACCGCCATCCGGCCCGGTCCGGTGATCACCATCTTCGAGTACCTGCCCGCGCCGGGCGTGAAGATCTCGAAGATCGCCAGCCTGCAGGATGACATCGCCATGGCCATGCGCGCGCTGCGCGTGCGCATCGTGGCACCCATCCCCGGCAAGGGCGTCGTGGGCATCGAGATCCCCGCTGCCGACAGGCAGATCGTGTGGATCCGCGACATCCTCGCCTCCGGCGCCTTCCGCGAGTCCAAGCAGGCCCTGCCCCTGGTGCTGGGCAAGAGCGTGGACGGGCGCCCTGTGGTCACCGACCTGGCCAAGATGCCCCACCTGCTGGTGGGCGGCGCCACGGGCAGCGGCAAGAGCGTGGGCATCAACGCCATGCTCACCTCGCTGCTGTATACGCGCACGCCCGCGGAGCTGCGGATCATCATGGTGGACCCCAAGGTGCTGGAGTTCGAGCCCTACCGGGACATCCCACACCTGCTGCATCCGGTGGTCACAGAGGCCAAGCTGGCCAACGCCGCCTTGAAGTGGGCGGTGGAGGAGATGGAGCGGCGCTACAGGCTGCTGGCGCGCTGGGGCACGCGGAACATCCGCGGCTAC
Source organism: uncultured Enterobacterales bacterium (assembly GCA_964512185.1). GTDB lineage: Bacteria > Myxococcota_A > UBA796 > UBA796 > JAFGLY01 > CAZEJJ01. The sequence continues at coordinate 15,254 of CAZEJJ010000039.1, read as the reverse complement.
AACGACCGGGTCCAGCGGGAGCTGGAGGACTGGAACGAGGACAAGGCCCGCCGGTTGGCCCCGGCGGACTGGAACCCCGGGGAGCCGCTGCCGCAGCCGGAGAAGCTGCCCTACATCGTCATCGTCATCGACGAGCTGGCGGACCTGATGAAGCAGGTGGGCAAGGAGGTGGAGGAGTCCATCGTGCGCCTGGCCCAGAAGGCCCGCGCGGCGGGGCTCCACCTCGTGGTGGCCACCCAGCGCCCCAGCGTGGACGTGATCACCGGCCTGATAAAGGCCAACTTCCCTTCGCGCATCGCGTTCCAGGTGCGAGCCCGCACCGATGGGCGCACCATCCTCGATCAGAACGGGGCGGAGACCCTGCTGGGCATGGGTGACATGCTCTACCTGCCCCCCGGAGTGAGCGCGCTGCAGCGCGTGCACGGTGCCTTCGTCTCGGACGAAGAGGTGCGGCGGATCACCGACCACCTGCGAGACCAGGGTGTGCCGCGCTACGACGCGCGGATCCGGCTCGACGAGGAGGCCGGGGAGTTCGATCTGTCCGACGACGACTACGACGAGTACTACGATCTGGCCGTGCGCCTGGTGGCGGAGGCTCGCAAGGCCAGCACCTCCATGCTGCAGCGGCACCTCAAGATCGGGTACAACCGCGCAGCTCGGATCATCGAGATGATGGAGCGCGAAGGCGTGGTGGGGCCGGCCGATGGGTCTCGCCCCCGCGAGGTGCTGATCAGCCCCATGGTCGACCAGGCCCCTTGAATGCAGGCCGACCTGAAACGTCGAGCGCCCCGTGGAATGGCGGCTCCCGTGGAGCGTGTTCCCCTACTCCGTTAGAAACTCGCGGCCCCCGGGGCCCTGTCTCCCCATGAAGAAGGATGGTGGTCGATGCAATGGATCCGCCGAGCCCTCTCGCTCCTGATCACCAGCCTCCTGCTCTGCGCACCGGCGGGTGCACAGGACTTCGCTGACTTCGGCACTGTCGAAGAGATCGTGCAGGCGGTCGAAGGTGTGTACGGCCAGGTGGAGACCATGCAGGCCGACTTCACGCAGCTGTCCCGCTCGGCTGCCCTGGGCGACGAGCAGCGGCAGAAGGGATCGGTGGTGGTGCAGCGGCCGCGCAAGATGCGCTGGGAGTTCAGCTCTCCCGCCAAGAAGCTGTTCGTCACCGACGGCTCCACCATGTGGATCTGGTCTCCCGCCGACAACCAGGTGATCGTCTACAAGGACTTCAGCGGGGGGGCCTCCGATGTCACCGGGCTGCTGTCCGACCTCAACAAGCTCAACGAGATGTTCGAGGTCCAGCTGGTGGAAGAAGAGGGCAACAGCCGCTCCTACACGCTCGATCTGCAACCCCGCTCAACCGAGGCAGGCAACTTCAAGCAGCTGCGCATCAGCTTCACCAAGCGCAAGCTGCTGGTGGAGCGGGTGCTCATCACCGACCAGTTCGACAACGTCACCGATCTTAGCTTCTCCAGCGTGCGCCTGGACGCCAAGGTCGAAGACACGGCCTTCACCTTCGAGGTCCCTGCCGGGGCCGAGGTGATCACGCCCGAGGGTTTCTGAACCCCGTGACCGCCGGCGATCCCCCTCGCAAGGTGCACCTGGTCTCGCTGGGCTGCCCCAAGAACCGCGTGGACAGCGAGTCCATGCTGGGGCGTCTGCGCGCGGAGGGCTGGGAGGTGGTGTCCGAGCCCGCCGACGCCGACGCCATCGTGGTCAACACCTGCGCCTTCATCGAGCCCGCCACCGAAGAGAGCATCGACACCATCCTGGAGCTGGCCGAGCACAAGGCCACGGGCAGCTGCCAGCGGCTGGTGGTCACCGGCTGCCTGGTGCAGCGCTACGGCGGCGAGCTGGCGGCTGAGCTGCCCGAGGTGGATGGCTTTCTCGGCACGGGTGAGCTGGAGCGGCTGGGAACCATCATCGATGCGGCCCCTGGAGAGCGGCCCTGCCACGTGGTGGACGCGGGATGGATCAGCGATGAGCCCGCAGCTCGCGCGGGCCTCTGGCGGCCCCACAGCGCCTACCTGAAGGTCACCGAGGGCTGCCACAGGCGCTGCAGCTACTGCATCATCCCCACCCTGAGGGGCGGGCTGCGCAGCCGCAGCAGGAGTTCTCTGGTACAGGAGGCTCGGCAGCTGGCGGCGGGCGGCGTCCGCGAGATCTGCGTGGTGGGGCAGGACACCACCGCCTACGGCCAGGACATAGGAGATCGGGGCGGGCTCCCCGCGCTCTTGACCGAGCTGGCGGCGGTGCCGGAGCTGTGCTGGATCAGGGTGCTCTACGCGCACCCTCGGGGCGTCGATGATGCACTGCTGGACGTGCTGGCCAGCGAACCCCGGATCTGCAGCTACCTGGATCTGCCCCTGCAGCATGCCTCCAGCGAGATCCTGCGCGCCATGGGCCGCGGGATGGACCGCGAGGCACAGCGGCGTCTGATCGAACGCATCCGCAGCGGCGTGCCTGGCATTGTGCTGCGCAGCACCTTCATGGTGGGCTTCCCCGGCGAGAGCGAGTCCGACTTCCAGCAGCTGCTGGAGCTCCTGCGCCAGGCTCGCTTCGAGCACGCGGGAGCCTTCCGATACCACGCCGAGCAGGGCACGAGCGCGGCCCACCTGCCCCAGCAGGTGCCCGAGGCGGTGCAGCTGGAGCGGCTGGACGTCCTGCGGGCCCTGCAGGCCCGCATCGCGGCGTCCTGCAACCAGGCCCTGGTGGGTCAGCGTGTGGCGGTCTTGATCGACGGCCCCAGCGAGGAGCACGATCTGCTGCTGGCCGGCCGGCTCGAGGGCCAGGCGCCCGAGATCGACGGCGTAGTCGAGCTGGGGCAGCCGCCCGAAGGCGCCCAGCCGGGCAGCTTGCGCCAGGCGCTGATCACCGGTGCCAGCGCGGTGGACCTGGTGGGAGAGCTGCTACCCACCCCGGGTACAGCGGGCGGGTGACGAAGCGCCTCGGCCCGCGTATAGTGTCGCTGTCTGCGGGTCCAAGGGCTGCAGGAGGAGCAATGTGCAGGTCTGCTTGGCTGGGCGCCGTCCTGGTCGCCATCGGCTGTGACTTCGTCGACGAGCCTGGTGTGGTCTATGGCCAACAAGACACCCAGGACCGGGGCGACGTGGTCCCGCCGGTCATCGAACACGACCCGGTGGAGGAGTCCCAGCTGCTCGGCGAGCCCGTCAGCCTCTCGGCCACGGTCTCCGACGACGAGAGCAGTGTCTTCGTGGTCCAGGTGTTCTTCCGCCAGGAGACCTCCAGCATGTGGGACGATTCGGTGCTGGTGGACATGGATCTCGACGGCGTCTACGATGGCCAGATCCCGGGTTCGGCGGTGAACACCGGTGGCATGTACTACTATCTGTACGCCATGGACACCGAAGAGAACGAGGCGCTGCTGCCCCTGGGGGGCGAAGGCGATCCCTGGCACTTCCGGATCTCACCGGCCGACTGAACCCCGTGCGCTTTCAGCGCTCCCGCTCTAGCCGCTCGACCGCCTCGGCCGCGAAGGCCGCCCGGTAACCGCGGGCGGTGGCCGCCTCGAGCTGCTGCACCTCGGCCTGCCCCGCTCCGCCCGCCAGGTCCACCACCAGCACGGCTGCGCCGCTGGTGACGGCCTCGTGGCGCGCCCGCCGCCGCGCGTTGGCCCCGTCCTCATCGCCCTCGTCGTGGGCGGACAGGACGGCGAAGCCGCGCACGCAGGGCACGCCGGCGTCGTGCAGGGCGCGCAGCCAGCGGGCGCTCAGGCCACCCGGCAAGGTGTCCAGCACATAGGCCTGTGCAGCGGAGAGCGCCCTGGCTGCCTGGTGGGGGTCACCGGTGGGGGCGGCCACCACCAGCAAGCCCGAAGCGTGCGGGACCCCGTCGAGGGAATCGTTCCAGGGCAGGTCGGGCTCCGCCAGCGCCAGCACCTCTTTGTGGGACAGCAGCGCGTCGCGTGAAAAACGCAGGGTGAAAGGCGAGGAAGGCGCGAGCACGAGGGCCAGCGGCAGCTCCTGCTCCATGAGCCCGTGGGCGGCGTGCGGGTCGCTGTCGACGCCCGTCAGCGCCAGGGCGAGCAGGGGGGCGCTGCCCGGCGCCAGATCGGGCCACTCGCCCAGCGTGGGCTCGAAGAGGACAATGGCGGCCAGCCGACCCCCGGCGTAGGCCCGCATGCTCACCTGCTGCGCCTCGCCCGCCAGCAGGTAGACCTCGACGGCCGTGTCGGAGGAGGCGAGCAGGGAGCGCAGGCGCTCGGCGGTCTCGCGGGGATCGCGGCTGGGGGGCAGCCGCCAGCTGCTCTTCTGCACCTGCCAGCTACCTACCTGGTCGCTGCGCGCGGTGGTGCTGCGCTCCAGGAGCATGGTCTCGTCGATCCCCACCGAAGCCAGGGTGGATTCGATGGCGACCTGCAATGCCTGGGTGTCCGGGCCCTGCTGGGGCGCCTCCGAGCTCCGGGGCCCCGAGTAGACCAGCCAGCCTGCGAGCCTCGGCGCCTGCCACCAGGCCAGCCCCAGGGCGCAGATCATCGCTCCCACCAGCAGCAGAAGGCGGCGAGAGCCCCGAGGGCTGCTCCCCGGAGGATCGTGCCGCCACAGGTCCACACCTGCCAGCGGCACCGGAGCGATGCCTGGCGGGCTCACGGAGCGGGGGCTTCCTGTTCGAACACAGCCAGGGCTGCGGCCAGCTGCGGGTCGCGCAGCCGGCGCTCCGCCACCGGCAGGTCCCAGGAACGGCGGGGTTCGGGGTCGGGCAGCGATGTCTCCACCTGCTGCAGGGTGTGCAGCAGGCGGGCCTGGTCTACCGAGCGGAGGGTGGCGGCGCCTTCGACCTGCCGCTGCAGGGCGTCGAGCAGATCCAGCTGGGCCTGCTCCTGGGGGGCTCGGACCAGGATCGCCGGCTGCAGCCCCTCGCGGTGGTCGATGGGCCGGTCGTCGGGCAGGTAGTAGCGGCTGATGGTGAGCTTGAGCGCCGAGCCATCTTCGAAGGCCCAGATGGCCTGGACGGAGCCCTTGCCGTAGCTGGGGGTGCCCACCAGGGTGGCGCGCTGGTGGGCGTCCAGCGCGCCCGCCACGATCTCGCTGGCCGAGGCGGATCCGCCGTTGATCAGGACGACCGGGCTCAGGTCGAGATCCTGTGGGTCGGGGCTGCCGCGGTACTGATCGTCGTTGTTGGCGTCGCGCCCGCGGGTGGCCACGATGGGCACGTCGCCCACGAAGGTGTCCACCACCTGGATGGCTTCGTCCAGCAGCCCGCCGGGGTTGTCGCGCAGGTCGAGCACCAGCTCCTGCAGCGGAGCGCCGTTCTGCTGCTCCAGCTCGCGCAGGGCGGCCTGGAACTGGTCGCCGCTGCCTTCTTGGAAGTGCACCAGCGCGAGGTAGGCTCGCCCTGGAGCCACCAGCTCGGACCACACCGCGGGCACGTGCACCAGGTCGCGCGCCAGCTCGAAGCCCAGCTGCTGCTCGCCCCGCAGGACCTGCAGCGAGACCACCTGCCCGCGCGGACCGGAGATGCGCTGGGCGGCCAGCTCGAACTCTTCGCCAGCCAGGGCGGCGCCGTCGATCTCGACGATGAGGTCGCCCACCTGCAGGTCATGGTGGCGGGAGGGGCTGTCGGGCAGCACCTCCACCACGCGCAGGCCGGCGGGATCGGGAGCCACCCGCACGCCGATGCCGAAGTAACGGTCCTGTTCCTGCTCCTGCAGCTCGCGGTAGGACTCGGGGTCGAGGAAGGCGCTGTGGGGATCCAGGGCTTGCACCACGCCGCCCAGGGCAGCGTAGACCAGGCTGGTGGCGTCTTTTTCTTCTACGTAGCGCGCCTGCACCTCGTGGAAGGCCTGGGCCAGGGTGTCCCAGGCTGCGTAGACGTCGCGACCGGCCGCATAGGCTGACAGGCTGCAGAACGAGCCCGCCAGGGTGGCCAGGACAAAGACGCCGAAGACGACGATGAAGGACAGCAGGTAGCGGCGCATGGAGCCTCGCGGTGCCTAGTAGCCGCTGCTTGGACCCCGCGCATCGCCAGGGCGTTCCCTGGCGTGGGAGCTGGTCGTCGAGGCCGCTAGTCGTCGAGGGGGAACAGCACGGCGTCCAGGGCGCTGGTGTCGCCGGACTGGATGCTGGCCGCCAGGGCGTGGGCCTGGGGCAGGATGTGGCTGACGTAGAAGCGCAGGTTCAGCACCTTGCCCGTGTAGAAGGCCTCGTCGGCGTCGTCGCAGCCCTCGTCGAGCTTGTCCTGGGCGATCAGGGCCTGCTCCAGGGCGGTCATGCCCAGCAGGAAGTGCCCGAAGAGGGTGAGCAGGTTGGAGGACTCCAGCATGGCGGCGTCGAGCTTGCCGCCCATGGCGTACTGGAACAGGTGCATGCCGCAGGCGCTCACCAGGTCGCGCACCTCCTCGAGGGCCTCGATCTCGTCGTCGAATTCACCGCCGCTGGCGTCGTTCAGCTTGCCGGTGATGCGGCCCAGCCACTGCATGAACAGCATGCCGTTGCGCATGGAGAGCTTGCGCCCCATCAGGTCCATGGCCTGGATGCCGTTGGCGCCCTCGTAGATGGCGGTGATGCGGCAGTCGCGCAGGTACTGCTCCACCGGGTACTCCGCGCAGTAGCCGTAGCCACCGAGCACCTGCACCGCGAGGCTGGTCATGAGGAAGGACTGGTCGGTGCAGTGGGACTTGGCGATGGGCGTGTACAGCTCAATGTCGTCCTTGAGAGCCTGCTGTTCGGAGGGATCGTCGGTGGCCTTGATGAGGTCGAGCTTGGCGGCGGTGGTGTACAGGAAGGCCCGCATGGTCTCGATCATCACCTTCTGGGTGAGCAACATGCGGCGGATGTCGGGGTGCACCACGATGGGCACGCGGGGGGTCTCCGGGTCGCGGAAGTTGTTGATGTCGGGGCCCTGCAGGCGCTCCTTGGCGTAGGCCACCGAGTTCAGGTACGCGGGGGAGGCCACCGCGACGCCCTGCAGGCCCGCGAAGATGCGCGCCTCGTTCATCAGGTGGAACATGATGCGCATGCCCTGGCCTTCTTCACCCAGGATCCAGGCCTTGCAGGGGCCGTTGGCGCCCAGGGCCATGGTGCAGGTGGCCGAGCCGTGGATGCCCATCTTCTCTTCGATGCCGGTGCAGGCGATGTCGTTGGGGCCGGTGATGTTGCCCTGCTCGTCGAGCATCATCTTGGGGACGACGAAGATGGACAGACCCCGCGTGCCGGTGGGGGCGTCGGGGGTGCGGGCCAGCACCACGTGGATGATGTTGGGGGTGAGGTCCTGGTCGCCGCCCGAGATGAAGATCTTCTCGCCCTCGAGCAGGTAGACGTCTTCGTCGTCGCTCTGCACCGCCTTGCAGCGGTTCTCGCCCACATCGGAGCCCGCGCCCGCCTCGGTGAGCAGCATGGTGCCAGCCCACTCGCCCGTGAAGAGCCTGGGGGTGAGCACCTCGTTCATCCAGTCGGAGCCGAACTCCACCAGCAGGTTGCCCACGCCCTTGGTGAGGCCGGTGTAGATGGACAGGGACATGTTGGCGCCGGTGAGGATCTCGGTGACGGACATGCCCACCACCTCGGGCAGGCCCATGCCGCCGTGGTCAGGCGAGGCGGAGATGGCCAGCCAGCCGCCCTGGGCTTGCACGTCGTAGGCCTCCTGGTAGCCGTCAGGACAGATCACAGCGCCGCCCTCGAAGCGCGCGCCCTGCACGTCGCCGTTGTGGTTGGTGGGCGCCACCGCTTCGATGGCCAGACGCGTGGCCTCCTCGACGATGGAGTCGTAGAAGTCGATGTCGAAGTCGGCGAATTGGGGGGCTTCGGCGAGCGTGTCCTGGATGCGCAGCTGCTCGAAGAGGACGAACTTCACGTCGCGAAGGTCGACGGTGTACTCGGTGGCGCTCATGGGGACTCCCGGGACGGATGCTGGGGCGCAAGGCTGAATGAATCTTCATTCAGTCGTACCCTGAACTGACCAGAGGGTCAAGAGTGGCCGGCTTCCATCGCGGTTGCCCATGATCAAGGGGCTCAGTGAAGCAGCTCGTCGATCTCTTCGCGCAGAATGCGAGCGGCTGTGGCGAGGCCCTCGGGAGAGGCGGTGAAGCCCAGCCGGACGCCACCGGTGGCCCCGAAGCAGGCGCCCGGAGTGACGCCCACGCCGCGCTGCTCCAGGGCCTGCACCAGCGGCTGTTCGTCGACCCCCAGCCAGGCGAAGCCCAGGGGCGCGCCGGTGAAGGGGCTGAGCCGCAGCTCGGGGACGCCCTGCAGGGCCTGGTGCAGCACAGCCGCGCCCTGGCTGGCCCTGGCTCGCGCCTGGTCGCGCCAGCTGTCGAGCTGCTGCCAGTTGGCCAGGGCCAGCTGGAAGGGCAGGGTGGGCAGCAGCGCCTCGGCGTGCAGGCGGCGCTGCTGGAGCTCCTCTACCAGGCCCGGCGTGGTGGCGACCCAGCCCACGCGGTGCTGTCCCAGGCCGTGGGTTTTGGTGAGGGAGCAGGTGCTGATCAGGCGGGGATGCAGCAGGAAGGCTGGCCGCGCCTGGGGGAGGAACTCCAGGTAGACCTCGTCCACCAGCACGTGGATGTCGTGGGCTTCGGCCATCTCGCCCAGCCGCACCAGCACCGGCTCGGGGGTGTCGGCCCCGGTGGGATTGTGGGGCCGGCTGATGGCCACCACGCGCGTGCCGTGATCCAGCGCGGCTTCGACGGCCAGGGGGTCGATCTGCCAGTCGCAGCCTGCAGCTCGCTGGAAGAAGCGCAGCTGGGCCCCCAGCACCGCGCCGCTGCGCCACAGGGGGTCGTAGTAGGGGGCCTCGCAGAGCAGCTCCCCGCCGGAGGCCAGCAGCAGGGACAGGACGCTGGCGTTGGCGCCGCTGGTGCCCAGGCTGGGGAAGACCTGCTCTGGAGCCCCTCCCAGGCGCGTCGCCACCGCCGAGGCCAGCAGCCTGTGGTGCCAGGTGTCGTCGTGGGGGACGGGCTCGGGCAGCCGCTGGAGCGCAGCGGGCCAGGTGGCCTCCAGGCTGCGGGTGGGCATGCCCGACGCTCGCAGGCACAGGGGCAGCCGCCCCACGTGCTGCCGGGCCCAGAGCAGGTAGGGGAGCGTGCCAGGGGTGGTCATGGCTGGCCAGCGCGTGCGGAGGGGGTCGCCGCCGGGCCGTCGGGGATGGGCGCCAGCGGCGTGCGGTAGTACTCGGGGAGCGGCTCCAGCTCGGGATCGAAGTGGGGGGAGACACAGGACGCCCTGGCCAGGTAGCTGCGGTAGTCGAAGTCCGGGCTGTTGGCCTGGTCGTGGCAGCGCAGGCAGGTGGCCTCGGTGGGGGGCTCGCAGCGCACCTCCGGATCTTCGGGGTGGCCTCCCAGGGGACCGTGGCAGGCTTCGCACTGCACGGCCTTGAACCTGCGCACGTTGATGGGCTTCACCTCGGCCCAGCCGCCCGGGACGGCGAAGCCCGTGGTGTGGCAGCTGAGGCACTCGGGGTTGCGCTGCTCGCCGCGGGCCACCAGCGGCTCGTAGGCCTGGGTGTGGCGGGTGAGGGCCCAGCGGCTGAACTGCTCCAGGTGGCAGGGGAAGCAGGGGGAGCTGGAGACGTAGGCGGGCGGCCCTCGCTCCTGGCTGGCCGCGGCCTCGATGCTGGCGACGGCCTCGTCGAGCACTTCTTGTTTGAAGACCTGGATGCGCTCGCTCACGAGGGGATCGGTGGCGTAGCGGGTGCCCAGCGGGATGGCTTCGACGTAGGCGAGGTTGTAGCCCGCGCCCCGGGTGGCGAGGGTGCGGTCCAGCTCGTCGAGGGCCAGGACGTCGCGCTCGGGCAGGGCGGGCGCGTCGGGCTTCGCCGCGAGGCGCTGGAGCTTGGCGGCGATGCGATCCCTGGTGTCCAGACCCAGCTGCTCGGCGTAGTCGAGCTCCAGCACCTGGCCTGGCTCTCCCGCAGCGCGGATCCGCAGGACGGTGAGCCAGCGACCGCGGTTGGGCGCCTCCACCACCAGGCCCTCGCCCCTGCGCCGCGGCTCGTCGTAGGCCTGGTACCGGGTGCTCAGCAGCGCCGCCAGGGCGGGCACCTGCCGCGCTACGCGGTCGTTCTCCTCGTCGGAGAGGTTGGACAGGGCCACCACCAGGTCGAGATCGGCGGGCAAGGACTCCAGCGCCTGGGTGGCAGCCCGGACAGGATCGATGAAGCCGACGCTGTCTCGGCTCTGCGAGTCCCGCGCCTGGCTGGACAGGCCCAGCACGCCGAGCCGGACCCCGCCGCGCTCCACCACCGCCGCTGCTGGGAAGAGCGGCTGCCCGGAGGCGTCGGTCCAGGTGGCCGAGACGATGGCGACACCCTGCGCCTGGAAGGCGGCCAGCAGCTGGGCGGGCTGCATGGCGATGATGTCGGCGGGGCCTGGGCAGTAGGCGTCGAGCCCCACCGCCGCGGAGAGATCCACCATCAGCTCGCCGCGGCTCTGGGTGTCGCCTCGGCCGCCTGTGGCGTAGCCCTCCACCAGCAGGTTGCCGGCGTCGAGGTGAAACAGCGGCCAGCCCTCGGCCCGCAGCTCGTCCAGCAGGCCCGCGCGGCGCTCGAAGCCGCCCATGGGGTTGGTGGGGCAGCCGCAGGGATCGATCTCGCCGCGCACCTCGCCCACCAGGGCCAGGGCCAGGCGCTCTGCGGGCCGCGCCTGCTGTGCGGGAGCGGGCAGCACCTCGACGATGGGGGGCAGAGGCGGCAGCTCCGCGCCCGCGTCCTGGTCGCGAGGACCGTCGGACGGACAGGCCGTGAGCAGCGCCACAGCGGCCACCGCCAGGCCCCGCCCCACCTGGGCGCAGGGATCGCAGCCTGGCTGGGACTGATGCGTGACGTCCTTGTGAGGAATGTGTCTTCCGTTGGTTGAGGCGTTGCCGGCCCGCGACCGGGACGTCATTCTGCTTGCCTGATCGTGAAGACAACGTAACCGCACCCTCGGTCCGGAGGCTTCATGCCTGCACTTGTCCCCCTCTTCCTTGCCCTCTCCCTGCCTCACCCGGCCCTGGCCATCGCCCCTCAGGGAGAGGACGCGCGGCGCTTCGGGCGCCTGTCTGAACAGGGCCCGGGGCTGCAGCGCGTGCAGCGCTTCCACCCCGGTGAGCAGGCCAGGCTGGAGCAGCAGCTCGGCTGGCGGTCGTTCGTGGAGGCCGAGGGCTGGGGCTGGCAGGCGCGCTTCGACCAGCGTACCGGGCTGCCACTTCGGGCCTGGGGTCGCGGTATCCCTCTGGCATCCCTGGATAATCAGCATGAAGTCGAGTCGTCTCTGCGCCAGATCCTGCATCGGCACCCCGGTCTTCTGGGTATCGACCCCGCCGATCTCGTGCTGCGCAGGTCCGGCTACGTGGAGCGCACCGACACTTGGCACCTGAGCCTGGAGCAGCGACACCAGGGCTACCCCGTGTACCGAGGCAGCGTCGAGGCGCGGGTGCGCTTCGGCAAGCTCATCATGCTGGGGGTGGGCACCCACCCGGCCATCCCGGAGCTGGATCCTGCCCAGCTGTCGGCCGAGACCGCGCTGGAGCTGGCCATCGAGCTGGGCCCCGCTCCCCAGGCGGCCCACGAGGCCGGCGCGGCGCGTGTGGTGGTCCTGCCCTACCAGGCGGGCAGCGGGCTGGACTATGCCCTGGCCTGGGAGGTGCGCTCCGAGACCCAGGCCCCGCGGGGCAAGTGGGTGGGCTGGGTGGACGCCCACAGCGGTGAGCTGCTGGCCATGGAGAACGAGGTGCTCTCCCTGCAGGGCACGGTGTATGGCGAGCACGATGTGCGCAACCCCGCCGGCGGGACCGCCACCTCGGCCATGCCCTACATCGCCGTGTGGTCCGACGACGCCGGCATGTACACCGACGCCGCAGGCGCCTTCGAGCTGGAAGGCGAGGCGTTCACCAGCCGCCTGCAGGGCTCCTACTTCATCGTCAGCAACGCGGCGGGGGCTGAAGGCGAGCTGAGCTTCAGCGACGGCGACGGCACCTGGACCAGCGACTGGGCCGATCAAGGCGAGGTGGACAGCTATGTCTTCCTGCACGAGGTGCGCGACTGGGCGCTGGAGTTCGCGCCCGAGAATCCCATCTGCGGCTACCAGCTCAACTCCTATGTGAACGTCTCCGAAGCCACCTGCAATGCCTGGTTCGACGGCGACCTGAACTTCGGCCCCGAGGCCAGCGGCTGCAATTCCAGCGCTCGCCTGGCCGACGTGAACTACCACGAGTGGGGGCACGGCTTCCACTACTGGGCGCTGCAGGCGGGCTACTTCGACTCCTCCGCCAGCGAGGGCATCGCCGACGTGGTCTCCGTGCTGCAGACCGACGATCCGGTGATCGCGCCCTACTTCTACCAGGGCTCCTCCCAGGGCATCCGGGACCTGGATCCGGATCGCGTCTACCCCGACGACTGGGTCAACGAGAGCCACGCCGACGGGCTGATCTTCGGCGGAGCCGTGTGGGATCTGCTCAACATCATGCGGGAGGACTATGGCGAGGAAGAGGGCTGGGAGCTCACCAGCCAGCTCTTCGCGGACGCCGTGCCCTCGGGCTTCACCATCCCGGTGGCCTTCGACGAGTTCGTCGCCGCCGACGACGACGACGGCGATCTCTCCAACGGCACGCCCCACTACTGCCAGATCCTCGAGGCCTTTGTGCCCCACGGCTTGAGCCCCAACGGCGGCACCTCGCTGATCACCTTGAGCCATGTGCCGGTGGACAACCAGACCGCGGGGGTGGGCGACTACCCGGTGGAGGCGGGTGTCTCCGAGCTCACCAGCGCCTGCTTCGACGTGTCCTTCACCGGCGGCGAGCTGCTCTACTCCCTGGATCACGGTGAGAGCTGGGACTCGGTGGGGCTCGAGCTGAGCGACACGGGGCTCCAGGGGCAGATCCCCGAGCAGGAAGCCGGCAGCGTCGTGCACTACTACCTGGTGGCCGAGTCCGACGACAGCTCCGAGGCCTATGTCCCCGCCGGGGGTCCCATCAACCCCTTCTCCTTCGCCGTGGGCGACCTGGTGGAGCTGTACTTCGAGGACTTCGAGTCCGACGACGGAGGCTACAGCCACGAGCTGCTCGACGGCCTGGACCAGGACGGCGCCGACGACTGGCTCTGGGGCACCCCCCAGGGCATGGGCGGCGACCCCGACTTCGCCTACAGCGGCGACAGCGTCTGGGGCAACGATCTGGGCGGCGGCAACTTCAACGGTGAGTACCAGGACGACAAGCACAACCAGCTCAGCTCCGGCAGCATCGACGTCGCCCCCTACAACGAGCTGCTGGTGCAGTTCCAGCGCTGGCTCCAGGTGGAGGACGGCTACTACGACCAGGCCAAGCTGTTGGTGGACGGAGAGCTGTCCTGGACCAACCACGCCACCAGCTCCAACCAGGGAGACGAGCACCACGAGGATCTGCAGTGGGCCCTGGCCTCGGTGATCAGCGACGATCCCGACCTGGACGGTCTGATCAGCCTGTCCTGGCAGATCCAGTCCGACGGTGGCCTCACCTTCGGCGGCTGGAACCTCGATGACGTGGCGGTGTACGCGCCGCCCACGCCTCGCAACCTGATGACCATCTTCGACTTCGAGGCCTCGGAGGACGCCGCTGGGCTCGATCTGTCGTGGACCCACCCCACCTACGGCGATCTCCACCAGGTGCAGGTGCTGTACCGCGAAGATGCCTTCCCGACTGATCACGAGGACCCGGCGGCACTGGTGGTGCTGCACGTGGACAGCCCCGTGCCGGGCACGGCGGTCACCCACACGCTCACCGATGCTCCTGCGGGCGAGGGCTACTACGCGGTCTTCGCCGGCGACGGTGAGGGCAGCTGGACCCGCGGCGGCTATCCCGGCTACAACGCGGATCTCGGCACACCCGGCGCCTGGAACGCCGGTGACGGCGATCCCCTGGACGCCAGGCCCAGCTGCGGCTGCAGCACACAGCCTGCGCCTCGCTCGGTGGCCCTGCTGCTGGCGGGCCTGCTGGGCCTGGTGTCGGCGCGTCGGCGTCGCTGACCAGCTGAGCTTCCGCGCCGGCGCGGCGCCTGCTATCCTGGCCGCAGTCGACCTCTCCCCAGGAGCCTGTTGTGCACTTTCTCCTGGCCTGCTGCGCGCTGGCCACGGCCGATCAGCAGCCTCCCTCCTACGAGCGCGTGCTGGCGCACCAGGCCACCGCCACCGTCGAAGCCTTCAACGAGCACGGGCGCTATGCCGAGGCGGTGGAGTGGGGGAGCGGCTTCCAGAGCCAGGTGCTGGAGCACGCGGACATCGCCTACGAGGTGGCCTACGCCTGGAACGCCCTGGGTGACGGCGAGCGGGCCCGGCGCCACTTTCGCGCTGCGCTGGCGCTGGACCCCGACCACGCGGCGTCCTGGTACGATCTCGGTGAGCTCCTGCTGCTGGAGGGCCAGCTAGACGGCGCCGAGCATGCCTTTCAGCGCGCAGCCGAGCTGCGCCCCGACCACTGGGCGGGGCCCTTCCGCCTGGCGGAGATCGCGGCCAGGCGAGGCGAGGCCGAGCGCTTCGAGCAGCAGCTGCGCGCCGCCCTGCAGGAGGGCTTCAGCTTCCGCGTGGTGGTGGGGGATGCGCGCTGGCATGGGTACTACGCCCAGCCCGAGCTGCGGGAGGTGATCCGCCAGCTCGTGACGGTATACTCCGACGAACGTCTGCTCGACGCCTTCCAGGAGGCTGCGCCCGCACCATGAGCCCACTCCGCCGCTTCCTCTGCTGTGCAGCCTGCACAGCTCTCATCGGGCTCAGCGCGCCTCCCGCCCGGGCTGAAGGGCCTCCCGTGTTCCTGGCCGATGACGCGCGCGGAGTGGGGGTGGGAGTGATCCTCGGCGAGCCCACCGGGTTCACCCTGGCCTGGCGGGCCGCTGGACCCAGCACCATCGACGCTGCCCTGGCCTGGAGCGTGCCTGAGGAGCGCTTTCACGTGCACGCCGACTACCTCTTCACCGTGGTCAGCTTCCGCGACCCGGTGACGCCGGCGGTGAAGTTCCCGATCTACGTGGGGGCAGGCCCCCGCCTGCACCTGGGCGGGTCCAGCAGCTCGAGCGGCGCCTCCATCCTGGGGGTCCGGATCCCGATGGGCGTCGCGGTGCAGGGCACCGGAGTTCCGGTGGAGGGCTTCCTGGAGCTCGCGCCGGTGGTGGGGCTCTACCCCTCCACCCGGGCGGACTTCGACGCGGCCCTGGGTGTGCGCGTGTACCTGGGTAGTCGACTGCAGCGGGTGGAGCCCACCGAGCCCGTGGAAGATCCCTGGCCCGAACCTGCTCGCTGATCAAGAGCAGGCGACAGAACCCCGAATCTACTGCGGCCCAGCAGTCGCGACTGCGGC
>CAZEJJ010000038.1:34198-47162 GCA_964512185.1 uncultured Enterobacterales bacterium | reverse complement strand
CTACGACATGAACCGGCGGCAGGCTTGCCGCCTCTTTCCCGAGCGCTCCTAGCGCCAGCTCAAGGCCGCCCCTCCTCCCGGGGGCCGGTACCCCCCACCGGCCTTGCCTGGACCTCGGCTCCGAGCACCAGGCTCCGAGCAGGCCGAAGCGCTCGGCCTGCGGCGCCCACCGTTCGGAGGCGCGGGACTATCGCCGCGGAAGGCCATGTGTTGCGAAAAACGTAATCATATCAACCGGAGTACTTTTCCAAAACGTAATCATATCAACCGGAGTACTTTTCCGTTTCCGGAGTACTTTTCTACGATCTGCGTGAGCAAGTCCCCACCCTGGCGCTCACCCCCCGGACTTACTCACGGAAAAAGCCCGCTCTGCCCGGGCAAGGGCCGCCCCTCACGCCCCCCTCCCAGGCCCCGCCGGTGATACACCCTCCGCACCGGAGGTCCCCATGAACGTCGTCTTCGAGATCGGCAAGCACGTGCGCTGCGACATCCTCACCTGGTCGGGCCACAACTTCGGCGGCAAGCGCACGGGGATCCAGGTCTTCCCCAGCGGCAAGGTGCAGGGCAAGGTTGACTCTGAAGACATCAGCTCCATGGTGATCCGCGCCTACCACGGCACGCGGCTCATCCTCTGCACGCGGGCCACGGGCGACTTCGAAGACGCCCCCTGGCGCTGCGTGCGCCTGGTGGAGGGGCACACCATCCCCTCGGAGAAGAAGCAAGGCTTCCCCGGGGTGCGCGTACCGGATCTCGACCTGCTGGACAAGCCCAGCGCGCTGCGCACCGATCCCGGGCTGCAGAGCAGCTACCCCCTGGTGGAGTGCTTCGACGACGGCGACAGCTGGACCTTCGGCAGCTCGGGCATCCCGCCCATCAAGGGCCACGTGCGGCGCATCATCGTGGAGAAGGACGAGGGGCCGCAGCAGCGCAAGCTGGGCGAGGGTGAACAGGTCGCCCGCGCCATCCTGACCCGGGCCAGGGAGCTCACACCGGATCACCTGGCCGACCTTGCCGCCGCGGCGACAGCCGAGCTCAGCGCCGAAGCGGGCGAGGCGCTCACCGCCTGGCTCGACGAATAGCCGGCGCTACTTGCGCGCGTAGTCCAGGGCCATCAGGTCCCAGGCCAGCTCCACGGGCGCTTTGTCGTCGGTGAGCAGCAGCGCGTCTTCCCAACCCCTGGGCTCGCCGGCGATCTTCTTGCGGTAGCCCCTGCGGATGCGGTCGAGCCCCAGGGCCGAGGGCATGCGGGCCAGGTTGTCCACCGCGATGGTGGCCGGGGTGGGGTGCACCGTGGCGAAGAGCAGATCGTTGGAGCGCATAGCGGTGACGTGGTGCACGGTGGGGAACACCTCGCGCAGGGTGCGGTACATCATGCGCAGCAGCCGGTCCGACGAGCCGCGCACCGAGGCCACGTTCACCACCACCACCCCCTGCTCGTTGAGCCGCTCGCGCACCTCGCGCCAGAACTCCACCGTGGTGAGGTGGAAGGGGATGTAGGGCTGGCGGTAGGCGTCCATGACGATCACGTCGTAGCTGCGCTCGGTGTTCTGCACGAAGCTGCGGCCGTCCATGACGTAGGGCGTGATGCGCGGATCGTCGTTGTCGAAGTACTGGCGGCCCACTTCGACCACCGCTCCGTCGATCTCCACCCCGTCGATGTGGGCCTGGGGATGGGACTCCAGGATGTGGCGCGCCACAGTGCCGCCGGCCAGCCCGATGATGAGCACCTCGCGCAGGCTGCTGGGATCGTCGAGGTACAGCGGCCCGGCGGCCACGTAGCCCCACACGCCGCGGGTCTCGACGCCGGGCTCCAGGCACTTGACCGAGTGCACGGCCACGCCCTCGTTGAGCACCAGGTGGCGGGCCTGCTCGCACTTGCCGTAGCTGTCGGTGGTGACCTGGATGTAGTGGTAGAGCGACTCGGTCTCCATCAGCAGGCCGTCGGCGGGCCGCACCGTGCCCTGGGGGAGCAGCAGGGCGGGCAGCACCAGGCAGGCCGCGGCCGGCCCCCTGGTCCTGCCCAGCAAGCCCACGGCGGAGACCGCCAGCAGCGCGAAGCCCGCCACCACGAAGGTGTTGCGCACCCCCAGCAGGGGGATGAGCAGCAGGGCGGGCAGGAAGGAGCCCAGGATGGAGCCCACGGTAGACAGGGCGTAGAGCCTGCCGGCCGTGCCCCCGGCGCTCTCCACCCGGTCGAGATCGAGGCGCACCGCCCAGGGGCTCACCATGCCCATCAGCGTGACCGGCACCGCGAACAGCGCCAGGGTGCCCAGCAGCCCGCCGGCGATGGTGGCCGCCGCGGCGCCCCCGCCGGCCTCGCCGTCGATGACCAGCCCCAGCACCGAGGCCGAGGCCCGCAGGACGGGCTGGCCGATGAAGGGCAGCACCAGCACGAACAGCGCCGCGAGGGTGGTGGCGAAGCACAAGGCCCGCAGGCTGGGGTGCCGATCGCCGCGCCGGCCCCCCAGCCAGTAGCCCAGGGACAAAAAACCCATCATGGAGCCGATGAGCAGGGTGGTGACCACCAGGCTGGTGCCGAAGAAGGGGGCCAGCAGCCGCAGCCCGGTCATCTCCACCGCCATCACGGTGGCGCCGGAGACGAAGACCAGCAGGCGCAGGTGGAGCTTGGACATGGGGCCTCCTAACCCCCCCCATCCAGCATCCCACCACCGCACGGTCCACCGGCTGCGATGTCCGCACCAGCGGCGAGCCCTCCAACCGCTGATCACTGGGAGATGGCGCCCACACTGGCTGGCCGGCATGAGCGGGCCGTGGGCAGCGCCTGGGCGGATGCTCCTGTGCCCAGGCTCCAGCGCAGCATCCGCAGCGCCTGCACCACCTGCTCCACGCCGGCATCATCGGCCAGCTCCATGACCTCGCAGCTGCCCAGCGCTCGGGCCGCCGCCGCGGCTTCGGCCCCCAGGCAGAGGGCCACCGGACCCGCCAGGCCCAGCTCGTCCTCGGCCAACAGCTGCACCTGGTCCGGGCATCTCAACAGCCAGCCGTGCAGGGGCTGGCTGCCCAGCGCCACCCGCGCCGCCGATCCGATGGGCAGCGGGACCTCCAGCAGCTGGGCCCCCAGCACCTCCAGGGCCTCTCCCAGCGCAGCGCCGGAGCCCGCCACGGCCAGCCGCAGCCCCGACAGGGGGCGACTCGCGAACCAGCCCAGCCGCGAGGCGCGCGCGGCCACCGGCCCGATGAAGAAGATGGCGGGCGTGGTCAGCCCGGCCTCCGCCACCGCAGCGGGCAGCGCGCCCAGGCGGGCCTGGACCAGCCGCTGCGAGGGAGTGGTGGCCCAGGACACCATGGCCGCTGGCGTGTCGGGATGCATGCCCGCCGCCAACAGCCGAGCGACCACCCCGGGCAGCCGCCGCAGCCCCATGAAGCCCACCAGGGTGCTGCGCTCCATCGCCGCGAGCTGCTCCCAGTCCACCCCGGAGCACCCAGAGGCCTGGTGGGCGGTGACGAACACCAGGGTGGAGCTGTCCCGCCGGTAGGTCAGGGGGATGCCTGCGCAGGCCCCCGCGCCCATTGCGGCGCTCACACCCGGCACCAGCTCGAAGGGCACACCCGCCTCGGCCAAGGCCTCGGCCTCCTCGCCGCCTCGCCCGAAGACGAAAGGATCGCCACCCTTGAGCCGCACCACGCGCTGGCCCTCGCGGGCCAGGCGCACCAGCAGCTCGCAGATGGCTGGCTGGGGCACGGGGTGGCGACGAGACGACTTGGCCACGCAGTGCAGGCGGACCCTGCCGGGGAGGTCGGGCGGCAGCACCGGCGCCGCGAGGCGATCGTAGACCACCGCGTCCGCGGACAGCAGCCGCCGGCGGGCGCGCAGCGTGAGCAGCAGGGGATCGCCGGGGCCGGCGCCCACCAACGAGATCAGCCCGGGCTGCACTACCGCTGAGACAGGGGGAGGAGCCAGGCAGAGTTCGGCCCCGGAGGCCACCGGATCGAGCCAGCTGTCCTGCTCGGCCTGGGTGGGCACGCGGGCCGCGAGGCGGCCCTCCACACGGACCGTGCGCTCGAAGAAGCGATCGTAGCGCCGCTGCCGCTCCCTGGCGGACAGCGGCAGGGCACGGACCGCGTCGCGATAGCGCCCGGCCACCTCGGACCACTGGCTCCACTCGGGACCCAGGTGACGCTCCAGCAGCTGCCGCAGGCGCCGGACCGCGAAGGGCGCCCGGCCGGAGGAGCCCACCGCCACAGCGAGGGGACCGCGCCGGATCCGCCCAGGGAGCTGGAAGCCGCAGAGCGCGGTCTGGTCCGCCACGTTGACCCAGATCCCGGCGGCCTCGGCGTCCGCGGCCACCCGGGCGTTCACGGAGCCGACGTCGGTGGCGGCGAAGACCAGCGCGTAGCCGGCGGCCTCGCCGTCGCGGTAGGGCCGCTGCTCCAGCGAGATGGCTCCCTCGGCGGCCAGGCGGGCCAGCGGCTCGCAGGGGGCTGGCGCCACCGCGGTCACCCGCGCACCCTCCTCCACCAGGCCGGAGATCTTGCGCAGCGCCACGCCGCCACCGCCCACCACCAGGCAGCGCCGCCCCTCGAGATCGAGCATCACCGGATACATCAAGCCCTCGCCCTGGCCGCGGGCGCGGCCTTGCGGATGCGCACCAGCCAGCCCTGCTCTCCCTCGGCCACCGACAGCACCGCGTGCCCGTCCCGGCCCGCGCTCTCGGGCACCTTCCGGGCCCCCTCGGCGTCCAACAGCACCGCCAGCACCTGGCCGGGGGCCAGCCGGGCGAGCACCAGCTTGGTCTTCACGTAGTTGAGGGGGCAGACCACGCCCCGGAGGTCGCGGAACGCAGCGCTGTCCTCCTCCGGTGCGGCCTCTGCGACAGGGGCGCTGGCGGCCACCGGACGGAACTCCAGCCGCGCGTCCATGCCCTCGTACAGGGCGCGCACCGTCTCCAGCAGCAGCTCGGCGTCGGTGCGGTCCAGGAGGGCCCTGCGCCCCCCCGAGGCCTCCATGGCGCGCAGCAGGCAGGCCGCCCGATCCGCGCCCACCAGGCCCGTCCCCACGAAGTGCCGCCGGAACAGCTCCAGGGACTGGCCGCCGTCCTCGGGCTCCTCCCCGCGGGTCACCAGCAGGGCCCGCGCCGCCAGCTCGGCAGACTCTAGCCAGCGACCGGCCGCCAGGGCTTCGGCCGCGCTCTCCAGGTCCACGTCGATGAGGTCGATGACCCCGGCGCCGCACTCCCCTGGTCCGCGCCCGGCCAGGGAAAATGGCTCGCTGCTGCCCCAGTCGCAGGCCAGCGCCGCCTCCGGCTCCGGCGCCAGGGCCAGCACCAGGCCGTCCGCCACCTGCGGGGCCGCGGTGCTGCAGAACTCCGCGAAGCCCCGCTGCGGCCCAAACGCTGCGAAGGCCTCCAGCAGGCCCTGCACGACCTGGGGCACCCGACGCGCGGGGAGGATCCAGCGTCCAGCGGCCAGCCGCGCGCGGCCGACCCCGACTCCACCTCCCAGGCGCAGCTGGTAGTGGGGCACCAGGTCTCCACCCAGCCGCCGCGCCGCGCCGAACAGCCCGATGTCCGCCACGGCGTGCCGGCTGCAGGAGTTGGGGCAGCCGCTCACGGCGATGTGCAGCTCGCCGAGCCCCGCCAGCGGCAGGCTGGCCTTCGACAGCCGCTCGGCGATGGCCACAGCCGCGCCGCGAGAGCGGCACAGCCCCAGCTTGCAGGTGCTGGCCCCGGCGCAGGCCACCATGTCCCGCAGCACGGAGGGCACGGCGCGAGCGAGCCCCAGCGGCGCGAGCGAGGCGTGGGCCGCGCCGAGATCCGCCGTCCGCACCCCCCGCAGCACCAGGTTCTGCCGCATGGTGCTGCGCAGCTCCCAGCGAGGGTGCTCGGAGAGCAGCGCGGCCAACCCGCGCGCCGTGTCGCTGTCCAGATCCCCCAGGGGCAGGCCCAGCAGGACCTCGTGCTCACCGGGCTGGCGCTGTGGACGCAGGCAATGCCGCGACCACGACGCGGGCAGCGCCGGGTCCGGAGCTGGACCGGCGGGCTGCACCGCCGCGCTCCTGCCGCTGGCCGCCACCGGCCCCTCCGCGCCCTGCCGCAGCTGGTCCATCACCAGCCGCCTGAAACGCTCGATGCCCAGACGCTGCACCACGAAGCGCAGGCGCGCGCGGTGCTTGTCCTTGCGATCGCCGTGCCGGTCGAACAGGTCGCGCACCGCCCTGGCGATGGGCTCCACCCGCTCGGGTGGCACGAAGGTCCACAGCTCGTCGGCCAGCCGGCTGCCGGTGCCCAGGCCGCCTCCCACGTAGACCCGGAACCCAGGCACCCCGCCCTGCTGGGTGGCCACCAGCCCCAGATCAGCCACGGTGGCGCCCGCGCAGTCCGAGTCGCAGCCGGAGATGGCCAGCTTGAACTTGCGCGGCAGCAGGCCCAGGCCGGTGTCGCGCGTGAGCGCGCGCTGCAGCGCCCCTGCCCACGGAGTGACATCGAAGATCTCGTCTGGGCAGGTGCCGGCCCGCTCGCAGCTGGTGCTGTTGCGCACCGTGTTGCCACCTCCCCCTCTGGTGCTCAGCCCCGCCTCCGCCAGGCGCTCCAGGCTGGGGAGCACGCCGGAGAGGGGCAGATCGTGCACCTGCACGTCTTGCCGGGTGGTCACGTGCAGCCTGCCGCTGCCGAAGCGCTGCGCCACCTCCGCCAACACGGCGAGCTGGGGGCCGGTCAGGACCCCGCCCGGCAGGCAGACCCGGGCCATGAAGCGCCCGGTCTCCCGCTGCTCATAGACCCCCATGGGCACCCGCACGCTGCGCAGCTGCAGGTCGCTCCTGCGGCCGGCCCGGTGGGCCTCGATGGCCCGCCGCAGGCGCTGCAGGTCAGCGCTCCGCGGGAGCGGTTTGGCGCTCGCCTTGTTCACTCGGCCACCGTCCATGGCTCACTCCTGGGGAAGGCCTTCGTCGCCGAGCAGGTCCGCGAAGAAGCTGGTGTACTTGAAGCCGCCGTCGGGGGAGATGGCGACGGCCAGCCCGTCCTGCTCTTCCGACAGGAGGGCGGCGGCGTGGGCGATGGCGCCGGTGGAGGGGCCCACCACGAGCCCCTCCTCGCGGAACAGGCGCTTGGTCATGGCGTAGGCCTGCTCGTCGGGCACGGGGATCACCCGGTCGATGAGCCCGGGATCGAGGATGGAGGGGGTGCTGCTCTCCTGGAGGTTCTTGAGCCCCGGCAGGCGATGGCCTTTCTGGGGCTCCACCGCCACGATCTGCACCTCGGGCTTGCGCTCCTTCAGGAAGCGGGCGACGCCGGTGAGGGTGCCGCAGGTGCCGTAGCCAGCGATGAAGCAGCTCACCCGGCCCTGGGTCTGGGCCCAGATCTCGGGCCCGGTGGTCTGGTAGTGGGCCTGCACATTGTCCGGGTTCTGGTACTGGTTGGGCATGACGTAGCGATGGGGCTCGCTGGCGGCCATGGCCCGCGCCAGGGCGATGGCCCCGTCCTTGGGGTGGTCGATGGGGCAGAGATCGTCGGGCGTCTCCCACACCTCGGCGCCCAGCATGCGCAGCAGCACCTTCTTCTCGTCGGGGATCCCCTCGGGGATGGTCACCACCAGCTTCGAGCCGCCCAGGGTGGCCAGGGCCGCCAGGGCGATGCCCGTGTTGCCCGAGGAGGGCTCCACCAGGGCGCGGCCGTCCAGCTCCAGCCGGTCCGCCATGCCCCGCAGCAGGAACCAGGCCGTGCGATCCTTGATGGAGCCGAAGGGGTTGTACCACTCCAGCTTGAGATAGACCTGCAGCGCCTCAGAGGGGATCACCCGTGAGAGGCGCACGATGGGAGTGGGATCCTCCACGGAGGCGATCAGCTCGCGCACGTCGTCGTAGCGACGCAAGGCTCGGTCTCTGGGCAGGTGGGTGGCTGGGGTTCGAGGGCTCATGATCGGGGCTCCTGGGTGAGGGACTGGAGGTGGATGCCGCACTCGCCGCCGCAGCGGCTGGTGCCCGCCCAGCGACCGGCCCGCTCGTGATCCGGATCGTCGACACGCGCGCTGCAGGGCCAGCAGCCGACGCTGCCGTAGCCGCGCTCCAGCAGGGGGTTGACGGGTACGCCGTGCTCGCGGAGGTAGGCGCGCAGCTGGGGCCGGGTCCAGCTGGCCAGCGGGCAGACCTTCCACAGGCCGAAGCGCGCATCCCAGCAGATGCTCCGCGTGCCCGCGCGGGTGGGACCCTGATCGCGCCTCAGCCCGGTGAGCCAGGCCTCGTAGTCCTGCAGGGCCTCCGCCAGCGGCTCCACCTTGCGCAGGCGGCAGCAGCGCTCGCGATCGCGCTCCCAGAGGGCGTCACCCCAGGTCTGGGCCTGCGCCTCCAGACTCTGGGCGGGTCGCACCAGCCGGATGCGCAGATCGTAGCGCTGCTCGATCTGCTCTCGCAGCGCGTAGGTCTCGCAGCAGAGCAGCTCGGTGTCCAGCAGCAGGACGGGCAGGCGATGCCCCGCGTCGTGCAGCATCTGCAGGATGGCGAGGGTCTGGGGCCCCATAGACGAGACCAGGGCCGCGCGGCGGCCGAAGGTGCGCACGACCCAGTCGAGCAGCGCCCTCGGCTCTTCGGTGTGGGGCGCGCCGGGGATGAAGGGCGCGCGCTCCAGGGCGGTGGATGGCAAGGTGTTCCTCCGATGGGCAGGCTCGCCGACCGGAGGAGAGCCCCGGCCGCCGAGCCGGGGGGAGAGTGTCGCGACGGTCTAGCTGGACCAGGCCACCCTCACCCCGGCATCGGGACAACAGCAGCAGCACAGGCTGGTGGCCGTGGAAGATGCTGTCGCGATGGGGGAGGGGATGGTCACGATCTCGAGTCTCCGAGAGGGTCCAGAATGAAAGAACCCGCCACGAGGGCGGGCCGGGAAGGTCGAGGGAATCCGCTCGGCTAGCCCGGCCCTGGGCGGGGACAACAGCAGCTGGCGAGGGAGCGGAAGAGATGCATGCCTTGATGCTAGCCCCGTGAGACACGGGGTGTCAACCCCCCAATGACCGGCACCTGGATCCGGCGAGGCTGCTTAGCCCCACAGAGGCAGGATCCCAGGTGAGCCTCAGCGATCCAGCAGCGCCAGACTCAGCCAGGGCACGTAGGTGACCAGCAGCAACGCGATGAGCATGATCACCGCGTACGGGAAGCTGGCCTTGATCACCTTCAGGATGGGCCGCTCGAACACCGAAGAGGCGATGAAGAGGTTGAGCCCGATGGGCGGAGTGATGTAGCCGATGCTCAGGTTGACGATGAAGATCAGCCCGAAGTGGATGGGGTCGACCCCGTAGCTGGCGGCGATGGGTGCCAGCAGCGGCGCCACGATCAGGATGGCCGACATGATGTCCATCAGGCAGCCCAGGGCGAGCAGGAAGACATTGGTGAGCAGCAGGAAGCCCACCTTGCTCTCCACGGAGCCCTGCAACCACTCCGCCGCCATCATGGGGATCTGCTCTTCGGTGAGGAACTTGTTGAAGGCGATGCTCAGCACGATGAGCATGAAGATCGCGCCCAGCATCCAGGCGCTGTCCAGGATGACCTTGGGGACCTCTCTGACCTTCATCTCGCGGTAGACACCGAACTCCACGAGCAGGGCGAAGATCACCGCCACCGCGGCGGCCTCGGTGACCGTGAAGAGGCCGGCGTAGATACCACCGAAGATCAACAGGATGAGCGCCACCGACGGCAGGCCGTCCTTCAGGGCCTGGCCCAGGCTGTCCTTGGGTACGTAGCGGTCGTAGAACCGCGACCGGTCCATCTTGAAGATGCAGTAGGCAGCCAGGATGAGCGCCACCAACAAGCCCGGGATCACGCCCGCGATGAACAGCTCGCGGATGCTCAGGGCCTTGCCACCCACCGGGGCCATGATGGCGTAGACGATCATGGGGATGGATGGGGGGATCAGGATCCCCAGGGTGCCGGCGGTGGTGTTGAGCCCCAGGGAGAGGTCCTCGCCATAGTTCTCTTTGATCAGGGCCGGGAACATGATGCTCCCGATAGCGATGACCGTGACCGGCGCAGAGCCGGAGATCGCGGCGAAGAGCAGGCAGGCGATGATGGTGGTGACCAGCAGGCCACCGGGCATCCAGGCGGTGGCTCGCCTGGCGAACCCGATCAGCCGATCCGCGATGGAGCCGGCGGTCATGACCCCACCCGCCAGGATGAAGAAGGGGATGGCCAGCAGGACCTCCTTCTTCACGGCGTCGAACATGTCCACCGGGATGTTGATGTAGAAGCCCTCACCCAGGGTGCCCAGACAGAGGAACACCGAGATGCCGATGAGCACGAACAGCGGCGTGCCCATGATCAGCAGCACCAGGGCGCAGATCAGGATCAGCCAGCCCGGGCTGTCGCCCAGCCAGTACAGCAACCCGCCGGCGATGAGCAGGCCGGGGAAGATGCCCGCGATGAGCAGATCCTTGAAGCCGCCCTTGGCCGCCCGCCGCCAGGGCAGGGCGACAGGTGTGGGCCGCCTGCCCTCTTCTTCGAGATCTTCGGCTTCCTTGGACTTGCGCCCGATGGCCTCGATGAAGCGCCCACCCATGACCACCAGGGTGATGGGCATGATGATCTGGATCATCCAGGTGGGGATGGGCAGCACGCCTTCGCGGTCGCCGAACTCCTTGGACTCCAGCACCAGGTCGAGGGCGAACTTGGCCAGCACGAAGCAGAAGATGGCGGTGATGATGTGGGTGAAGAAGCGCGCCACCGCCGCGCTGCTGGGGCTCAAGATGCGCCCGGCGACGTCGATGGTGAGGTGCTCACGCTTCTTGGCGGCGTAGCTGGCGCCCACGAAGCCCACCCAGATCATGATGAACATGGCCATCTTGGTGGCCCAGAACCACTGCAGATCGATGAAGTCGAACCAGCGATCCAGCGCCACGATGAACACCAGCCCGGTCATGGTGAGCGTGCCCACCACCAGGAAGACCTTCTCGACCCACAGCCACAGCCAGTCGAAGATGCGCCACACGGCCCGGATGATCACCAGGGCGAAGCTCACCACCATGACGATGGCGAAGACCACCTGCTGGATCAAGAAGCCGACGAGGCGCCAGAAGGCGAGCCAGGTCCACTCGAAGGGATCGTAGGCCTTGTCGCGCAGGAAGATCATCCCCTTGGCGAGGGGCGTGAGCTGATCGCGGCGGGTGGATGCCTGGTCGATGACGCTAGGCATAGAAGCCATCCAGCAGGTCCCAGTACTTCTCGATGACCACCTTGCGTCGGACCTTCATGGTGGGGGTCAGCTCGTCGCCCACCTCGAACTCCTTGTCCACCACGGCCACCTTCTTGATGGTCTCGTAGCTGGCCAGCGCCTTGTTCCTCTCCTCGACGATGCGCTTGACCTTCTGGTACAGCAGCGGGTGCCGGCAGATGGCCTCGTAGTCGTCGAGATCCAGGTCCTCAGTCTGGTCGAGCTTCTTGTGCTCGGCGTAGTCCTTGGCCTGCTCGGGGTCGAGGGTGACCAGAGCCACCAGGTAGTTGCGCTTGTCCCCGTACACCATGATCTGGCTGATGAAGGGGTCGGTCTTCATGTGGTTCTCGATGTTCTGCGGCGCGATGTTCTTTCCAGCGCTGGTGACGATCAGGTCCTTCTTGCGGTCGGTGATGCGCAGCTTGCCGTCGGGGTCGATCACGCCGATGTCGCCGGTGTGGAACCAGCCGTCCACGATGGCCTCGGCGGTGGCCTCAGGGCGCAGGTGGTAGCCCTGGAATATGTTGGGCCCCTTGAGCAGGATCTCGCCGTCGTCGGCGATGCGCATCTGCACCCCGGGCAGGATGGGCCCCACGGTGCCGAAGCGGTAGGCGTCCAGCGTGTTCAGGTGGCTGGCGGCGGAGCTCTCGGTCAGGCCGTAGCCTTCCAGGATGGTCATGCCTGCGGCGTGGAAGAACTCGGCGATCTCGCGCGACAGGGGCGCGCCACCGGAGATGAAGAAGCGCACCTCGCCACCGAAGGCCCTGCGCAGCTTGTTGAACACCAGCAGCTCGGCCACCTGGAAGCAGACGCTCAGCAGCGGATCCACCCAGCGGCCCGCCTGCCGTCTGCGCGACACCAGGCGGCCCACGAACATGGAGTAGCCGAAGATCTGGCGCTTGATGCGGCTGCCGGAGCGCACACCCGAGAGGATCTTGTCGTAGACCTTCTCGTAGATGCGCGGCACCGAGAAGACGAAGGTGGGCTTGATCTCGGGCAGGTTGCCCATCAGGCGGTCGATGCTCTCGGCGAAGCACACCGTGTAGCCCAGCTCCAGGAAGGCGATGAAGCCGATGCGGGCGAAGATGTGGGCCATGGGCAGGAAGAGCAGGGTCTCGTCGCCCGGGCCGGCGTAGAGCGTGGAGCGCAAGGCCGCGGACTCGAAGATCAGGTTGCCGTGGGTGAGGATCACACCCTTGGGGTGGCCGGTGGTGCCCGAGGTGTAGACGAAGGTGGCCTGGTCGTCTGGTCGCACCAGGGCCACGTGCCGGCGCACCTGGTCGGGATCGCCCTCGAGGCGCTGTTCGCCCCGCTCCAGCAGGCGTTTCCACGAGACGAGGAAGTCCTCGATCTTCACCTTGCCGTCGAGCAGCACCACGTGCTCCAGCGCGCTCAGGCGGGTGCGGATCTCGTGGATCTTGCCCACCTGCTCCCGATCTTCGGCGATGACCACACGGGCGCCCGAATTCTCGAGCACGTAGTGCACCTCGTCCGGGGTGTTGGACTGGTAGATGGGCACACAGACGGCGCCCAGGCACAGGATGGCCAGATCGGACACCGCCCACTCCCAGCGGGAGTTGGACAGGATGGCCACGCGGTCGCCGCGCTCGATGCCCAGGCTCAGCAGGCCGGCCGCGGTCTCGAAGACCTTCTCTTGCAGCTCCTCCCAGCCCATGCCCTCCCAGGAGTCCTCGCCGGGGTCGCGGTAGCGCAGGGCCCCCGCGTCTTCGTTATAGTAGCGCTCGACGGCGGCGCGCCCCAGCGCCCCCACGGCGGGGGCCCCCAGCTCCCCCGCCCAGGGGGCGCCCCCCCCC
>CAZEJJ010000038.1:0-34188 GCA_964512185.1 uncultured Enterobacterales bacterium | reverse complement strand
GGCGGCGGGGGGGTGGGGGTTGGGCTGGGCCACGGGGTTTTCGTTATCTTAGGGCTCGAGGGGGGCTAGCAGGTGCGCCCCGTGGGTGGGGGCCAGCGGCCCCACGGCGATGGGGGCGCCCGCCGCGGTGGTGGCCGCGGCTGCGGCGGCTGCGCTCATGGGACTACTGCCCGGCGCGGTAGGTCTGCAGCGCGCCGTAGACCTTGTTCAGCAGGTCGCGGCCCACCGTGTCGGCCATCTCGTCGTGCACCTTGCGGGTGGCGTCGCGGAAGGGGGCGCGCTCGGCGGCGGTCATCTCGTAGACGGTGAGCCCGGCTTC
Organism: uncultured Enterobacterales bacterium; assembly: GCA_964512185.1. Taxonomy (GTDB): domain Bacteria; phylum Myxococcota_A; class UBA796; order UBA796; family JAFGLY01; genus CAZEJJ01. The sequence goes on along the minus strand of CAZEJJ010000038.1, from coordinate 33,869 downwards.
GCGGAAGTTGGCCAGCAGGTCGTCGCGCATGACGCGCACGGAGCTGCGCCCGGCCACCGACTCGGCATGGGGGTCGCCCAGCACCACGGCCTGCAGGTCGGCCGGCAGGCTGTCCATGAAGGCCTTGGAGTAGATGATGGCGGCGGGCTGGTAGATGTGCTGGCTGATGGTGTAGAACTCCACGCCCTCGTACCAGCCGGTGGCGGCGGAGAACAGCGGCGTGTTGTCGAAGCCATCGACCATGCCGGTCTGCAGCGCTCCCAGCACCTCGGGCACAGGGATGGACTCGGCCTGGGCGCCCAGAGCCCGGTACATGCCCAGGTGGGCCGGGGACTCCTGCGAGCGCATCTTCATGCCCGACAGGTCGGCCACCGTGTGGATGGCCTTGTCCTTGGTGGCGAAGTTGCGCCAGCCGTTCTCATGCCAGAAGCCCAGCACGAAGCCCTTGGCGACGAGCTGGGCCTCGAGGTCTGAGGAGATCACGTCGTCGAGCACGTGGTCGGCCTCTTCGAAGCTCTCGAACAGGAAGGGCAGCTCCATCAGCTGCAGGGCCGGGATGCCCGCACCCTCGGCCACGGCGGCGGTGCTGCCGCCGAAGCCCTGGATGCGGCCACGACGCAGGTCGCGCACGCTCTCCACCTCGCCTCCCAGGGAGCCGCCCAGGAAGAGCTTCATCTTGATGCGGCCGTCGCTGTCGGCCTCGATGCGAGCCTTCACGGACTTGAGCTGCTCTGCCCAGGGCGTCCCGTCGGGGGCGACGGTGGCGAACTTGAGCACGAACTCGGCCTCGTCGGCGCGGATCGTGTCGGTGGGCACCAGCATCAAGGCGGCCAGCAGGACAGCCAGCAGGGAGTGCAGGGAGAGGGAGCGGGTCATGGGATCACCTGGTGGTCAAGGTGCGGGACGGGGCTACTCGAAGAGGTCGTCGGCCTGGCCCAGCAGGTCCTGGGCGCGCTGCTGCTCGAGCTTCTGGATGGGAATGACGTCTTCGTAGACGGTGGGGTCGCCGGCGATGACCTCGTTGAGCAGGCGCACAAACTCGTCCTTGTCCTGGGACTTGGTGGCCCAGTACTCGGCCATGAGCACCTTGGTGCTGAAGTAGTCGGGGGCCACGGCCAGGGAGGCCTCGAAGTGGGTCTTGGCCAGGTCGAGGTCGCCACCGGCGAAGCTGGGGGCCTTGGCGTAGTAGGCGCCCAGGCCACGGTCGGCGGCGCCGTAGTAGTACTGGACGTCGAGCTCGTGCACCTTGCTGATGAAGGCGTGCAGCTTGTTCTTGTGCTTGAGCACGGTGGTGAAGCCCATGCCCACGGCCCACTTGCCCATGTTGCCGTAGGCCCAGTAGATGCCGGGCACGTCATCGACGGTGGCATGATCGAGGCACTCGTAGTCGGCGGCTCCGCCCTCCACGCAGGCCCGGAAGCCGTCGGACAGGCCCAGGATGCGCTCACCCCAGCTGGCCCCGGCGTCGTAGGCCGCGAGGACCTCTTCGGGCGTGTCGAGGTGACCGACGCCCTGCAGGTAGTAGCCCTTGGACAGGGTCTCCATGTAGCCGCGGTTGTCGGGATTGGCGGCGGCGAGCTGCTCGTAGAGCCCCAGGGCATCGGCCAGCCTGGCCGAGTCCTCGCGGGCGTCCCAGGCGGCCTGGGCCTGCTCTTCGAGGGTGGCTGCGGCATCGGCGCCGGCGGCGGCATCGGTGAGGTAGGCGGTGTTGCGCTTGGCGCCACAGGCGGAGACCAGCAGGGCGCAGGCGAGGAGCGAGAGGCGGGAAGTCATGGTGAAAAAACCCCTTGGGTGTTCAAGATCGTGCGGCTCGTATTTCCTGCCACCAAGCATGTCAACCGGCCGTCTCGTAGCGACGGCGACAGGCCGGGCCCGGGCCGACCCCGACTTTTCTTCGTAACCGCGGAGCCACACCCCGGTTGGAGCTTGTGAAACCTGTCACGGAGGACAACATGACCGCTCGCAACGCAATCTTCTTCCTTCCTGCCCTGGCCCTGGTGGCCTGCGCCCCCGAAGCCGAGCTCGACGAGCTCAGCCCCGACGAGCAGGTGGCCATGGCCGCCGCCATCCAGCACGTGCAGCCGCTGCGCACCGAGCTCCCCATCGAGGACGAGGAGCTGGAGGTCATGGCCATCAGCAACATCGAGGAGGCCCGCGACTACTCCAACTGCGAGGTGCAGGGCGTGCTCTCCGGCGTGTGGTACGACGAGGAGCTGGCCCAGGTGTTCGAGGGCTCCTGGTTCGAGCTGGGCACCGGCGATCTCGGTGGAACCCTGGAAGGCAGCTACGCGGAGGGCGCCTTCAGCGGGACCTTCGACGGCGGCGCCACCGGCGGGATCGAGGGCGAGTACGCGGACGGCCTGTTCCTGGGCGACTGGGCCGAGGTGGACCCCGACGCCACCGTGGGCGCCACCGGCGAGCTCATCGGCCGCTACGAGCGCCGCAACGACTACGGCGGCTACTTCTTCGGCCTGTGGGGGCAGTGCCCGTAGCCAGCCCACGCAGCGACGCTCACCGGACCCGCGGGCCCCTGGACCCGCGGGTCCTTCGCGTCTGGGAACCTCGCGAGCCGCCGGTGGTCCGAAGCACTGCCTCGCCCGGAGCCCGCCGTGTTGTCCTCCCTGCGCCACCTCCTCCAGCTGGCCGCGGCCGTGTCCGCGACGCTGGCCTGCTTCCTGTTCATCCCCGCCACCAGCCTGCTGCACGGCGCGCTGCCCCAGGATCCGGAGCTGCGACAGACCCGCGTGGCGGGCAAGGCCCGCTGCCGCGTGCCACGCTTCACCGACGAGAGCCTTGAACAGGCCCTGGTGGTGGGGGTGGCTGGCCGCCGGGAGGGGGCCGTGAGGGACCAGCTGCGGCTCTGGCGCCACCAACAGGATCCCCTGCTCGATCCCGCGGATCCCATCGTCGATATTCGACCATGGGCCGCGGTGGACAAGGCCATGGACAGCCGCTGGCCGGTGAGCCCGCGCTGGCCTATCACCTCCACCTTCGGCGATCGGGTACACTCGGTGCTCGCTGGCCGTCGCTTCCACAGCGGGGTGGACATCGGCGTGCCCCAGGGCACCGTGATCCACGCCAGCCTGCGGGGCACGGTGGACGGGGCCCGCGAGGACCGCATCAACGGTCGCTACGTGGTGCTGGACCACGGCGACACCCTGGCCTCGGTGTACTGCCACGCCTCCGTGTTGCTGGTGGAGGATGGCCAGCAGGTGGAGCGAGGCGAGGCCGTGGCCCTGTCGGGCAGCACCGGCCGCTCCACCGGCCCCCACCTGCACTACGGCCTGCGCATCGGCCGCACCTGGCTCGACCCGGTGCTGGTGTACCGCCTGCAGGCGGCGGTGCGGCGGGAGGAGCCGGGCGCGGATCCCTGAGCCCCGATAGAAAGCCGCATCCCCGCCTCTACGCAGAGCATCATGTCGTCCACGCTGCCCCTGCTGCTGGGGCTCGCCTGCAGCCCCCAGCCCGCGCCAGAGGCGCAAGATCCTGCCCGCGACACGCTGGTGATCGGGATCCCCGCGGATGTCTCCACCATGGTGGCTGGCTTCTCTCGCAGCGCGCTGGATGTGTACGTGAACAGCGCGCTCACCCTGCCTCCGGTCCAGACCCGCTTCGAGGGCCGGCTCGTCGCCTCGCCCGGCCTGGCCCGCAGCTGGAGCTGGAGTGACGACGGCCTGGTCCTGCACCTCGAGCTGCGCGATGACAACCACTGGTCCGACGGCCAGCCCGTCACCGCCCACGACCTGGCCTTCACCTACGATCTGCTGGCCGACCCCGCCACGGCCAGCCCCTACGTCACGGACCTGGCGGGGCTCGCCCCCGGCGAGGTGCAGGCGACCGACGACACGCACCTGTCGCTGCGCTTCGCCACCCCAGGTCCGCGCGAGACGCGGCTGCTGCAGGTGGGCATCATCGACCCCTTGCCACGACACCTGCTGCAGGACATCCCCCGCGACGCCCTGCACGACCACGCCTTCAACAGGCAGCCCGTGCTCAACGGTCCCTGGCGGCTGGCGTCCTGGGAGCCCGGGCAGCAGATCGTGCTGGAGCCGCGCGCCGAGGGCCTCGGCCCCGCCGAGCAGCAGCCCCGGCTCGACCGGGTGGTGTTCCGGGTCGTACCCGAGTACACCACTCGCCTGGTGGAGCTGCAGACAGGCGCGCTGGACCTGGTGACAGATCTCCGGGTGGACGACGCGCTGCGCCTGGCCCAGGATCACCCCTCGATCGGGCTGCACCGCCGCGGCTGGCGCAAGCTGTGCTACGTCGGCTGGAACATGCTGGACCCGCTCGCCTGGCTGGCGCTCAACGAGGGCCTGCCTCCGGAGCAGCGCGCCGATCCCGCCCAGGCCCCGCCGCACCCCATCTTCGGTGACCCGTCGGTTCGCCGGGCCCTGGGCCAGGCCATCGACGTGGAGCGCATCATCCAGGACCTGTACAGCTCGCCGGCCAGCGGAGAGCGCTGGGCGCGGCCCGCCGTCAGCAACATCACGCCCTCGCTCACCGAGCTGCACGCCAGCGACATCGAACCGGTGGGCCACGACCCCACCGCCGCGCGCGCCGCCCTGGACTCCGCCGGGTGGAGCGACAGCGACGGCGACGGAGTGCGCGACCGCGACGGGCAGCCGCTGCAGTTCCGGCTGCTCACCCGCGCCGGCAGCGACCCGCGCTCCCAGGTGGCGCTGTACCTGCAGGACGACCTCAAGGCCGTGGGCGCGGCGGTGGACATCGAGCAGGCGGAGCGGGCCTCCTACTACCAGCGGCTGAGCCAGCGGGACTTCGACGCTGTGCTGGGCGGCTGGTCCGTGGCCCTCTTCCCCGAGCCCCGGGAGGTCTGGCACTCGGCCCCCGAGTCCCACTACAACTTCGTCAGCTACGCCAACCCGCGAGCGGACAGGCTCATCGAGCGCAGCGAGGACGCCGACGACGAGGCCGAGGAGGCCGAGGCGCTCAGGCAGCTGCAGCGCGTCATCCACCAGGACCAGCCCTACCGCTTCCTGTACTGGTCCGACGAGATCGTGGCCGCGCACAGCCGCTTCGCCGACGTGTCGGTCGACATCACGGCCCCGTGGAGGGACCTGCACCGCTGGCGGGCGGTCGAAGCTGCCGAACACGCGCGGCCATAGGGAGCGGGGGAACGATGGCGAGGTTCCTGCTCAGACGGCTGCTGCTGGGCGCTGCGCTGCTGTTGCTGGTGGCCAGCCTGAGCTTCGTGCTGGTGGAGCTGGCCCCGGGCGACGCCTCGCTGCACCTGCTCGGGCCGGATCAGCCCGCCGAGCTGCAGGCGCTGATGCGGGCCCGCTGGGGCCTGGACCGCCCAGCGTGGCTGCGCTACCTGGCGGCGCTGGGCAACCTCTGCCGCGGCGACTTCGGCGCCAGCCTGGTGCACGGGCGCCCAGCGTTGATGCTCATCGCAGAGGCCGCGCCCCACACCCTGCTGCTGTCGGGGCTCGCCCTGGTGCTCTCCTTCGGGCTGGGCATCCCCCTGGGAATCTGGCAGGCCCGCCATGCCAACGACAGCGCGGGCCGGCTGGTGGGCCTGCTGGGCCTGGGGCTGTACGCGGCGCCGCGCTTCTGGCTGGGGCTGCTGCTGATCATCCTGCTGGCGGGCCGCTGGGCCCTCCTCCCCGCCTCGGGTGTGTCCAGCTGGGACCACGGCGACCTCTCTCCCCTGGCCGCGCTGCTGGACCGCGCAGCCCACCTGCTGCTGCCCCTGCTGGCGCTGGGCCTGCCGGGGGCCGCCGGCGTCGCCCGCTACCTGCGGGCCAGCATGATCGAGGCCATGCAGGGCGACTATGTGCGCAGCGCCCTGGCCACGGGCCTGCACGCAAGGCGAGTGCTCTGGCGCCACGCCCTGCCCAACGCTCTGCTGCCGGTGATCACCCTGGCCGGGCTCTCCTTCCCCTTCCTGTTCTCAGGCTCGGTGCTGGTAGAAGAGGTGTTCTCCTGGCCGGGCATGGGCCGCCTGATGGTGCACGCCATCCTGGACCGCGACACGCCGCTGGTGATCGCCTGCTTCTTCTTCTTCGCGATCTTCGTGGTGCTGGGAAACCTGCTGGCCGACCTGGCGGCCGCGGCGCTGGATCCACGCCTGCGCGACAGCCTGGTGGACGATGCCTGAGCGCAACCCCAGCCAGCGCGCAGGCTCAGCCTGGGCAGCCCTGCGCGGGCAGCCCGGAGCCCTGGCAGGCCTGGCGCTGGTGGGCCTGCTGGTCCTGGCGGCGCTGCTGGCGCCCCTGCTGGCGCCACACGATCCGCTGCAACTGCACGCCCTGCCGCGCCTCACGCCACCCTCGGCCGCGGCCTGGCTGGGCTCCGACGCCCACGGGCGCGACCTGCTCTCGCGCGTCCTCTGGGGAGGGCGCATCTCCCTGTCCGTGGCCGCCCTCTCCGTGGCCCTCGCCGCCCTGCTGGGCACGCTGCTGGGCGCCGTGGCGGGCTACGCCGCGGGCTGGCCCGACCGCCTGCTGATGGGGCTGGCAGACCTGGTGCTCGCCATGCCGCGCCTGGTGCTGGTGCTGGCGGTGGTGGGGCTGCTGCGCCTGTCTGGCGTGGCCAGCCTGGGCGCCATGGTGGTGGTCATCGGAGCCACCAGCTGGATGGGCACCGCGCGACTGGTCCGGACCCGGGTGCTGGAGCAGCGCCGCCAGCCGCTGGCGGTGGCGGGGCAAGCGCTGGGGCTCTCCCCCCTGCGCATCCTGTGGCGCCACCTCCTGCCCATGGCGCTGGCCCCGGTGCTGGTGCACCTGGCGCTGCAGGCCGGAGAGGTGATCCTGCTGGAGGCCTCCCTGTCCTTCCTGGGGCTGGGGGTGCCGGCGCCCATGCCCAGCTGGGGAGCGATCATCGCCGACGGGCGCGCCTGGCTGCACTCGGCGTGGTGGATCGCCACCATGCCCGGGCTCGTCCTGGGGCTGGCGGTGGCCAGCTTCACCCTGCTGGGCGAGGGACTGCGGGCACAGCTGTCCGGAAAACAGGGCGAGACGCCCAAGGCCCTCCGTTAGCCGTGCACCACGCCTTCACAGGATCGTCGAGGCCTGCAGGTGGGCAAGAAAAATTGTCAAAAAACTGCAAAGCGCGTCACGTTCTGCTCGCTGGCGCTCTGTATGCTCCGGCGAAGGCCACGGCCTGCCCAGAATGTGAGGGGGGGGGGGGCGCCCCCCCCGGGCCCCGCCCCGGGCCCCCGGCCCATGAAAGACACCAACCCCCACCCCCCCCCCCCCCCCCGCGGGGGCCCCCGCCCCCCCCTGGAACCAAGCCAGGACCCAGGACCATGAGATCCACCAACCACCTCGACGCGCGCATCCTGGCGGTGGACGACGAGATCGAGAACCTGCGCCTGCTGGAATGCGCCCTGCTCTCCGCCGGCTACCGCCAGATCACCAGCACCTCGGATCCGCGCCGGGTAGCGGGTCTGCTGGGCGCCCTGGAGCCTGACCTGCTCTTGCTGGACCTGCAGATGCCCTGGGTACACGGCGTCACCCTGTTGGAGCGCATCCGCTCCAGCCCAGCTCCCCTGGGCCGGCTGCCAGTGCTGGTCATCACCGGCGACAAGAGCAGCGCCACGCAGCTGCGGGTGCAGGAGCTGGAGGTGCAGGGCTACCTCACCAAGCCCTACTCCCGCACCGAGCTGCTCGTGCTGGTGACGCGGCTGCTGGAGACTCCCGACCCCCAGGCCTCACAGCCAGCGACTCTGCCGGCCGCAGAGGGCGTGGCATGATCGTCACCCAGCGCGCCCAGGGGCCTGCAGCAGCCCCGCCGTCGCGTCCCTCCCGAGGCCAGCCTTGAGCGCCCGAACCCCCAAGCAGGAGCGCGAGATCCTCCCTGAGGCGGCGGAGGGCTCCGGCCAGGATCGGGCACAGGCACGAGGAGCGAGCCCACCCATGGTGCAACCGGGCACCCGCCCTGGAGCGGTGCCCCTGGCCCTGCTCTCCGCGGGCCAGCGGCACGATCCCAGGCGCCTGCTCCAGGAGGCGCTGGACAGCGGCCAGCCAGGCACCGTCGTGCACACCTGCTGGCAGCTGTGGCACAGGGAGCTGCTGCTGCGCGTCCTCTCCCAGGGCGTGCCCCCCGAACAAGCCGACGACGTGCTGCAAGATGTCTTCTCCCTGCTGTACCGCGAGTGCCACCGGGTGCAGGGACCGCGCCTGCGCGGCTGGCTGGGGCGCATGGTCGACGCCGAGAGCAGGCGCTGGTTCAGCACCTGGCGCCGCCAGCACAGGCGCCGGGGTGACATCGAGCCTGCCGAGCTCCCCGACGGGCGCCATGAACAGCGCACTCAAGAACGCAAGATCGAAGGTCGTCGCGATCTGAGCGCCAGCTTCGCCCTGCTGGAGACCCTGGAGCCCATCGATCAGCTCATCTTCGAGGCGGCCCTCTGCGAGGGTCGCCGCATGGCCGAGATCGTCGGCCTGGCCCTGGAGCGCCTGGGGCAGCCCTACGACGAGGCAGCGCTGCGCAAGCGCAGAGCGCGCCTGCGCCGACGCCTGCTGGACACCATCGCCGCTCGGCGCCGCGGCGAGAACATCGGGGGAGGCCGCCATGGCTGATGTGCACACCCGCTTCCTGGACGAAGGCCTGCTGGATGGCTCCCTCGACGCCGAGTCGCAGAGGCGCTGGCCAGGCTGGGCCCGCCAGCACCTGCACAGCTGCCCACGCTGCCAGTCCCAGCTCGAAGCCGAGCGCAGCCTGCGCAGCGCGGGGGCCACCCTGCGCTCCCTCGCTGCGAGGATCCACGCCGCGGGGCCGCCCAGCGAGGGCAGCATGCGCCGGCGCCTGGCGCAGCGAACGCCGGCGCCCGCCGACTCCCTGGTCAGCGGCCAGCGCCCCATGCCCCACCGCCCCATGCGCTCCACGGCATCTCCGCTGGAGCTGGTGCGCACCACCACCGGGCTGCGCGCCTGGCACGCCCACGCCAGCGACCTGCTGCTGCTGGCCGCGGGGCCCGACCATCGGCCGGTGCTGCTGCGCCACCTGTGCCAGCCCCAGCCCGGAGCGAGCCTGGACATGTCCTACGCCCCGGAGCGCGGAGCCGTGACCGTCGCGGTGGCCGCCCTGGAGCCGCTGGATCCCGAGCTTTGGCTGGTGTGGATGCGCGACGCCCTCGACGCGGGTGAGCTGAACGACATCGTGCAGCAGCACCGCTCCAACGGCGTGCACCTGGCCCTGGTCGAGGTCCCGCCGCCCATCCAGGCCTCGCGGGTCAGGCTGCGCGCGGAGCCGCTGCCGGACAGCGAGCCTGGGGTCCAGGAGCTGCTGTACGCGGCCTCCCGCGCCGGGCGCGAGCTCGACGACTCGGCGGAGGCGGCTCGCCAGTACCGCCGAGCCCTCGAGCGGGCCTTCTCCCTGGGCGACGTCACGGGGCAGATCAAGGCCGCGGCCGGGCTCTCCTACGCCTACCAGGGCCTGGGCTACCAGGAAGACGCCGACAACGTCGTGCGCTGGCTGCTGGACAGCCACGCGCTCGATCGGAAATGGGGTGCCTGGGTCTGCCGCCACATGGCCCACGTCCAGCTGTGCCTGATGGACATCGACGGGGCCGAGCACTGGTCCTCGGAGGCCGAGGCCATCGCGGGCCAGGGTTCCAGCTGGCAGCTCGTGCTGCGGCTGGGGGTGGCGCTGGTCCGCGGACGCTTCGCCACCGCCCACCGGCTGGCCCAGGACCTGCTGGGCTCCGAGCTGCCCCCCTTCACCCTGCAGAGCACGCACCTCAGGCTCGCCATGGCCCAGGCGGGCCTGGGAGACCTCGGCTCGGCCCGCAAGATCCTGGAGGGGCTGGCCCTGGGCGACGACGCGCCGCTGGAGCTCAGGCTCACCGAACGCGAGACCGGGCTGGCGCTGGACCAGGCGCTGCACCGCGACCACGACTGGGACCACAACCTGCGCTGCCTCTTGCCGTCCTTGCGCGAAAAAGACGCCTCGGTGCTGGCCCCCTGGGACGCCCCCGGGCTGCTCAGGTTGGCCGACAAGGCGCGCCGCGCCGGAGCCCATGACGCCGCGCGCGCCCTCTTCCGCCTGCGCTTCCTGGACGTGGAGCGCGCCCTCGACCCCAACGTCCACCTGCTGGCCCTGGCGGCCAACTACGACGGGCTGCTGCTGCACAGCCCGGGCAGCGTCACCCGGCTGCGCAGCCTGGCCATGACCCGCGAACAGTTCGCGCAGCTCGTGCAGCAAGCACGCGAGGAGCTGCGCACCGAGTCCACCCTCACCGCCTGCCGCGCGCTGGGCAACCTGCTGTTCCAAGAAGGTCGGGTGCCCCGAGACGAGGTGCTCGTGGCCTCAGACGGCCTGCTGTCCGACGCTCCCATCTACGCCATCGCCCGGGCCCTGCTGGGGCGCAGCGGCCGCCTCCCCGTGCTCCGGGAGCTGGTGGGCCTGCGCCGGCCCCTGAACGGCGACGGCGATCCGCGCTCGCCCAGCATCGTCAGCATCGCCGACGCCGTGGACGACCTGCACTGGGCCAACCACGAGGTCAGCGAGGCGGAGGCAGAGCGGCGCTTCAGGGGTGTGCTGGCCACCCGTGACCGGCTGCGGCTGCAGAGCCCGGCGGGCCTGCTGCACCTCGGGCTGCACGCGCGACGGGAGCAGGGTATGCCGGAGCTGCTGTTCGCCGACGGCCCCATGGGGCCGGCCGAGATCGCCGCCGTGCCCCTCGAGGGGCAGCCGGTGGTGCTGCTGGCGGGCTGCGGCACCGCCGCCGCCCCCCCCCCCCCCCCCCGGGCGCGCCCCCCAGCCGCCCCCCAACAGACCGCCCCCCCCCACGCCGCGGGGGGCCCCCCCACGCCCCGGGGACACCCCGCGCGCGCGGCGGGGCCCGGCGGGGGGCCGCGGGGGGGGGGGGGGGGGGGGGGCGGCCCCGCCGCCGCCGCCGCCGGCGGCGGCGTGGAGCGCTCCCTGGCGGACGCCTTCCTGCGCGCCGGCGCCTCGGCGGTGGTGGCCACCCGCTGGCCGGTGGACGACCGCGAGATCTACCACTTCGTGCGCGCGCTGGTGCGCGCCTGGCCCTTCACCGACGCCGCCAGCACGGTGGCCGCCGCCTGCCAGCGCCTGGAGCTGCAGGGGCATCCCGCCCGCACCTGGGCAGCCCCAGTCGTCTACTGACCCCTCGCTCGTACCCCCACCCAAACCCAAGGAGAAACCATGGGTGTCGGAAAAGAATGGCCCGACTACATGCCCACCGTAGACCTGAGCCTCACCGTCACCAGCGGTTCGCTCACCGTGGGGGCCACCTCCAAGGTGGTCAACTACGACAAGTACAGCTGGAGCCCGGATCAGCTCACCGCCGCCATCTTCAAGAACGGCAGCCTGGCCCAGGCCCTGGACATCGACAGCTCCGACGGCGACATCACCCTGGGCAGCGCCATCGCGGTCTCCGAGGGCGACGAGATCGAGGCCCGCTTCCACTTCGTGGACAAGCTCTCCCTCGACTGGTACACCCGCTTCATCGGCGATCGCACCTGCTTCATGACCGTGGGCGCAGGCGACAGCACCACCACCTTCGACGACTCCACCAACACCATGCCGGTGCCTTCCTTCGACATGGCCTTCGGCTGGGACGGCACCGACAAGCTCAAGGTGGGGGTCAAGGTGAACAACAAGAACGGCGCCAGCGAGGACATGAGCCTCAAGACCCGCCTGCTGGCCTCGGGCGGCGCCCAGGAGTCGAGCACCACCATCGACCTGGACGACACCACCAACGCCCAGACCCACACCTCCAGCTTCGACTCCACCGACGTGGAGGTGGCCTGCGAGATGGAGTTCAAGCTGGACAGCGGCACCAGCACCCCCAAGGTGCGCGACACCGCCCGCATCGTGATCGTCGAGGTCACCGAGGTGCCGGACTACCCCAACTTCCCCACCACCGGCACCATGCTGGAGCAGCGCAGGCCCGGGGGCCTGTACTCGCCCCGCTTCGCGGAGCCAGTGTAGCAGCAGGCGACAGAACCCCGAATCTACTGCGACCCAGCAGCTCGCCGCCGCAGCGCGCCCTGCTTGCAGTGCCGACCTCGACATATCGATAATATGCCTTCACCCGGCACTACTGCGCAGAGCACGCTGCACCTGGCGCCTGCTGGCCCTCGCTACGATCCGGGCCGGCCGCCATGCGGCGGCCTGTTCTGTCGCCTGCTGTAGGAACAGTCAGCGGGCCCCGCCACCCGGGGCTCGCTTGTCCTCCAGCGCCTCGTGCAGCTCGTGGATGAAGTACCACTGGGCCGGGTGGGCGCGCACTCGGCGCTCCAGCGACCGGTAGAAGGAACCGACGATGTCGGGATCTGACAAGCTGTGGGCGTCCAGCTCGTAGCGGAAGCGCTCGCTGGAGGTGCGCACCAGGAAGGGCGTGAAGACCGCCACCCTGCCCCCATCGAAGTGCCGCAGGATGAGATCCATGCCCGACCCGCCATAGATTGCGCGGCCCAGCAGGCTGCGAGGCTGTGAGAACTGGTTGTTCTCGTCGAAGACATTGGCCACCAGCCCACCGGTCATGAGCAGCTGCAGCATGGTGCCGGGCACGTCGGCCTGGGGATCGGTCACGTCGAGAAAGCGCGTGCGCCCGGTGCCGTAGCGCTCGGCGAAGCGGGCGTCGTTGGCCCGCAGCAGCTCACCCACAGGGGAGGGGAAGCGCCCGACGGCGTTCAGATCCCAGCCCCGGGCGGCCAGCACCAGGGCCTGCAGGTAGCTGGCCCCGAAGTGGCTGCCCGCCAGGAAGATGCCCTTGCCGCTGCCGCGGGCCAGCTCCAGGGCTTCCAGCGCCCCAGGCGCGATCTCCACCCGTTCGCGGGCGATCCACACGGCTTCGTAGCCCTTGACCAGCACGAAGAGCTTCTCGTAGTAGTGAGCCACGATCTGCTCCAGCACCTGGTCCAGCGCCCGGCCCGAGTGCTCCAGGCCCATGTGGCGCAGGTTGGTGACCACCTGCGCCACGGCGCCTGGATTTCGGTGGTAGTAGCGCCGGCCCCGCTCCAGGATGCGCTGGCGGCCGAACTTCCAGGAGAGCTTGCCCACCAGGGCCAGGTTCTCCTCGCTCAACAGGTGGCTGCCGATGCTCATGGGGCCCTCTCTAGCGCCGGCCAGGGCGCGCCGCCCCCCACGGCCACCGCCAGCTGGTAGCCGGGGCGCGGCTCCAGCAGGTGGAAGCGCCAGCGGGCGGCTACATCGAGATCTTCCAGAAATTCCACCTCCACCCCCTCCTGGCGCACCTCGAAGCCAGCCCGCTCCACGGGCAGATCCAGCCCGCCGCCGCGGGCCTTGCTCCAGGCCTCTTTCAAGGCCCAGTGCTGGGCGAAGAGCCGCTGGGGAGCCTCGCTGGCCGCCAGGGTCGCCTGCTCGGCGGCCGAGAAGAAGCCCAGCGCCACCTGCCCCGGATCGTCCACGCGGCCCACCCGCTCCAGGTCCACCCCCAGCTCGGGCCGCTGCCCCACCAGGATCGCCGCCAGCCCGGGGGCGTGGCTGGTGGAGAAATACAGCCCGTGCTCGGGGCCGGCGATCCAGGATCGCCCGCCCTCGTCGCGCCGAAAGCGCCAGTCCGCCGGTGCCACGGGGGCGTGGCGGGACAGGACCCGCCGCAGGGCGCTGTGCACCGCCAGGAACCGCTGCCGATCCTGCGGCCGGCGCAGGCGCTGCCACCGGGCCCGCTCCCCCTCGTCCAGCAGGGTCTCGTCTCCCCCCTCCAGCTCCACCACGACCAGCCGCACGGCTCAGCGCTCCAGCAGGGCGGCCAGGGCCGGCGGGAGGGATTCCCCAGCCTCCAGCAGGCCGATCACATCCACCACCACCACGCCGTCATCGGCGCGCACCACGCGCAGGTCCACGGCGAGCTCGCCTGACGGAGCACGGCGCGCGCCCACCCGCACCTGGAGCCGATCCCCCAGGCTGGTGGCCTTGAGGTAGCGCATGTCAGCGCGCTTCAGCCGCCAGGAATCGGGCTCGGCATCCCGCAGCAGCTCCTGCAGGGCCTGCTCGCAGAAGCGCAGGTAGGTGACATGGTAGGAGATGCCCTGGGCGTCGGTGTCTTCGTAGTAGACCCGCACGCTGTGGGTGAAGCCGAAGTGGGCCTGCTGGGAGAAGGGGATGGGGGGCAGGCCGTGGTGGCCGGCTCCTCCGGTGATCTCCGCGTCCTTGAACCCTTCGGGTACCGGGACCAGCCCGCCAGCGGGCTCCTGGAAGGTGACCTCCACCGCCGCCTCCGCCACCGCTCGATCCGAGCCGGCCGCCACGATGCGCTGCTGGAACACCGCCCGGTGTGAGGAGCTGCGGCGCAGCTCGCTGCGCACCTCCAGCCGTTGTCCGAGCCGGGCCTGGCCCACCAGGCGCAGGTCCAGGCGGTAGACGTTCACCACGTAGCGGGTCAGCCATGAGTCCTGGGCGGTGTCCTCGCAGGTGGCCTCGCAGGCCTCCACCCGCCCGCGGTCCATGAAGCGCAGCACGCTGCAGGCGTCCACCAGGCCGCGGCCGTCCACCGCGTCGGAGAAGACCGTGAGCGGGAGGCGGTGCTCGTCGTCCGCGGGCGGGGTGGGGATAGGCGGCAGCTCGTGGGGAGCCAGGCCCAGCCGCTGCGCCGGCTGCGCTCGGGGTGCGGGGTGCTGGGCGAGCACGGCGGCGCAGGTCTGCAGCCCCGACATGAGCGCGCCCTCGTAGCCGCCGCCGGCCCAGGTCCACGAGCCGGTGAGGTAGAGCCCGGCCACCGGCGCCCGGTTGCCGAGCCGCTGGGGGCCGGCCTGGTCCGGGGTCTGCTCGAAGCCGTACACCGCCCCGTGGCTGTTGCGGGTGTAGCGCCACAGGGTGCGCGGCGTGGCCAGCTCCTGCACAACGACGCACCCCTCCAGCCCCGGGAAGCGCCGGCAGTACTTGGCAAGCAGCTGCCGCTGCACCCGAGCCTTGCGAGCGCGGTAGGCCTCGGGGGCCAGGTCCAGCCAGTCTCCGGCGGGGGTCAGCTCCGTGAAGCTCAGCACCCCACAACCAGGCGGGGCCATGCCGGGATCCGAGTGCTCGTAGCTGGCCACGGCCCAGTCGGTGTGATGGATCTCGTGGGCGCGGGCGCGCTCCCAGGCCAGGTCCGCCGAGCCCGAGGGGCTGACGAAGAGCTCATCGTGCTCGATGCCCACCGCGCTGGGGAGGCGGTCGATGCCCAGGTACAGGGTGTAGAGGGACAGGGAGGGGCGCATGCGCTCCAGGCGCAGCCGCAGGATCCGCGAGACCCGCTCCGGTGGCAGCAGCCGCAGGTAGGTCTGCAAGGGGTCGGCGTTGGAGATGACCACCCGGGCTTGCATCCTCCGGCCATCCTCCAACTCCACCCCGCTCACTCCGTCGTCGTCCACCAGGATGCGCGCCACGGCCGCGCGCGTGTGGCAGCTGCCGCCCAGGGCTTCGAGCCGCTGCACCATGGCCAGCGACAGGGCCTCGCCCCCGCCCCTCAGGTGCCAGGCGCCCTCCATGTAGGTGCTGCCGAACACGCAGGTGGAGAACAGCGCCGTGGCCTGGGAGGGTGGCAGGCCCACGTACATCCAGGGCTGGGCGAACAGGGCCAGCAGCTGCGGATCGTCGATGAAAGGTTCCACCAGTTCCTGCAGCGTGGCCCGCTGGTAGCGGGCGCTGAGCCGCTCCTGGGGCGGGAGGTCGAAGTCGGGATCGATCCAGGGGCCGATGGTGTGGTGCTTGACGAGCCTCAGATGCCGGAACAGCTCCGCGATGCCCTCGCGCTGGGAGGGAAAGGCCCGGGCCAGCTCCCGCACGATGCCCGCGGTGTCGTTGGGCAGCAAGATGTCGAGGCCGGGCACCTCCACGCGGAACAGCTCGGGACGCCGGTAGAGATCAAGCAGGGGCAGCACCCCGAAGCGCCCCAGCAGGTCGCGGATAGCCGCTCCCTGGTCCAGGCCACCCAGATGGTGCAGCGAAGCGTCGAAGCGGAAGCCCTTGCGCCTGAAGCCGTGGGCGCAGCCGCCGGGCTTGCTGTGCTGCTCCAGCACGCACACCGAGAAACCCTGGCGCGACAGCTCCAGCGCGCAGCACAGGCCCGCCAGGCCCGAGCCCACCACCGCCACGTCCACGCGCTGGGGCAGCGCCTGCCCGCGCATCAGCTTCCCGGAACCTCGTCGGTGTCGGACTCGGGATCGTCGTCGCCAGCGGCGATGGTGCGCAGCACCAGGCCATCGAGGGCGAAGATGGGCCGACCGTCGGGCTCGCGCACCACCAGGTCCGCCACGCTGCGCTCGCGCCCCAGCTCCCGGGCGCGGCACACCACCACCGCCTCGCGCTCGCGGCTTGCGCCAAAGATCCGCACTGCCTCGATCTCCCAGGGGATGGCCATGACGTGGTGCCCCAGCATGGCCTGGGCGGCCGCCACCTGCACCGCCATGTCGGCGAGCACCGGGTTGAGCCGGTAGTCCCCGGGCAGGGCCACCGCAGCCACGGCTTCGTGGGTCAGGGTGACCAGCGCCAGGAAACGATCGCCCACCTGCCGGGTGGAGCGGATGCCGCGGAACACGGGCCCGCTGGCCAGGGCGTGGGAGAAGTGCTCGTCGAGCAGGGTGTAGAAGCGTGCCTGGTCCTGCTGGGCCGCGCCGTGCAGCGACAGCAGCTCGCGGGGCGAGAACACCAGCTCATCGGGCGCTTCGGCCCTGGCCGGCACCAGCTCGCAGGTGGCGAAGGCCAGGTTGTGCAGGGCTCTAGCCGGCAGATCGCGGCGCTCGCGCGGCAGGGCCAGCAGCTGGTCCTCCACCCGCAGCAGCTCCACCGCCAGGCTCCGATCCTTGACGATCATGGGCCGCCGGAACCGCAGCCGCGCCGGGGCGAGGCCCTCGGGGGCCGCCACCTCGGCGAACATCTCGCTCACGAAGGTGCCGGGGACCACGGGCTCACCGCGCACCACGTGCTGATCGAGCCACAGGTCGCGGGCGCGGCTGAAGCGCGCCGTGGGAGGGCGCCCCGAGCGCTGCTCCACCAGGCGGGCGCGCGGCCTCGGGGACAGGGGGAAGGGCGCCTGGGGACGCGCTGCGGCGAAGGAGGCGGAGGTGTTGAAGGCCGCCAGCTGGGCCACATCGGTGCCCAGCAGGCCGTCCAGGAACAGGCGCACTCCCTGCTCCACGTCCAGCGGGGTCAGGCCCGCCTCGGCGAAGCGCTTCTCCTCCTCGGCGGTGACCATGCCGGTGCCCGTCCAGGCGGTCCAGTGCACGGTCTGGGCGTGCAGGCCAGGGTGGCGCAGGCCCAGGGACTGCACCAGCCAGCCCAGCAGGTCGTTGGCCAGCGCGTAGTCGGTCTGGCCCGGGTTGCCGAAGATCCCGGCGATGGAGCCGAAGGCCGACAGGAGCTTCAGCTGGGACCAGTCCAGCAGGTCCAGCAGCGTGAGCAGCGGCTCCAGCTTGGTGTCGAGGGTCAGGGCGATGGCCTCGGGATCCAGCTCACCGATCAGGCGGGAGCGCTGCACGCCGGCACCGTGGACGACGCCGCGCACCTTCTCCCGGCCCTGGACCCGACGGATCAGCTTGCCGAAGGCGGCGCGATCCGAGACGTCGCAGGCCTCGTAGCGCGCATCGACCCCGGCGGCGCGCAGCCGCTCCAGGTTGCGGAACACCTCCCACTGGGAGCGGGCCTTGTTGGAGGCGCGCCTGGCGTCTCCCAGCCCGATGCCCTGCCGCCGCACCAGGTCCAGCTCCATGGCCCGCAGGGTGCCATCGATGGTCTCTGGGGTGGCGTCGAGCCAGGAGGGGCGATCCTCCGGCTGGGGGGTGCGCCCGGTGAGCAGCAGGCGAGCTCCGGTGAGGCTGGCCAGGGCCAGGACACACTCGAAAACGATGCCGCGGGCACCGCCGGTGACCAGCAGCAGATCGCCAGGGCGCAGCAGATCAGCGCGCCGCACCACCTGCCCCAGGGGTGCCAGGGACGGCGCCACGGTTCCGTAGGCCGATCGGCCCACCTCGACCCCGGGCGCGAGGCGATCGATCTGCTGCTCCACCACCTCTTCCCAGGGCAGATCGCCGCCATCAAGCAGCTGGAAGCGGCAGTCGGGCAGCTCGCGCTGCAGGGCCCGCACGAAGCCACAGGGGAAGGCACCCAGGGGGCGAATGGCTCCCCTGGGGGAGGCCCCGAAGGCGCCGTCCTGGGAGACGGGCACCAGCACGCGCAGGGGATGCTCGGCCAGCACCGGCGCCAGGGCGCGGAAGACAGCGAACAGCAGCTCCACCTGCTCGCCCAGCAGCTGGGAGAGGCGCGCGCCGTCGGCGTCCTGGGCCACCAGGTCGCGATGGGCCAGGTAGATCAGGCTGTCCTGATCCTGCAGGGCCAGCCGCAGCTCCGCCGAGTTCATCTCGGCGACCGCGCCCGCTCCGAGGACCATGACCTCGATGCCGCAGCCGCGCAGACGGTCCACCACCGGGCTGGAGGCCCGATCAGCGGTCACCGCCAGTGCGCGGCGGCACGGAAAAGGGACCTGCTCCTCACGGGACAGGGGCGCTGAACCGGGCGCCAGCAGCACCACGACATCGGGATCCTCGGGGACGGGAACGGGGTCCAGATCCTCGGGAGGATCGGGCGCCTCCACGGCAGCCAGGGACACGGGGGCCACCGCGCGCGGGGCGGCAGCGGCCAGCCCGGCCAGGGTGCGGGCCAGGTTCTCCAGGGTGCGCTCACCCTTGGGGCGCGCGCAGGGATTGAGCCCGTGCTCCTTGAGCATGGCCACCCAGATCTCCGCCCGCTGCACCGAGTCGATGCCCAGGTCGGCCTCGAGGTCCAGGTGCGCCTCCAGCATGTCTGCCGGGTAGCCGGTGGCCTCCACCAGCTTGTCGCGCAGGCGGTCGATCCACACCTCCACCCCGTCGGGAGGGGCGGGCATGGGCGCGGGAGCCGGGGCCGCGGCCTTCGCCGGGGCGGGGGCCTTCGCGGCAGCCGGAGCGACCGCGGGAGCGGCCGCGGGGGCCGCTGCCCTCACAGGGGCGACGATCGGCGCGGCAGCCGGACCTGCGGCCAGCTCGGCCAGGGTACGGGCCAGGTTCTCCAGGGTGCGCGCACCGCGGGGGCGCGTGGTGCTGTCCAGCCCATGCTCCTTGAGCAGGGCCACCCAGATCTCCGCCCGCTGCACCGAGTCGATGCCCAGGTCGGCTTCGAGATCCAGGTGCGCTTCCAGCATGTCCGCCGGGTAGCCGGTGGCCTCCACCAGCTTGTCGCGCAGGCGCTCCACCCACAGATCGGCGCCGGCGGACACCGCGGAGCTCGTCAGCGCGGCCTGCACGGGCGCAGCCTGCACGGGAGCGGCCGGCGCCGGAGCGACCGGGGCAGCCTGCGCGGTGGGAGCCGGGGCTCCGCCCATGCCGGCCAGGGTGCGGGCCAGGTTCTCCAGGGTGCGGGCACCCTTGGGGCGAGTGGTGCTGTCCAGCCCGTGCTCCCTGAGCAGGGCCACCCAGATCTCCGCCCGCTGCACCGAGTCGATGCCCAGGTCGGCTTCGAGATCCAGGTGCGCTTCCAGCATGTCCGCCGGGTAGCCGGTGGCCTCCACCAGCTTGTCGCGCAGGCGCTCCACCCAGACCTCGGCGCTGGCACCGCCCGTGGCGGGGCCGGCCGCCGGCCGCAGGGGCTCGGCCTCGGGGGCGGCGGGCTGGGCCGCCCGGACCACCGCGGGCTCGGGAGCCGGGCCAGCCTGCGCGCTGGGAGCCGAGGCAGCGCCCAGGTCGGCCAGGGTGCGGGCCAGGTTCTCCAGGGTGCGAGCACCCTTGGGGCGCGTGGTGGTGTCGAGCCCGTGCTCCTTGAGCAGGGCGACCCAGATCTCGGCGCGCTGCACCGAGTCGATGCCCAGGTCGGCCTCGAGATCCAGGTGCGCCTCGAGCATGTCGGCCGGGTAGCCGGTGGCCTCCACCAGCTTGTCGCGCAGGCGCTCCACCCAGACCTCGGCGCTGGCGCCTGTAGAGGCCCCGGCGGGCGCGGCCGCTGCGGGCGCTCGCGCTGGCACGGCGGGAGCGGGCGCGGCGGGAACGCTGCGCCGGACCTCCAGCGGCCGCGGGCGAGCCTGCTCCCCAGCCGGATGATCCTGCTGGAAACGACGTCGCACCTCTTGCAGCAGGCCCAGCACGGCGGGCTCTTCCCGGCCCAGGTACTCGAGGAAGGAGGGATCGATCCAGCCCGTGGCCGCCGCCGTGGCCGCCGGCGTGCCCGGCTTCAGGTGGCCCAGCACGGTGAGGTAGGCCAGCACGCGCCTGAAGGTCTCCACGTCGCCCACCTTGGGGTGCAGGCTGTGGCAGGCGCGGTGGGGACGACCCCTCAAGGTGCCGGCCACCATGCGGGTGAAGGCCCAGCGCGGCCCCACCTCGACGAAGTGGCGGGTGCCGTCTTCGAACAGGCGGTTCACCTCGCGGGGCAGATCCACGGGCGTGACGAGCTGGTTGGAGAGGTGGGTGGCCAGGAAGTCCGGGGAGATCTGGTCCGGATCCACGTACTCGCCGGTGACCGTGGACAGGACGCGGGTGTGGGGAGGCTGGCAGGGCAGCTTCTCCAGCGCGCGCCGGAAGGGCTCGCGCGCCACCTCCATCCAGGGGGAGTGGAAGGCGCTGCCGATGGGCAGCAGCACCGCCTCGGCGCCGAAGGCGCGGGCGCCTTCCACCGTGCGCTCCACCGCCTGCTTCTGGCCCGACAAGATATAGCGGCCAGGAGCGTTGACGTTGGTGAGCAGCACCTGGTCGCCCGCCAGGGACAGCAGGGCGTCCCGCTGGGACTCGCTGCAGATCAGGCTCATCATGCCCAGCGCCGAACCTCCACTCTGGCGCACCAGGTCGGCGGCGCGCACCCGCTCGGCCACGGCCTGGAAGCCCACGTCCAGCTCCCAGGCACCGGCCGCGGTCAGGGCCGCGAACTCGCCGAAGCTCAGGCCGATCATCACCTCGGGACGCACGCCCAGCTCCAGCAGGTGCTTCGCCAGGGCCATCTCCAGGGCGAACAGGGAGGTCTGGGCGCCCACCAGGGTGCCGAGCGCCTTCTCGATACCGGGATCCCCTTCGGGACCGTAGACATGCTCCAGCAGCGGGAAGTCGAAGGCCTGCCGCGTGAGCTCGTCCACGCGGTCCATGGTGGCCTTGAAGGTGGGGCTGCTCTCGTACAGGGCGCGGCCCATGCCGATGTAGTGCACCCCCTGGCCGGGGAAGCAGAAGGCCAGCTGCGAGGGCTCGGCGGAGGGCGAGTCCTGCACCGCGTACACCCCCTGGGACTCCAGGGGCGTGAGCTCGATGTCCCTCTCCAGCAGCTTGATGGCAGCCTGCAGGCGCTGCACCAGGCTGTCGCCGTCGCCCGCGCCGATGGCCACGCGCGTGGGCTGGTCCCAGGCGCTGGGATCCAGCCGGGCGGCCCCGGGCTGAACGACGGCTGCGCGCAGGGAGGCCAGCAGGGCCTGGGAGTCGGGCGCCCCGCGCAGGAAGGGGATCTCCATATCGGAGGAGGACGGGACCACCGTGCTCGCCGGCGCGGGCCGGGGGGAGGGAGCCGGCGGACGGTGGACGGGTGCCGCCGCCACGGGGTTGGAGGCCACCGGGAGGGCGGCCGCAGCGCCACCCGCGTGGACCGTGGGGGCTTCGGGCAGGGCCTCGGGCAGAGAGAGCACCGCAAAGTAGTTGGCGCCTCCCAGCCCCAGGGAGTTCACGGCGCCTGTCAGGGCACCCTCAGCCAGCGGAGCCGTGCCCTTGCGCGGCAGGGCCTTGTGCTTGATGTCCTCCAGCTCCGGCCGCAGGGTCTCCAGGTAGCGGATCCCGGGCACCGTGCGGGTGCGCAGGGCCTGGATGGTGGAGAGCATGGAGCTGGCCGCGGAGCCGCCGTAGAGGTGCCCGATGTGGGACTTGATCGCCGTGATCTGCACCGGCGGAGCCTGGGTGCCGTTGCTGCGCAGCTCGGCGGCCAGGGAGCGCGCCTCGATGATGTCCGAGATGGGGTTGGCGGAGCCGTGCACGTCCACCACGTGGATCTCCTCCCCATCGATGCCTCCGATCTCCAGCGTGTTCCGGATGGAGCGGCGCATGGCCAGCTCAGAAGGCGCCACCATGGAGCGGCTGTCAGCCTCGGACGACCCGTTCACCGAGCGGATGACCGCGATGATCTCGTCACCGTCGCGGCGCGCATCGGCCAGGCGCTTGAGCAGGTAGAACACCCCGCCTTCACCGATCAGGAAGCCCTGGCCGGCGGCGTCGAAGGGCCGCGGCGTGTCGTGGGCAACCGCACCCAGGGTGCACACGCCGGCGGAGAACTCCGACGACATCTGGCGGTTGAGCCCGCCGCTGATCATCAGGTCCACGTTGCCGAACATGAGCCCGTACATGGCGGGCACCAGCGCCGCCAGGCCCGACGAGCAGGCCGAGTCCACCGTGAAGTTGGGGCCGTGCAGGTTGAGCTTGTTGGCCATGCGGCCGGCCGTGACGTTGGTCATCCAGCCGGGCAGGGTGTGCTCGGTGATGGGGGGATCCTGGCTGCGGAAGCTGTCGGCAGCCTGCAACAGCAGGGGCTCCAGCAGATCCCTGTCGATCCCGGCCGCCGAGGCGCACTGTCGCACCGCGTCTGCGTACTCTTCACCGAACATGGGCGAGCAGAGGGTGGGCCAGTGATCGTCGTGCATGGTGCCGACGCTCACCCCGATGCGCTTGGGGCTGCGGATGTCCAGCCCGGCCTCTTCGAGCACGCGCTCACCCAGGTCCAGGGCCAGGAACTGCGTGGGCGAGATCTGCGAGATGCTCTTGGGGTAGATGCGGTGCTTCAGGAAATTGAAGTCGTAGGGCGCCAGCTGTCCCACCCGGTGGGTGGTGATGCGCTCGTTCTCGGGCCCCACGTCGAGGTGGTCGTGCCAGCCGATGGCCTTGGGGTCCACCGCGGAGAACACGTCCCGGCCAGCGGTGACGTTGTCCCAGAAGGTGTCGATCTGTTCAGCACCGGGGACCCGACAGCTGGCTGCCACCACGGCCATCTCGCGGGGCACCTTGGGGCGCGCCGCTGGCGCCCTGTAGCGCTCGGCCTGCTCCACGATCACGTGGTAGTTCACACCGCCGAAGCCGCTGGCGGTGACCGCGGCCACCCGGAAGCCGTCGGGGCGCGGATCCCAGCGCGAGCTGCGCGTGGGGATGCTGATGAGGGGGTTGGGCTGCTCCACCTCGGGATTGAGCTTCGTGAACCGCGGCATGTGCGGGTAGGTGGCGTTGTCCATGGCCAGCACGGTCTTGATCAGGCCGGCCACACCGGCCGCCGCCTTGAGGTGCCCGATCTGCTGCTTGACCGAGCCCAGCAGCAGGGGCTCACTGCGATCTTGCCCGTAGGCCTGCGCGATGGCGGTGTACTCCACCGCATCGCCCACCACCGTGGAGGTGGCGTGGGCCTCCACGTACTGGATCTCGCTGGCGGAGGTGCCTGCGTTGTCGAGGGCGGTCTTGAAGGCGCGCACGCGACCTTCGATGGACGGCGCATAGATGGCCTGCCCGCCGCCGTCGCTGGAGGCGCCCATGCCGCGGATCACCGCCCGGATGCGGTCGCCCTCTTCCAGCGCATCTTCGAGGCGCTTGAGCACCAGGATGCCCACGCCTTCACCGATGACCAGGCCATCGGCGGTGTGATCGAAGGGGCAGGAGTGCCCGGAGATGGACAGACCCTCCATCTGCGCGAAGCCCACGTAGATGCCCGGGTTGGTGCCCAGATCGCAGCCGCCGGTGACGGCCACGCGGGCATCTCCGGCGCACAGGGCCTGGCAGGCAACGTCCAGGGCAGTGAACGAAGAGGCACAAGCTCCATCCACGGTCATGTTCATGCCGCGGATGCCGAAGACCTGGGCCAGCCGGTTGGAGATGGAGGAAGGCACGTTGCCCACCGCGGCGTGGGAAGGATGCCAGCTGTGGCCGCGATCCTTGAGCTCCTCGGCGTATTCCTGCTCCAGCCGCTCGAGCAGGGCCGGGTCCACGCCGCGGCCCTCCAGCAGGGGCCGGAGCTCGTTGAAGTATCGATGACGACGCAGGAAGGTGGTGAGGTGGGCGAAGCCGTCCACGCCGCTGGCACCGATGATGGTGATGCCCTGTTGCAGGATCTCGGAGCGAGGCTCGATGCCGGCGTCGGCCAGGGCGCGGCGGGTGGCGTCCAGACTCACCAGTTGGGCGGGGTCCATGCCTTCGAGGGTCTTTGGAGGAAGCCGATACTCCAGAAACGGGAAGTCCACGTCCAGGTCGATGAAGGCGCCGATGGTGGTGTAGGTCTTCTCGCGCCGGGAGCGGTTCCGATCGTAGAAATTCTCCAGACGCCACAGACGGGACGGCATGCGCGTGAAGTAGCTGTCACCGTCAAGGATGTTCTGCCAGTAGCGCTGCACCGTGCCCGCGCGCGGGAAAATGCAGTCCATTCCGATGATGGCGATGTCGTAGCGGCTCATGCGGCGCTCCATTCCGGCGGCGGGGACCGCCCGGTGCTCGTGGAGGGGAGTGCTCCGGGGTCGCAAACCGCCGCCCTAACCGCAGGCCCGCGACCGGCATAGCCCCGCGGGCACCGGCAGGACCGGGCGACGCCACCACACTGGTGGCGCCGATCGCCCTAAATCCCTTGTCTACCACGCAGATCGAGCTTTTCGCCCCCGGGAACCGACCCGCGGGTTTTTTTGATTCCCATGGACTGAACGACCTTTCAGTCGGTTTGAGCTTCCGCTCCAGGAGCCTTCAGCTGCTCCATGCGGCGGCGCGTGGCCTCGGTGTTGGACAGGTGCAGCCACTTGAGCTGCCCGGCCAGAGCACCCTCGGCCAGGCGCAGCTCCCGGTAGCGATCGAAGGCCCGCGGCACCAGCGGCACGACCCGCAGCGGGGCCAGTCGATCTGAGCCGCGCTTGGACTCGTACTCCACGTTGACCTCGGTGAGGGCCTCATCCACGGCCTGCCCGAAGCGACGCCGTTCAGCAGGATCGACCACGTCCACCAGCTCCACGTACAGATCGTAGCGCGAGGCCTTGGGATCGGGCCTACCCACGAAGAAGCCATGCTCCACGCCGGTGGCCTGGGTGGCCCGGCGCATGGCCTCGATGAGCTGCGCCTCCGACAGCTTCTCGCCCTGCATGCTCGTGATGCCCTTGCCCTTGTAGAGGAAGCGCAGCACCGGGGTCTGGTTGAAGTGCTCCAGCACCTCCACCACGTCGTTCATGTCGTAGCGGTACAGCCCCGAGAACGTGGTGACGTAGATGAAGTAGCGGCCACCGGCCTCCAGCTCGTGCACCTGCAGGAAGCGGCGGTCCTTGGCGTCGCCCTCGGCCTCACGGGTGAACTCGTAGAAGGCGTTGCACACCTGCAGCACAGAGCCGTCGTTGTGGGGAAGGATGATGTCGGTGGCCGTGATCTCGGAGGCCACGTAGCCGAAGTCCAGCACCGGGATCTCCGTACCGAACCAGGCCTCCAGCTGCGGCAGCACCAGGCGACAGTTCCCGTTCTTCCAGCAGTGGATCAGCTTGAGCCTGGGCCAGTAGTCCACCGGGCGCAGCTCGCCGTGGGTGGCGGCGTGGCGCTCCAGCTCCGCGGCCCGCTGCGGATCGGGCAGCAGCAGGGCCTCGCACTGGGCGCGGATGGCGGGATCCAGATCCAGCTCCGCGTCGAGGGTGCCGTCGCGGATGTCCTTGATGAGCCGTTCCTTCCACTCGTCGGCCTTCTCCGCCAGGTTGACCACCGTGGCGGGGTTGCCGGTGAAGATGGAGCTGACGTCGCTGCCCAGGGCGAAGCGCAGCAGGGTGTAGAGCTTGCTGGGGTAATGCTTCACGAGGATCACGTCCTCGGGCACGCTGTGCACCAGCTTCATGAACCCGGGGATGTTGCGGAAGACCAGCCCCGACAGGGACCCGTAGGGCGTGCCGTCGGGGGTGTGGCCCTCCACTGCAGGGCTCACCATGGTGAGGTCCTTGCCCGCGTAGATCCCCGGGAAGTTCCTCAGCAAGCCATACAGCCACAGCTTGCCCCGGTCCTTGATGGTGCGCTCCAGCGCGTGGTGACTCACGGGGATGAGCTTGGGCTCCGCGGTGGTGCCGCTGGAGCGGTTGAACATCAGCGGCTTGCCGGGGAAGAGCACGCCCTCTTCGCCGTTGGCGTGGCGATCCACGTAGGGACGGTGCCCCTCGTAGTCCCGCACCGGGATGGCCTGCACGAAGTCCTCGTAGGTCTGGATGTCGGCGAAGCCATGCTCGCGGCCGAACACCGTGTCGGCGGCGTAGTCCAGGATCTCGCGCATGACCGCCTGCTGGGTGCCGGCGGCGTCGTGGGTGGCCGCCTCGAAGGCGCGGTACAGCTTTCGCCCGGGGATGGGCAGGATGCGCTCCAGGTTGCGCGCCAGCAGCTGATCGACGGCCCCGCGCAGCCCCCTTCCCGGTGACTGGATACCCTTCTTGGCCATGGCTCACTTCTCCTGTGCTGTGCGCGGCTCGCCCGCCTCGCGCTGGCGATCGTAGTCGAGCAACCTGTTCTCGACGACAGCTCGCGTCCGCTGCGCGTCTTCCGCGGGTTTCTCAGGTACGAAGCTGCCCAGGAACTCCACGCTCACCTCGGTGCGCCGGCGCCCCACCAGCTCGATGAGCTGCGGGATCATGCCGCGGTTCACGTCCCACTCGAGCTGCCGCCGGTCGGGCAGGTAGTCGATGACACAGGTCTCGACGCGCTTGCCCCGCCGCCCCGCCTCGAAGAAGCAGAAGGGCTTGAAGGGACGCCGCTCGGCGCCGGGGCTGGCCCTACCCTCGGGAAAGACGATCAGGCGCTCGCCGTCGTCCAACACCCGCCGCACGCCCTCGCGGGCCGAGCGCCGGCTGGCCTCGCTGCCGCGCTCCACGAAGACGTGACCATGCTTGACCAGGGCCTGCCCGAAGTAGAACACCCGCCGCATCTCGGCCTTGATGATGAACACCGCCGGGTAGTAGCTGAGCAGCACGGGCACATCGAGGAAGCCCATGTGGTTGGCGATGATCACGTCGCCCATGGGGCCCTCGCGCTGGTTCAGCTCCACGATGCGCACACCCATGATCCAGGCCAGGCCCGCCCCCCAGCGATGCACGAGGTCGGTGCCGTAGCGCTCGCGCCACTTGTTGGGGGAGAACAGCCGCCGCAGCAGCAGGTACCAGTGCATGCACAGGGTCCAGCACAGGCCGAGGTTGGCGCGCCAGAGGACACGGAGCAGGCTCATGGGAGGCCTCGCGGTCTCGAGGAGGGAGCGGAGCAGGCTCCTTATCCCTCCAGGACCCTACACCACCCGCAGCCACCAACCGTTCCGACCACGGAGCGGCAGCCTCTGTGCTCTCTGCGCTCTCGATGGTGAAGACGGCCCCTCGCCAAACCCCCGATCCGTCCGGGTTACAGCCGGTCCATGAGCGCCAACATCCCCGACCCCGCCGAGTACCTGGTCATCGGCACCGCCGGCCACATCGACCACGGCAAGACCACGCTGGTCAAGCGCCTCACGGGGGTGGATCTGGACACCCTGCCCGAAGAGCAGAGCCGCAAGATCACCATCGCCCTGGGCTTCACCCACCTGGCCCTGCCCTCGGGCCGCACGGCCGCCTTCGTGGACGTGCCCGGCCACGAGCGGCTGGTGCGCACCATGATCGCCGGCGCCTCGGGGGTCGACGCCGTGATGCTCTGCGTCTCGGCCATCGAGGGCGCCATGCCACAGACGGTGGAGCACCTGGCCATCCTCGATCTGCTGGGCGTGGAGCAGGGGCTGGTGGCTTTGACCTTCGCGGACCAGGTGGACGAAGAGCTGCTGATGCTGGCCGAAGACGACGTGCGCGACACGCTGCAGGGCAGCGCCCTGGAGCGCGCTCCCATCATCCCTGTCTCCGGGCTCACCGGGCTGGGCGTGCCCGAGCTCATCCGCACCATCGACGCCCTGCAGCCCCGCAGCCGCATGCTGCAGGGGGCCTTCCGCCTTCCGGTAGACCGCGTCTTCAGCCGCCACGGTCACGGCACCGTGGTCACCGGCACGGTCCGCAACGGGGTGCTGCGTGCCGGTGACGAGATCAGGCTGGTGCCTGGCGATGCCCGGGCTCGCCTGCGCAGCATCCAGGTGCACGGCGCCACGGTGGACAGCACCCGGGCGGGCCTGCGCACGGCGCTGAACCTCAACGTCTCCAAGGCGGAGCTGCAGCGCGGCTTCGAGGTCACCACGGGCGCTGATGTGCCCGCCGCCCGGGTGGTGCATGCCCGCTATCACCACCTCGAAGGCGCCCCGGCCATCGAAGACGGCGGCGAGGTGCGCTTCCTGAACGGCACCGCCGAGGTGGTGGCCATCGCGCGCCCCCTCGGCGTAGCGCGCATCCCTCCCGTCTCCGCCCAGCAGTGGACCGAGGAGTCCCGCCGGGAGCCCTGGGACGGCTTCCTGCAGCTGCGCCTGGCCGCGCCCGTGGCCTGCCTGCCCGGCGATCGCTTCGTGCTGCGCCGGGCCTCACCGGTGGAGACCCTGGGCGGCGGCACGGTGCTGGATCCCTGGGCCCGGCCCGTGCGCCACAGGGAGCGCGATCGCGTGGCGGAGCAGCTGCAGCGGCTCGCGGCCGGTCAGCAGGACGTGCACCTCGAGCGGGCCGGGCTGCGTGGCCTGGGACGCCGCGAGGCCGCCGAGCGCGGCTGCCTGCCCGACCCCGACCACCCGGAAGACACGGCATGGGGCCGGCTGCTGGGCGAACGCGTCTACCACCACACGGTGCTCGCGCTGCTGGCCGAGCGGGTGGAGCAGCGGCTCGCCGGGTACCACCGGGAGCGCAGCCTCTCACCCGGCGCGCGCCGCAAGGAGCTGGTGAGCGGCCCCCTCAAGTCTCTCGACGATCGCAGCCTCGAGGCTCTGCTCACCTGGCTGGTGCAGCGGGGCAGCCTGGCCCGCGACGCCGGACGCTACCGCCTGGCCAGCTTCCAGCTCGAGCTGGATCCCGGGCAGCGAGCGGCCGCCCAGCGCATCGAGCAGGCCGCGCAGCGCGCGGGGCTCACCATGGAGCCCCTGCACAGCCTGGTGGCCATCTCGGCCCACCCGGACGGCGAGGACCTGGTGCACCACCTGGTGGCCCAGGGTCGGCTGGCGCGGGTGGGCGGCTTCGCCGGCCACCAGGCGGTGCTCGACCCCCTGCAGGAGGAGGTGCGGGCCTGGCTGCGCAGCGAAGGCAGCTTCACGCCGTCGCAGGCCAAGGAGCGCTGGGGCCTCACCCGCAAGCACCTCATCCCCCTGCTGGAGTGGCTGGACGCCCAGCGCGTCACCCGCCGCGTCGGCGACTCGCGCAGGGCCTGTCGATAGAGCCCCGCGGCGGCGGTCCTGGTGCCCGCCACAGGTGATACACTCGTGGCTTCGGAAGGAGAACGATCGCCGATGCGCACAACCGCTGTCCCGAGGGGCCGCCCCTCCACTCGCCGCGGGTCTCCCCCCAGGCAGACCCCGGCCACCTGGCTCGCCCTGCTGACCCTGCTCGCTGCCCTGCTCACCGCCGCGCCCGCCCTGGCCCAGGAGGCCCCCACCGGGCTGCTCACGGTCAGCGCACCCATCCAGGGCGCCGCGGTGTGGCTGGACGGTCACGAGGTGGGGACCGCCCCCTACACCGACTACGTGCCGGCGGGACGCCACCGCCTGCGCGTGGTGGCCGACAACTACGATCCCTACGTGCGCAAGGTGGACGTGGTCGCAGGCCAGACCAGCCGGGTCGAGGCCAAGCTGGTGGCTGGGCGAGGCACCGTGGAGTTCTCCGTCAAGCCCTCGGGAGCCGTGGTGTCCATCGACGGCCGCGGAGTGGGGCCGGCCCCCATCCGCCTGCGCGATCTCGAGATCGGCCCCCACCGCTGGACCGTCTCCGCGGACGGCTTCGAGCCGGTGGAGCAGGACTTCGAATTCGCGTTCGGTGGGAACCAGTTCTTCGAGGTGGAGCTGCGCTCCACCGCCGGCCTGTTCCAGTTCCGCACCCAGCCCGAGGGCGCCACCGTGTGGCTCGACGGCGCCGAGCGCGGGGTCACACCCCTGGAGCTCGAAGGCATCGACCTGGGCGAGCACCAGGTGCGGCTCGTGCTCGACGACCATGCCGAGGTCTTCCGCCCGGTAGATACCACCGACGGCAGCAAGGGTGAAGTGAACGTCTCCCTGGACGACGAGGGCGCGCGGCTGCGGGTTCGCACGGGTCGCGCCGACGCCA
Source organism: uncultured Enterobacterales bacterium (assembly GCA_964512185.1). Lineage (GTDB taxonomy): Bacteria > Myxococcota_A > UBA796 > UBA796 > JAFGLY01 > CAZEJJ01. Next base: position 3,769 of record CAZEJJ010000038.1, on the reverse strand, counting down.
CGGTGCTGGTCAACGGCCACGCCGTGGGCCAGGGCGCCCGGGTCACGATCCCCATGGTGGAGCGCGGCAACCTGCGGGTGTCCGTGCAGGCTCCCGACGCCGAGCCCACCCAGGCCAACGTGCGGGTGCTCGCCAAGGGACGCGTCGCCCTCAGGGCACAGCTAGAACCCTCCGGCGGAGAGAGCGAGCTGCGGGTCCTGCCGCCCATCTACCAACGCTGGACCTTCTGGGCCGCCACCGGCGGCGCGGTGGCGGCCGGCGTCACAGGTACCGTGCTGCTGGCCAAGGCCCTGCAGCCCCCAGCCCCCCTCGAGGGCGACGTGGTGGTGGTGCTCCCATGAACAAGACACTCGACTCCTTCCTGCTCCTGGCCGCCGCGCTGCTCTGCGGCTGCCCGCCCGTCGACTCCCCCACCGCCATGGTCATCAGCCTCGATGGCTCCCCCGAGGCCGTGATCGCGGCGGCGGACCGCATCCAGCTGGTGGTGGATCCCAGCAGCCCCTTCCTGGATGAAGAAGGGCTGGCCCTGCCCGCCGGCGAAGAGCTGGGTGACCACGGGGTGCTGCAGGACGCCCTGCCGGATGACCCGGCCCTCGAGCTGGTCATCACCCTCGACCTCGACGGCTACAGCGACGCCCTCCCCAGCTTCGAGCTGCGCCCCGGCCGCAGCCTCGACCGGTCCTTCACCTTCTCGGCCCAGGGCCTGTTGGACAGCGACATCACTGTCAGCAGCGGCGTCGCGGGCCCGGAGTCCTTCGTCCCGGACACGGTGGTCGAGGTGCTGGTCCCCAACGTAGCGGTGCTCGACGAGCCCATCACCCCCTGCGCCAACGGCCTGGACGACGACGAGGACGGCTACGTCGACGAGGACGATCCCGACTGCGACGAGGGCGAAGAAGAGCTCGGCTTCGGCGACAATGACTGCAACGACGGCGTGGACAACGACGGCGATCAGCTCATCGACGGCGAGGACGACTACTGCGAAGACGCCTTCGGCGAGTACGAGCAGCCCGCCTGTGAAGACGGCGAGGACAACGACGACGACGGCTGGGTGGACGACGAGGATCCCGACTGCGACGAGGGCGAAGAAGAGCTCGGCATCAACGAGCTGGGCGAGTGCTCCGACGGCGAAGACAACGACGAAGACGAGCTCACCGACGGCGAGGACCCCGACTGCAGCGACGCCTCAGACGATCGCGAGGGCCCCGAGCCCTGCGAAGACGACATCGACAACGACGAGGACGGCTGGACCGACGAGCACGATCCGGACTGCTCCCACGGCGACGAAGAGGTGGGCTACAGCGAAGACTATGAGTGCAACGACGACATCGACAACGACGGTGACGAGCTCATCGACGCTGACGATCCCTCCTGCGACACCGGCACCGACCACGACGAGCTGAACGCCTGCGAAGACGGCGAGGACAACGACGGAGACGGCTGGCCAGATCTCGAAGATCCCGGCTGCGACGACGGCTACGACAGCGACGAGGGCGGCTGGGAGAAGCTCAACGAGTGCACCGATGGGGCTGACAACGACGGCGACAAGCTGGTGGACGGCCTCGATCCGGGCTGCCGCGACGCGGCCGATGCTTCGGAGGGCGCCGACTGCGAAGACACCCTGGACAACGACGGAGACGGCTGGGAAGACGCCGACGATCCCGACTGTGACGAGCTGGGCTACGAGCAGGGCTTCGACACCGACGTCGAGTGCAACGACGGCATCGACAACGACGGAGACGGCGACAGCGACAGCGACGACGAGGGCTGCGACGACGCGCTCGACGAAACGGAGCAGGAAGGCTGCAGCGACGGCGAGGACGAAGATCTCGACGGCTGGACAGACGGCGACGATCCCGACTGCGCCGCGGGCACCGAGGAGCTGGGCTTCGGCAGCGGCGAGTGCAACGACGGCGGCGACAACGATGGAGACGGCGCCATCGACGCCATGGACTCCGCCTGCACCAGCGCCACCGCCACCGCCGAGGCCGATGACTGCCAGGACGGCGTGGACGGCGACCTCGACGGCTGGACCGACTCCGACGACCCGGACTGCGCCAGCGGCACGGTGGAGTCGGCCTTCGGAACCAACGAGTGCAACGACGGCATCGAGAACGACACCGACGGCCTCATCGACGCCGACGATCCCGAGTGCGAGTCCGCGGACGATCCCTACGAAGAGGACTACGACTGCGCCAACGGCCTGGACGACGACGGCGATGGCTGGACCGACACCGACGATCCGGCCTGCTCCTCGGCCACCGATCCCTCCGAAGCGCCCGACAGCTCCGCCTACGACTGCAACGACGGCGAGGACAACGACGACGACGGCGCCATCGACGCCGACGATCCGGGCTGCTCCTCCGGAGTCGACACCGACGAGGCCGATCCCATCACCGACTGCAACAACGGCCTGGACGGTGACGGCGACGGCTGGACCGATGGTGACGATCCCGACTGCCTGACTGGCGACACGGAGCTGGGCTACGACAGCGCCTGGGGCTGCAACGACGGCGTGGACAACGACGGCGACCTGCTGACCGACGGGGACGATCCCGGCTGCGAGACCGGCGCCGACTGGTCTGAAGAGGACGACGCCAGCGACTGCGCCGACGGCTTCGACGGCGACGGCGACGGCTGGACCGATGGCGACGACCCCGACTGCGACGACGACGACAGCGAGCTGGACTTCGGCAGCGCGGCCTGCAACGACGGCATCGACAACGACGGAGACGGCCTCGAAGACTCCGCCGACCCGGGCTGCTCCAGCGCCAGCGACGACGACGAGACCGATCCCGGCGACTGCTGGGACAGCGCCGACAACGACGCCGACGGCTGGGTCGACGCCGCCGACCCGGACTGCGCCGCGGGCGACAGCGAGCTGGGCCTGGGCAGCACCGAGTGCAACGACGGCGCCGACAACGACGCCGATCTGCTCGTCGACGCGGTGGACACCGGCTGCGAGACCGGCACCGACACGGTCGAAGACGACGCCGCGGCTTCCTGCGAAGACGGCGCGGACGACGACGGAGACGGCTGGACGGACGGCGACGATCCGGACTGCTTCTCCGGCACCGCCGAGGCGGGCGCGGGCAGCCGCGCCTGCAACGACGGCGTCGACAACGACGGCGACGGCGCCCTCGACTCCGACGATCCCGACTGCGAGGTGGCCTGGGACGACGACGAGGCCCCCACCTCCGGCTCCTGCGATGACGAGAGCGACGACGACGGAGACGGCTGGGTGGACGACGAGGATCCCGACTGCGCCGAGCATGGAGAGGAGGTGGGCTACCTGCCGGTGGCCTGCAACAACGGCGCGGACGACGACGGAGACGGCCTCGAGGACCGCGCCGACCCAGGCTGCGACGACGCCGAGGACGACGAGGAAGACGAGCCCCACTCCAGCTGCTCCAACACCGCAGATGACGACGGCGACGGCTGGTACGACCACGAAGACCCCGACTGCACCATCGACCTGCGCGAGTCCGGCGGCGGCTACGGCATCAGCGCCTGCAACGACGGCCTGGACAACGATCTCGATGGAGACACCGACAGCGACGATGTGGACTGCGACGACGCCTGGGACAACGCGGAGGCCAGCTCCACCGACTGCTCCGACAGCGTGGACAACGACGGCGACGGCTGGCTGGACGCCGACGACCCGGACTGCCTGCTGGCGCGCGAAGAGCTGGGCTACAAGGACCAGGAGTGGAACAACGGCGTCGACGACAACAGCGACGGCATGCCCCAAGCCGCGGACGCTGACACC
>CAZEJJ010000037.1:0-47296 GCA_964512185.1 uncultured Enterobacterales bacterium | reverse complement strand
GGCAAGTACTACCTCGTCGACAAGATCGCCGTGGGTGGCATGGCGGAGATCTTCAAGGCCAAGAGCTTCAGCCACGGCGGCTTCGAGAAGCTGCTGGTCATCAAGCGCATCCTGCCCCACATCTCCGAGAACGAAGACTTCGTGGAGATGTTCGTGGACGAGGCCAAGGTCTCGGTGGCGCTGCAGCACGCCAACATCGTGCAGACCTACGACTTCGGGAAGGTGCACGAGAACTGGTTCATCGCCATGGAGTGCGTCGAGGGCAAGGACGCCAAGGCGCTGCTGCGCAAGCTCGCCCAGCGCCGCCGCCTGCTGCCCATCGAGTTCGCCGTCTACATCGCCCACGAGACCGTCAAGGGGCTCGACTACGCTCACCGGCGGCAGAACCTGCAGGGGCATGAGCTGGGCATCGTGCACCGCGACATGTCCCCCTCCAACGTGCTCATCAGCTACGAGGGCGAGGCCAAGATCGCCGACTTCGGCATCGCAAAGGCCACCACCAACGCCTACAACACCAAGGACGGTGTGCTCAAGGGCAAGTTCGAGTACATGAGCCCGGAGCAGGCCTCGGGCCTCGACATCGACCGTCGCTCCGACATCTTCTCCTGCGGCATCATCCTCTACGAGTGCCTCACAGGCAGGCGTCTGTTCAAGCACGAGTCCGACGTCAAGACCCTCGAGGCCATCAAGGCCTGCGACATCGATCCACCCAGCGTGCTCAACCCGGCCATCCCAGCCCGGCTCGACGACATCGTCATGCGGGCGCTCTCCCGGCGGCGCGAGGAACGCTACCAGGACTCCCGCGAGCTGCAGAACGACCTGCTGGAGTTCCTCTACCCGGCCACCCCCGATCTCACGCGCCAGAGCTTCTCCCACTTCCTGAAGGAGCTCTTCGCCGAGGACATCGGCCAGGAGCGCCGGCGCCTCGAGGAAGGCACCCGGCTGGCCATCGCCATCCACGAGCAGGAACCCGACCTGGATCTCGAGCCGGAGTGGGAAGAAGAGCGCTCCACGGTCACGCGCACCCTGTCCGGGGCCACCCAGCCCGCCCACGGTCCCGCCCGTTGGCCCCTCTACGTCGTGGTGGCGGTGCTGCTGGCGCTGCTGCTCGGCGTGCTGGGCTACATGGCGCTGCGCCCAGGCGGCGGCCCGCTGATCGAAGCCGCCGCGCCCACCACCGGGCGCATGCTCGTGCTGGTCAACGTGGACGCCCAGGTGTCGGTGGACGGCGCCGTCGTCGGCAGCGGGCAGCAGGTGCAGGTGGACGATCTCACGCCCGGCGAGCACCAGCTCCTCATCCAGGCCGCTGAGCACGAGGACTACCAGGACAGCGTCGACGTCGAGGTGGGCGAGAAGGTGCGCATCCCGGTGCGCCTCGTGCCCGTCGCGCCGGTGGAGCCCGATCCTCCTCCCCAGCCCGACCAGCCCCCGTCCCAGGTGCAGCCCGATCCCCAGGGCGATCCCCCGGGACCCGCTGCCCTGGGGGAGCCGCCCCGGCTCGACCTCCGCTCTACCCCCGCGGGAGCCTCGGTGTTTCTCAACGGGCGGCTGGCGGGTCGCACACCCTTCAGCTGGTCCGAGGCGGATCCCGGCGCCTCGGTGCGGGTGGAGTATCGGCTCAGCGGTCGTCAGGGCGCGAGCTTCAGCGTGCACATGCCCGACGCGGGCCAGGCGGAGACCATCAGCCGCAGCCTGCCCGCCGAAGAGCTCCCGGCGGCTCCCGATCCGGGCGCCCTGTCGGTCAACGTGTCCCGCGGCTGGGCCTACGTCTACCTCGATGGCACCAAGCTGCCCGACACCACCCCGCTGGCCAACTTCGAGGTCAAGGCGGGCACGCACACGGTGCGCGTGGTCAACGAGTCCCTGGGCATCGACATCAGCCGCGAGGTCACGATCCAGGCGGGCGGCGCGGCCGAGCGCGTGTTCTTCAAGATCGACTGATCTCAGGGCTCAGGGGATCTCCACCACGATGGTGCCGTGGTCGCTCCTGGTCTCGCCCCCGCTGGTGAGGGCCAGCGTGGCGGCGGTGGCTCCGCCGGCGGCGAGCACACCCACTCCGGCCCACAGGTACCAGCGCCCGCCCCCTCCGCCGCCGCGGTCGTTCACCACCTCCCACTTGGGCTGGGGGTTGAGCAGCAGATCGGACAGGACGGCGTTGGTGGAGATGTCCAGGGACAGCGCGGTGGGGCTGACGCGGTCCGAGCGCAGGTCTCCGGTGGAGCTCAGGTAGACCGCCAGGGCCGGCGCCAGGTCGGCGGCGGCGGAGTAGGGATCGCCACCGTGGTCGGTGGTGAGGGGCTTGGAGAAGTTGCCCGCGTGCACGGCGTACAGCTGCAGGCCCAGATCGCCGTCGAACTCGACGCCGCCCAGCAGGACGGCGTCGGCGTCGATGTGGTCGGCCAGGCTGCGGTAGAAGCGGTCCACCTGGCGGGAGCGATCGCGCTCGTGGCGGTCGGCTTCGGCCAGGCTGGTGTTCTCCAGGCTGACCCTGGCGACGCCGCGCAGATCCTGCTCGATGTCCACCACGCCGAAGCTGCGCCGACCTTCACCGCCCTTGACCGCCAGGAAGTGGCGACCCACGGGCAGATCGGGGACCACCATGGGGGTGTTGCCCACCTTGCGCCCGTCGATGAAGACCTCGGCGCCCGGCTGGGGGCTGAGCACCTCGAGGGAGCCGCTGCCGCGCTGCAGCACCTCGCCGCGCACCTGGCTGTAGAAGTCCACGATGCGGGGGGCGTAGTTGACGGGGTCGAGCTCGCGGCCTGGATCCAGCTGGGCGACGCGGCTGAAGGCCGAGCGGGCCCGCTCTTCTTCGCCCACCACCATGTAGGCGAAGCCCAGGGTGAGCAAGGACTCGATGAGGGAGCGGTTCTCGGTGGTGTAGGCCATAGTGTCGTTGAACTCGGCCACGGCCTCTTCGAGCACCGGGATGGCCTGGTCGGGATCGGCGCGCTCGTAGAGCACGCGGCCTTCTTCGAGCAGGTCGCGGGCGGGCCCCAGGAAGGCCTCGGACATGATGATGCCTTCACGGCCGTCGATGCGGCGCGCCACCTCCTCGGGACGGACGACCTGGACGCGCCCGGTCTGTTCCAGGGCGGTGGCCAGCGCTTCGAGCTCCCTGTGCGCCTGCTGGGCGTCGGTGCCTGTCACGTGCAGGCCCACCAGCGCAACTTCTGGCAGGGAGGCGGCCTGCACGGGGCCGGCGACGTGCAGCAGCAGGGCGGTGAGGGCCAGCATGGAGCCTCCGCGAACCGGGGTGATGGGAGACTATAGCGTCCCGACCTGGGCGGAGCCCCGTCCGGACCTGCCAGGCTGCGGCGGCCCTCGATTGAAGGCGGCAGGAGCGTGTGATAGCAGAGCCGCCCCCTCTCTGGTTTGCGGAGGTTCCATGGCCGGCCACAGCAAGTGGGCGAACATCAAGCGGCGCAAGGGCGCGCAGGATGCCATCCGGGGCAAGCTGTTCACCAAGCTCATCCGGGAGATCACCACCGCAGCGCGCATGGGCGGCGGCGATCCCGACGCCAACCCCCGCCTGCGCACCGCCATCGACAAGGCGCGCTCCAACTCCATGCCGCGCGACAACATCAAGCGCGCCATCGCCAAGGGCGCCGGCACCGCCGATGGTGACGACTACGAGGAGGTCCGCTTCGAGGGCTACGGGCCGGGCGGGGTCGCGGTCATCGTCGCCTGCCTCACCGACAACCGCAACCGCACCACCGGCGACGTGCGCCATGCCTTCACCAAGAACGGCGGCAACCTCGGGACCACCGGCTGCGTGGGCTACATGTTCAACAAGAAGGGCGTGATCCGCGTCGCCGTCCCGGGGGTGGACGAGGACGAGCTCATGATGGCCGCGCTGGACGCCGGCGCCGAAGACATGAGCTCCGACGACGAGCTGTACGAGATCATCTGCGAGCCGAGCGACTACGACGCCTGCCTCGCCGCCGTCAAGGAGGCGGGCTTCGAGCCCGGTGAGTCCGAGCTCACCTACATCGCCGACAACGACGCCAACGTCGAGGGCAAGCAGGCCCGCGCCGTGCTCAAGATGGTGGACATGCTCGAAGACCTGGACGACGTGCAGAACGTCTACACCAACGCCGACATCGACGACGCCACCCTCGCCGAGCTGGGCTAGCCCCCTTGGTGGTGCTCGGCATCGATCCCGGCAGCCGGATCACCGGCTGGGGCATCGTGGTGCGCGAGAAGGGGCGCTACCGCCACATCGCCTCCGGCGCCATCAGGGCGCCCCGGGGCGATGACCTGGCCACCCGCCTGGTGCGCATCCACCGCGAGCTGTGCGCCGTCATCGAGCAGCATGCGGTGGACGAAGCCGCCATCGAGGCCATCTTCAGGCATCGCTCCTCCGAGAGCGCGCTGCGCCTGGGTCACGGCCGCGGGGTGGCCATGCTCGCGCTGGCCCAGGCCCGGCTGCCCATCGCCGAGTACGGCACCACCCACATCAAGAAGGCCGTCACGGGCTACGGGCGGACCGACAAGGAGCAGCTGGCCCGTGTGGTGGCCATGCTGCTGGGCCAGCAGGTCTCCGGCCCCGCTGATGTCACCGACGCGCTGGCCGTGGCCATCACCCACCTGGCCCAGGCGCGTCCCGTCGTGGTCCGACCCAGAGGAAGATCCGCATGATCGGACGCATTCGAGGTCAGCTCGTGGAGCGCCAGACAGACCAGGTGATCGTGGACGTGGGCGGCGTGGGCTACCGCTTGTCGGTGCCAGGCTCCCTGGCCGAGCAGCTAGAGCTCGAGCTCGAGCAGGAGGTCGTGCTCCAGGTACACACCCAGGTCCGCCAGGACGCCATCCAGCTCTACGGGTTTGCGACCCGGGGCGAGCTGGCCTGCTTCGAGCTGCTGCTGGGCGTGGGCAGCGTGGGGGCCAAGCTCGCCCTGGCGGTCTTGAGCACCCTCAGCGTGCAGGAGCTGGCCGACGCAGTGGCCCGCGAGGATCTGCGCACTCTGCAGCGCACCCCTGGAGTGGGCAAGCGCGTGGCCAGCCGCATCGTGATCGACCTGGCAGGAAAGCTGCTGCCGGAGTTCATCCCCGTGGGTCTGCCCGCCACGCCGAGCGGCGCGGCGCCGCAGGACGCCGATCCGCTCCCCCTGGCGCTGGCGCAGCTGGGGTACCGGCGCAGCGAGATCCACAAGGCCCAGGCCTGGCTGCGGGCGCAGGGCCAGAGCGAGGCTCCGCTGGGCGAGCGCGTCCGCATGTCCTTGAAGCACCTGAGCGGGGGTTGATGGGTCCCCGCACCCTCCGGAACGGATAGCTGAGACAGAGCCACCCGAGGGCCTCCATGTCGCGCATCTTCGACCCCACCGAGCCGGAGCAGGTCGACCCGGCTCTGCGGCCCCGAAACCTGGACGAGTACATCGGCCAGGTGCGCATCAAGGACAACCTGAACGTCTACATGCGCGCGGCGGTGCAGCGTGGTGAGGCCATGGACCACGTGCTGCTGGCGGGTCCCCCGGGCCTGGGCAAGACCAGCCTGGCCTACATTCTGGCCGAGGAGCTGGGCAGCGAGATCCGAACGGCATCCGGACCCACCATCGAGCGCGGGGGCGACCTGGCAGCGATCCTCACCAACCTGCAGCCCCGCGACGTGCTGTTCATCGACGAGATCCATCGGCTGAACAGGGCGGTGGAGGAGATCCTCTACCCCGCCATGGAGGACTACCTGCTCGACATCGTGCTCGGGCAGGGGCCGTCGGCCCAGTCGGTCAAGGTGCAGGTGGCGCCGTTCACCCTGGTGGGGGCCACCACGCGGGCTGGGCTGCTCACCCCGCCGCTGCGGGCGCGCTTCGGGATCCAGTGCACCCTCGATTTCTACTCCCCGGCCGAGCTGCAGGAGATCCTGGCCCGCTCCGCCGAGCGCCTCGGCATCAGGGTCACGGTCGAAGGAGCCAGCGAGCTGGCCACCCGCTCCCGGGGTACGCCGCGCATCGCCAACCGGCTGCTGCGCCGCGTGCGCGACTTCGCCCAGGTGGAGGGTCGCGGGGTGGTGGATCTGGACATCACGCGCGTCGCGCTGGATCGCCTGGAGGTGGACAGCGACGGCCTCGACAAGATGGACCGCCGCATCCTCGAGACCATCCTGCACAAGTTCGATGGGGGCCCTGTGGGCGTCGAGAACCTCACCGCCGCCATCGGCGAAGAGCGCGACACCATCGAAGAGGTCTACGAGCCCTACCTGATCCGTGAGGGCTACCTGCAGCGCACCCCGCGCGGCCGCGTGCTCACCCGCAAGGGGCGGGAGCACCTGGGTCATCCCCCGGAGCCGCAGAGCGAGCTGTTCTGATGCGGCGGGCCGCCCTGGCCGCGCTGGTGGTGACCGGCTGCCTGCACCGCGACAGGCTGCCCAGCCAGAGCCTGGTCATCCAGGGCCACGAGATCCGGGTCGAGGTGGCGGACAGTCCCCAGGAGCGCAGCCAGGGGCTGATGTTCAGGGATTCCATGGATCCGGATCGGGGCATGCTCTTCGTCTACCCAGACGTGCGCGCGCGCAGCTTCTGGATGGAGAACACCACCATCCCGCTGTCCATCGCCTTCATCGACGAGCAGGGTGCCATCTTCCGCGTCCGCGACATGGTGCCCCTGGATCGCGGCCACACCTTCTCCGGCCTGCCCGCGCGCTACGCCCTCGAGATGAACCGCGGCTGGTTCGCCGAGCACCAGGTGGAGCCGGGTGCGCTGGTCGAGGGCCTGCCCGGCCCGGCGCTGGAGTAGCGTCGTGCGTCCCCAGGCCAGCCTCGCTCGTCCCGTGCCGCTGCAGGGCCGGGGTCTGCACTCAGGGGAGCAGGTGCGCTTGCTGATCGAGCCCGCCCCAGCGCAGCACGGCCTGGTCTTCCTGCGTCGGGATCTGCCCGCGCCGCAGCCCATACCCGCGCGGGCTGACTGCGTGGTGGACACTCGCCTGGCCACCACCCTGGGGCGTGGCGACCAGCGGGTGGCCACGGTGGAGCACCTGCTGGCGGCCATGAGCGCCGTCGAGCTCGACAACGCCCTCGTCGTTGTGTGGGGCCCCGAGCTGCCCGCCTTCGACGGCTCGGCCCTGCCCTGGGTGAAGGCGCTGATGTCGGGGGGGCGGGTCCAGCAGGGCGCAGGCCGCGCCCCCATCGCGCCCGTCGCGCCTCTGGAGCTGCGTCGGGGGTCGAGCTGGGCCCGGGTGCTGCCCGCCTCCCGCCTCTCGCTGCGGGCCACCATCCGCTTCCCGCACCCCCAGCTGCTGTCCAGGACCCTGGACTACCACCCCGGCCCGCAGGCCTTCCAGAGCCAGCTGGCCTGGGCGCGCACCTTCGCGCTGGAGGACCAGGTGGTGGCCATGCGGAGCCAGGGGCTCGCCCGGGGAGGGAGCCTGCACAACGCCGTGGTGCTCGACGGCCGTGGTGTGCTCAACCCCTCGGGGCTGCGCGGGACCGACGAGCCCCTGCGCCACAAGCTGGTGGACCTGCTGGGTGATCTCAGCTTGCTCGGAGCACCCCTGCAGGCGCGCATCGAGGTGCAGCAGCCGGGCCACGGCTTCAACCTGGCGCTGGTTCGTGCCATCCTCCGGGCTCAAACACCGGGGTGAGCCATGTCCCTTGTCCACGCTGCCGCCCTCGACGGTGAGCCCCTGCCGCCCCTGCGCGGTGAGCCACCCTTCTCCTGCCGCCAGCTGAGCGCCTGGCGCGGACGCGCCTTCCTGCTGCCCCCCGGTGACCCGCGCCTCGAGGAGGTGTTTCGAGGCGAGGAGCCCGACTCGCCGCCGCTGCACAACCTGGTGGGGGCGGCCGAGCTCTGGGAGCACGATCCCGACTGGATGGATCTGCTGGATCCCAGCAGCCCGGCCCACGACAGCAAGCTGCTGGAGCGCGATCTCTACCTGCACCACTGGTGTCAGCACCTGTCCGCTGTGCAGCGAGCGCTGGATCTGGGGGGCGGCGCCGGACGCTTCGCCCAGTGGCTGCTGGCCCAGGATCTCCAGGTGGAGCTGGTGGATCCGGATCTGCGCTCCCTGTGGCGGGCCCTGAGCCACGCCGCGGGCGGCCCGGGCGCCCTGGACCTGCACTGGTGCACCGGCGAGCGCCTGCCTCCCCTGGCGCCGGTGGACCTGGTGCTGGCGGTGGAGGTGCTCAACTACGTGGAGGACCCTCGCGCGGTGCTGGACAAGGTGCGTGCCGTGCTGCGCCCTGGCGGCCTGCTGCTGCTGTCGGTGGAGGCCATGTTCGGCTGGGCCGCGGCCCTGGACGCACCCGCGGGGACCCTGGGCTCCCTGTTCGACGGCAGCCCGGTCTACGCCCCCTGCGATCGCTGGGTGCGCACCTACGACGAGCCCACGCTGCGCGATCTGCTACGGGGATTCGAGATCCTTGAGATCCTGCCCACCCACTACGCCAGCTCCGGCCCCTTCGAGTCCGCGGCGGGGGCCAACACCCTCGAAGAGCTGCTCCCCTGGGAAGAACGCTGCCGGGAGCACCCCCTCACCGCACCCTGGAACCGCGCCTGGACCGTGGCAGCGCGCAGGCCTGGCTGACCTCGCCGGGCGAGCGAAGCGGATAGCTGACCGCAGGTGGAACCGCTCCATGCGCATCGTGCTCGTCCAGCCCCCGCGTCGCTACTGGCCCTATGTCAGCGAAGGCGACAACTACCTGCTGCCCCAGGCCCTGCCGGCGCTGGGGGCGGTGCTGCGCGAGGCGGGGCACGAGGTGACCCTGGTGGACTGCCTGCCCCTGCGCATGGGCTGGCGCTCCCTGGCGGAGCTGTTGAAGCGCCTGGATCCCCAGCTGGTGGGCTGTGGGGAGAACCACGCCCTGTGGGCCAGGGAGGCGCTGCGCTTCTTCGAGCTGTGCAAGCGGGTGATCCCCAGCGCGGTCACCGTGGCCGGCGGGGCCCACTTCACCCACCTGTGGCACCGCTACCTGGGCCTGCCCGCGGGCATGGAGCATCCACAGGGGCTGGTGGTGGATCCCGCCGCGGAGCCGCCGCCGCGGCACATCGACGTGGCCGTGATCGGCGAGGGTGAGCTCACCCTGCGCGAGCTCTGCGACGAGCTGGCCAGCGCGCAGCCCGACCTGGGCGAGGTGGCCGGCATCGCCTGGCGCCAGGACGGCGCGGCCTTCCTCAACCCGCCGCGCGCCCTGGTCGAGGACCTCGACAGCCTGCCGCTGCCCGCCTACGATCTCGTACCCATGGGGCTCTACGGCACCAGCCGCTTTCTGTTCAGCCCCCAGTCCACCACCATCCACCACAGCCGCGGCTGCACCTCGCAGTGCAGCTTCTGCGCCTGGTGGACCACCATGGCGGAGCGCCGGCACGACGAGCAGGGCCGGCCCGTGCTCAAGGCCCGCTGGCGCAGCAAGAGCCCCGAGCGGGCCTTCGAGGAGCTGGAGCTGCTGCACGGGCGCTACGATCGGCGCTCCTTCGTGTGGGTGGACGAGAGCTGGAACATCTCGCCGAAGTTCAACGAGGCCTTCGCCGACCTGGTGCTGCGCTCGGGCATCAAGCCGCGCTGGATGGCGTTCTTCAGGGCCGACGCGGTGGTGCGGGACGAGCGGCTGGGCATCCTGGAGAAGCTCGTGCGCGCCGGGCTGTCCCATGTGCTCATCGGCGTGGAGCGGGCCGAGGACTCCACGCTGCAGCAGCTGAACAAGCCCAGCTACCTGGGAGGCGTGGCCGAGCAGGCCCTGCGCATCTTCAAGGAGCGCTACCCCCAGGTGTTCCTGCAGGGCACCTTCATCGTGGGTGTGCGAGACGAGACCAGGGAGAGCATGCAGCGCCAGGCGGCGCTGGCCCGCTCCCTGGACCTGGACTTCCCGGCCTTCCACCCCATCACCCCGGTGCCGGGCACGCCCATCTACGACGAGGCGCTGCGCGAGGGGTGGATCACCGAAGACCAGTTTGACGACTTCGACTGGCTCACCCCCGTGCTCGACTCCCGATACATGAGCCGCGACGAGATCGCCCAGGCCATGCACGAGCTGAACCGGGCCTTCGTCAGCCCGCGCATGCTGCTGCGAGGCCTGCTGTCGCGCACAGCCTACCGGCGCGACATGTACATCTGGTTCAGCATCGTCTCGGCGCGCATGGCCTGGGACGTGCTGCGCCAGCGGGTCAACCCCTTCCGGGTGGAGCACTACCAGCAGCTGGTGACCCCCGACTGGTACGAGAGTTGAGCGCCGCGGGCCTGTCCATCAAGCCCGGAGCCCGGGTGGGCCCTGTCCGGCGCTGGCTGGGTAGCCTGTTCCTGCGGGTGGCCGGCTGGAAGGTGGAGGGCGGTCTGAGCGAGGGAGCCCCGGTGGCGGTGGTCATCGGCGCGCCCCACACCAGCGCCTGGGACGGCCTGTTCCTGGTGGCCTTGAGCTGGGCCATCGGCGTGCACCTGTCCTGGCTGGCCAAGCACAGCATGTTCCGCTGGCCCTGCGAGGGCTTCCTGCGCTCCCTGGGCGCGGTGCCCATCGTGCGCGGTGCGCGGGGCGGCGCCGTGGAGCAGGTGGCGGCGCAGCTGCGAGCGGCCGAGGCCATGTACCTGGCCATCGCCCCCGCCGGCACCCGGTGCAAGACCGACCACTGGAAGTCGGGCTTCTACCAGATGGCGACGCTGGCAGGCGTGCCCATCGTGTGCGGCTACGTGGACTACGGGCGCAGGGTGGGGGGGCTGGGCGAGGCCTGGATGCCCAGCGGCGAGGTGCGGGCGGACATGGACCGCATCCGCGCCTTCTACGAGGGCGTGCAGGGAGAGAACCCCGAGCTGGAGAGCCGCATCTGGCTCAGGGAAGAGGGGGAGGACGCGCCCACCGCGGCTTCTTGAGCGCCCTGGCCGGCGGTTGGGTGGAGCGCCCGCACGCTTCCCGGGTCGAACGCGACAGGTCTGCACGCTTCCCGGGTCGAACGCGACAGATCGAGCTGTCCGGCGGCTCTGGCGGCACGGGAGGTCATCGAAAACCGGCCTTCGCACGTCGCGCGCTCTCCGACCAGGGCCCGGTGGCGATGGATCTGTCGCGTTCGGGGGGACTTGCGTGCAAGCCAGCGGCCTGGAGCCGAATTCTGCGCGGTTCAGTGGCTCTTGGGGGGCGCGTGGGAGACGGGCAGCTCCAGGTGCACCTCCAGCCCGCCCTCGGGGCGGTTGCGCGCCGAGACCTGCCCGCCGTGGGCCTCCACGATCTGGCGCACGAGCATCAGGCCCAGGCCCAGGCCACCGGTGCTGCGGCTGCGGCTCTGCTCCGCCCGGTAGAAGGGGTCGAAGAGCTGGGGCAGGTCGGCCTCGGGCACCCCCGGGCCGTTGTCGGCCAGCTCAAGCAGCACGCTCGCGTTGGATCCCTGGCTCGATCGCTCAGCGCGGATCTGCAGCGCTGAGCTCGGTGGCGTGTAGCGGGCCACGTTGGAGAGCAGGTTGGTGAGCACGCGCACCAGCCGCGTGCGATCCGCCTGGAGCTGGAGGTCGGGGGCCAGGTCCAGCGTGAGCGGACGCTCACCCAGATCCACCGCGGCGAGGGCTTCTTCGACGATCTCGGCCAGCGCGAGCTGCTCCCGGCGCAGCTGCACCACGCCCTCTTCCAGGCGGGCGGACTCCAGCAGCTCGCCCACCAGGCCGTCCATGGCGGCGATCTGCTCCTCGAGGGCGTCGAGGCGCTTCTGGGAGCCGCCCTCGTCGCGCAGCAGCTCGGTGAGCAGGCGCATGCGCGCCAGCGGGGTGCGCAGCTCGTGGGAGACCCCCGCCATGAGGCGGCGCTGGCCGCGCACCAGGGAGGCGACGCGCGCGGCCATGCGGTTGAAGGTGGCGCCGATGCGGCCGGCTTCGTCGCGGCCCTCG
Source organism: uncultured Enterobacterales bacterium (assembly GCA_964512185.1). GTDB lineage: Bacteria > Myxococcota_A > UBA796 > UBA796 > JAFGLY01 > CAZEJJ01. Next base: position 35,502 of record CAZEJJ010000037.1, on the reverse strand, counting down.
GGCACGCGCACGTCCAGGTCGCCCCCTGCCACCTGGTCCATGGCCCGGCTGGTGACCCGGAGCGGGCGCAGCACCCAGCCGCTGGCCGCCACCGCTCCGGCGAGCACCACCAGCGCGATGAGGCCGAAGCCCCAGCCCACGCGCCGGCGCGGGCGCTCGATGTCCACCGGCCAGCGCACCGCCATGCCCCACACCGGCAGGCCCTGCAGGGGCACGTAGATGGGCATGGCCGGGCGGCGCCCCACCAGCACCCTGCGGTCGTCACGCCGCACCGCGCGGTAGCGGCTGTCCTGGGCGGGGGTGTCGGGCACGGGATCTACGCGCAGCCCCAGCTGCTGGGAGAGCTCCCAGGCCCTCGCGGCCGGGTCGGGGGCGGTCTCCACCTGCTCCGCCAGGTACAGCGCCGCCTCGACGCGCTCGTGTCTCAGCTCGTCCAGGAGGGGAAAGAGGGCCATGCGCCCGGTGAGGATCCAGGTGGCGGCGACGGTGAGGCTCAGCAGGCCCCCCAGGGCCGCCAGGACGCGCAGGCGATGGGTCACGGCGCCACGGGGCCCGAGGGCACCATGTAGCCCACACCCCGCACGGTCTTGATCCGCCGGGGGCGGCGCGGATCGTCGCCCAGCTTGCGGCGCAGGTGGCTGACGTGCACATCCACCGAGCGCTCGAAGGCGGCCCAGTCCGGTCCGCGGGCCAGCTCCATGAGCCGTTCGCGAGGCACCACGCGACCGGCGGCACCCACCAGCACCCTCAGGATCTCGAACTCGGTGGTGGTGAGATCCACCGGCTGCCCATCGACGCGCACCTCCCGGCGCTCGGGATCGAGCCGGACTCCCGCCGCCTGCAGGGCCTCGCTGGGCGAGGGGGCTGCTTGTTGCCGTCGCAGCACCGCTCGGATGCGGGCCAGCAGCTCGCGGGGGTTGAAGGGCTTGGGCAGGTAGTCGTCGGCCCCCAGCTCCAGCCCCACGATGCGATCCAGCTCGTCGCCGCGGGCGGTGAGCATGATCACCGGGAGCTTGCTGGTGGCTCGGATCTGGCGGCAGATCTCGAAGCCGTCCCGCCCGGGCAGCATCACGTCCAGGATCACCAGGTCGATGCCGCCGCCCTGCAGGCGGGCCAGCCCGGCCTCTCCGTCGGGCGCGCTCACCACGGCGAGCCCGCGAGCCTGGAGGTACTCAGCGAGCAGCTCGGTGAGGCCGGGATCGTCGTCGATGACCAGGACCGTGTGCATGGGCAGAACCTATCACTCGGAGGGGGCCTGCTCGCTCCACGAGCGGTACCAGGCCTCGCGCCGGGCCCGCTGCTGCTGGACGCGCTCCACGATGAGCGCGCGCTGGCGGTCGTCGAGCACGGCGTTGAACTCGATGACCTCGTCCAGCATGCAGTGGGCGGCTGTGCGGCGCGCCTCCATGAGCTGGTCCACCCCCGCGTGCAGGCCGGCGCTGTCGCCGGGATCGCCCTCCACCACGGCGGCCAGCAGCAGGAAGGTCTCGTTGCCCTGCTGTGAGTCGGGCGAGTAGCAGCGGCCGCGGATGTCCGCCATCATGATGCGCCAGGCTGCGCGCTGCTCTTCGGTGAACTCCAGGGCGGTGGCCAGCTCGCTCATGCCACCGGCGCGGCTGCGGGCCTGGCGCTGTGTCCGGGTGCGCGCAGGGCCCTGGCTCCCGGTGGGCCCTTGTGGCTGGGGCTCCTCCTGGGCGCCCCAGCCGGCCGCAGCGGGGCCCTGGGCGCCACGCCAGCCTGCCTGGTAGTCCTCGGGGGGCTGCTCGGCGGTGGGAGCCTCGGCCAGGACCTGGCCGGCGAGGGTGACCAGGCTGCCCATGGCGGTGCAGCCCAGGGCGAGGGCGAGGGTCCTGAGGGGGCGTGACATGGGAGCTCCCGGTGGCGCGGCGCGGCGTCCTTGGAGAATACGCTCGTTCTGTTGCCTGCGCCCCTCGCAGAGCCCGAAGATCTGCCACGCTGTGTGAAGGATTGTTAAAGCCGCGGGGCTGCTCGTCGCGCAACCTGGGCTCCTCCACCATGGGCATCGCCTTCTACGATCTCGACCGGACCTCCATCGCGGTCAACTCCGCCACGCTGTGGGTGCGCCGGCAGTGGCGCGAGGGCCGGCTGGCGTCCAAGGACATGCTGCTGGCGGGCTGGTGGCTGTCCCTGTATCGGCTGGGCATGATGCGGGTGGACCACGCCCTGCACCAGGCCGTGGCCACGATGGAGGGCGAACTGGAGGCGGAGCTGGAGCGCCGCACCCGCGTGTTCTGGCTGGAGGAGTGCGTGCACTCGGTGCGCCCTGGCGTGCACCGTGCGCTGGCTCGGCACAGCTCGCTGGGCCACGCCAACGTGCTGTCCACCTCCAGCAGCCCCTGGATCTCCCGCTGCGCGGTGCAGGAGCTGGGGCTGGAGGACTACCTCTGCACGCGCATCGAGGTGGTGGACGGCCTGCTCACCGGCAAGGTGGCGGGCACCCCGAATTTCGGTGAGGGCAAGCGTGAGAACCTGGTGGAGTACGCTCGGGCCAGGGGCGTGGAGCTGGCGGACTGCTGGTTCTACACCGACAGCAGCGCCGATCAGCCGGTGCTGGAGGTGGTGGGCCACCCGGTGTGCGTGGCCCCCGACCCCCGCCTGGCCCGCGTGGCCCGCCAGCGCGGCTGGCCGGTGGAGGACTGGGGTTAGAGCAGCAGCTCCAGCACCTGGCGCACGGAGCGCACACCGATGGCCTGCACGCCCTCGGGGGCCTCGCGGCCAGCCGAGGCAGGGACCACCACGCGCCGAAACCCGTTGCGGCGGGCTTCGGCGAAGCGCAGGGCGGGGTAGGCCACCGAGCGCACCTCGCCGGTGAGCCCCACCTCGCCGAAGAGCGCGAGATCGGGGGGGATGGGGCGGTCTCTGAGGCTGGAGGCCAGCGCGGCCAGCATGGCCAGATCGGCGGCGGGTTCGTGCAGGCGCACCCCCCCGGCTGCGCTGACGTACACATCGCGCTCCGTCAGGTCGAGCCCCTGCTTGCCCAGCACCGCCAGCAGCAGGTTGACCCGGGCGCGTTCGACCCCCAGTGCGTGGCGCGCGGGGGTGCCATGGCTGGGGCTGCCCACCAGGGCCTGCAGCTCGCAGAGCAGGGGGCGGCTGCCTTCCATGGCCACCAGCACCGCGGTGCCCGGGGCGTCGGTGGCGCGCTCCGCCAGCAGGCGGGCCGAGGCGTCGGGCACCTCCACCAGGCCGGCGTCGCCCATCTCGAACAGGCCCAGCTCGCCCGTGGCGCCGAAGCGGTTCTTGACCGCGCGCAGCACCCGCAGCGGGCTGCGACCGTCGCACTCGAAGTAGACCACCGTGTCCACCACGTGCTCGAGCAGCTTGGGGCCGGCCAGGGTGCCCTCGCGGGTGACGTGGCCCACCAGCACCGTGGCGGTGTCGCGGCCCTTGGCCAGCGCCAGGCAGCGGTCGGCCACCGCGCGCACCTGGGACACCGAGCCTGGCAGGGAATCCACCTGGGGAGCGCGCATGACCTGCACCGAGTCGATGACCAAAAAGCGTGGCGCTACCTGCTGGACCGCGGCCTGGATGGCGTCGAGATCCGTCTCGGCCAGGAAGTACAGGGTGTCGCCGGAGGCGCCCAGCCGATCGGCCCGCAGGCGCACCTGGCGGGCGGATTCCTCGCCGCTGACGTAGAGCACGGGCAGGCCCCGCGCAGCCAGGCGCGACAGGGCGGAGAGCAGCAGGGTGGACTTGCCCACGCCGGGATCGCCCCCCAGCAGGGTGAGCGAGCCGGACACCAGGCCGCCGCCCAGCACGCGGTCCAGCTCCGAGATACCCGTGCCGATGCGCACCTCGCCACCGTCGCCCAGGGCCACCTGGCTGATGGGCACGGGCTTGGGTTGCGGGCCCACGGGGCCGCGCCTGCGCTGGCTGCTCACCACCTGCTCCAGGCTGTTCCAGGCCTTGCAGGCAGGGCACTGGCCGAACCAGGAGGCGTGCTCTGCGCGGCACTCGGAGCAGCGGTAGCGGGTGCGGGGACGGGCCATGCTGCCAGCCAACCTATGCGCCGGCGCTCAAAGCGCCACCACCACCCGGCCCGGGTAGCGCCAGATCAAAGCCGCTCCTTGGCGCTCCACCGAGATGATCCCCTGTGGATGAGGCGCAGGTGACAGACCCGGCAGGCGGTGACGCCGTTGTTCATCGCCGTATTGATCGGAGATCGATTCCCATGCGCCAGGCGAAGCCTGGCTCTGTTGAACGAGAGGCGCCTGCCTCGCCCATGCAGGCGCGGGATTCATCTCCTCCCGAGCGGAGCGCCTGCTCTTTGGAAAGGCCTTTCCGAACCTCCATGCCGACCTGCTCCGGCGCTCCTGGGCTGGTCCGGCGCGCCCGGATCGCGGGGACTGGCCTCCTCCGCGGCGGGGTCGAAGAGGCTACCATGCTGCCGTGCGCCGCTCCTCCCCCGAGCCCCCCCTCATGGCCCTCCTGGCCGCACCCTGGCGACGCTGCCTGGCCGCCGGTGCGCTGGGCGGGCTGCTGCTGGTGGCGGTGGAGGCCCTGCTGGCCGCGCTCTGGCCGCAGCCAGGCGTACCCCTGGTGATGCTCGACCTGCTGTGGGCTTCGGGGCTGGGCGCGGTGCTGGGTCTGGCGGGCTCGGGCGTCGCCCTGCTGGTCTGGCGTGGTGGGGCGCCCGCGGTGGCGCTGGTGCCGCTGGCGGCCCTGCTTGCGCCTCAGCTGCTGCGTCCGCTGGAGCTCTCCTACGCCTGGGATCCGGTGGTCTCCGCTGCGCTGCTGCTGCTGGCATGGCCGCTGCCGCGCGCCGCCGGCTTGCTGGCCCTGGGTGTGCTGGCGGCGGTGCCCGTCGTGCGCTCGGTGCTGCTGGATCGCGGGGCCGGGCCCGCCGAGCCTGGCTGCGCGGCGGTGGAACCTGCGCCGCCGGACATCCTGCTGATCACGGTGGACACCCTGCGCGCCGACGCGGGCCTGGGGCTGCCCGAGGCCGCAGCCTGGCGTCACTACGAGCAGGCGGTCAGCGCCGCGCCCTGGACCCTGCCCGCCATGCTCAGCCTGTTCTCCCAGCAGCCGGTGCGCGTGCACGGCGGCGGCCTGCCCGCGACGCCTGGGAGGCGCTACACGCAGCGCCGTGCCGGCCTCGGCTGGCTGCCCGAGCGGCTCGCCCAGGCCGGCTACCGCACCCAGGCCTTCGCCAGCAATCCCTACCTGGGCCGCAGCTTCGGCTTCGACCAGGGTTTCTCGCGCTTCGTGCACTCCGACGCCTTCAGCGAGCCCTTCCTGGTGCTGCAGGGCTGGCAGCGGCTTCGGCACCAGCTGACGGGGCGGGTGGAGCGGCTGCGGCACGAGCGGGATGACCGGGTGGTCTCGGCGGCGGTGGCGGCGCTCGCTGTGGACCGGGCTGGCCCCACCTTCAGCTGGGTGCACCTGCTGGATCCCCACGAGTATGGCCGCGACGTGGCCGCTCCGGTGCCGGGCTGGCTGGCGGGCACCGGCGATCCCGGCGCGCTGCGGCGCGCCTACCGCGCCAACGTCGCGGCCACCGAGGCCCGGGTCGCCCGCTTGCTCGCTGCGGTGGATCTCGCCAGCACCGTGGTGGCCTTCACCGCGGACCACGGCGAGCAGCTGGGCGAAGACGGCGTCTTCGGCCACGGCCTGCGGCTGGGCGACCGCGAGCTGTGCGTGCCCCTGGCCCTGCGGGGTCCGGGCATCGAGCCGGGCGCGGTGGCGGGCCAGGTGGCCACCTGGGAGCTGGGGGAGGTGCTGGTGGAGCTGGCGACGACCTCGCCGGCCGGCGCTCTCTCGCTGGAACCCCGGGAGGACCTGGCGGTGGGTGGGCTGCGCCGGAGCGGCGCGGGCGATGGCTTCGCGCTGCGTCGGCTGGCGGAGGGACAGCCCAGCTACGCGCCAGATGAGGAGGCGCTCCGGCGGCTGCAGGGAGGCGAGCTGTCCGGGCCAGTGGCGCCCGTTCTCGACGAGCAGACCCGGCGGGCGCTGCAGGCCCTGGGCTACGTGGACTGAGCGCCCCTGTCCTGTCCTGGGCCCGCCACTGGAGGCTCGCCGGGCACGATGGCCCGGTAGCGGTCCGCATCGGCGAAGATGTCGATGGCCCGCACGCGCGTGTTGAAGGTGGCGGTGTGCACCACGCCGGCGGGGATGAAGTAGCTGTCACCGGCACGGTAGGTGCGGGTGGTGCCGTCGATGGTGAGCTGCAGCTCGCCCTCGATCACCACGCCCCACTGGTCGCCGTGGCTGTGGGGAGGCACCACGCCGATAGGCTCGATGTCGAAGAGCACCACCTGGTGGTCGGGCCCCTGTGACAGCCAGCCCTTGACCCCCGGGAAGGGGATGTCCGCCTGGGGTAGGCGGGTGATGAATTCGGGGAAGGTGGCGGGGTTCATTCTGCTGGCTCCTGGAAGGTGGCGCTGCCCCTGGCCAGGGGGATCAGAGCTCACTGATGAGCTTGCCGATCTGCTTGGCCACCTTCTTGTCGCTCTCCTTGGACACCTGAGCCGCCAGGATCTGCCGTGCCTGGCTGCTGCGGTTGGTGCGACCACCCACGTCGGCCACCGCCTGTGCTGAGCGCAGGCGGATGTCGCGGTCGTCATCGCCCAGGTGGCGCTTGGCGTTGTCGAGGCTCGCGCTGTTGCTACCGATGGCGGAGATGGCTTCGGAGCGCATGTCCTTGTCGCCGTTGGTGGACAGCCACACCGAGGCGGATTCGTGCTCGCTGGATGAGCCGGTACCCCGGCGCCAGCGGGCGCGGAGCACCCGCCACGCCTTGCGCCGCACCTCGTAGTTCGAGTCGTTCTTCATGACCCAGGCGATGGCTCCCGTCATCGAGTCCTGGTCTTCGTAGCTCTCCAACGCGGAGATGCGCTGGTCGGCCGTGCCGGTCTTGAGATCGATGGGCACCACCACCGTGGTGCTGGGTGCGGCCGCCCGCGCTGTGGCCACCGCCCGCTTCTTACGGTACTCGGGCAGGGCGTCGAGCAGCGGGGCGTCGGCGGGTTCGCGTTGGCGCGCCACCATGTCGGGGCTGGACTCCATGCCCTCGGCCAGCCTCTGCGGCTCGAGCCGCGCCAGCTCGGGCCACAGCTCAGCCACCAGGGCGCCGCCCACGACCTGGCGGTACTCCGTGTCACCGATGGTTGGACCCAGGAGGGTGAGGGGAGCGTCGACCACCAGCTGTTGGCTGGCACCAGCGGGGATGAACCAGGAGTCCTGGGTCAGGGAGACCGCCCACAGCTCCACCGGGACGGGTTCTTGCTCTGCCAGGTCGCCATCGCTGGCCTGGTCCGCATCTCCACCACCGCATCCCAGCCCCACAACGAACAGCAGCCACCACATGATCGCGCCTCCTTGGGTCGATTCCCACGCCGGGCGGCCCAGACCTGCCCAGGCCGACCAGCCTATCACGGCCCTCCACGGCGCTGGCTCAGGCCCATGCGTTGCGGTCACCGCCCCCCGCGGGTAAGGCGCGCGCTCGCACCCGGGCTCTCCCGGGCGCCGATCCTCCCCGCCCAGGATCCGTCGGACCATGAGCAGCGCGCCCCCTCCCAGTGACTACCCCTTCGGCTTCCATGTCTCTCGCGGCGCCTGGAGGCGCTTTGGCCTCCTGCCGCTGGCCAGCAGCTGGCCCGCCGGGGAGCGCGGCATCCAGGCCTACCGCGTGCTGGCGGCGGCGGTGAACGAGCGCCTGTCCGAGCTGGAGAGCAGCCTGCCGCCGGTGCGGGCCGGGGAGCTGCTGTGTGCCAGCATGCTGGCGGATGTCATGCGCCAGATCTGGAGCCAGTACTGCCAGCAGCAGGAGCCGGGGGTGCTGGAGCGCTGCCTGGAGCGGGCTCGCCGTCGCCTGGGGGACGCCCCCGTGAGCGAGCAGCTGGATGGCTTCGCGGAGCGCTACCCGCCGCTGTCGGTGCTGCTGGGTGGTTCAGCGGTGCCGCCGGGGCTGGCCGGAGAGCTGGGCCTGCGCGCCCTGCTGGAGCGCAACCAGGCGCTGAGCCAGCCCCTCGCGGTCTTCGCCGAGCTGGCCGAGGCCGGCGACCCGGCGCTGCTCAGCCTGGCGCCCGCGCTGCTGGCGCTGCTGGACGAGGCCCCCCCCTTCGCCCCCACCGGGCAGCCGCTCTGCGCCTGCCTGCGCGCCCCCGCCGAGGCCTGCCCTGGCTCCATTTCCAAGCAGCTGGACTGGATCCGTGAGCACTGGGCCGGGTTTCTGCCCCAGGAGGTGCTGGCCATGCTCGAGCTGGCCCGCGACCTGGATCGCCAGGAGCGCCATCCTCGGGGTGGGGGACCGGGCCCCAGCCGCGTGATCCGCTTCGGCGCGGGGCCGGGAGACGACGACGGCTTGGGCCCCGCCGCCTACAGCCTGGACGCGGACTGGATGTCCAACGTGGTGCTGCTGGCGAAGTCCACCTATGTGTGGCTCTACCAGCTCAGCCAGAGCTACGGCCGGCCCATCCAGACCCTGGACCAGGTGCCCGACGAGGAGCTGGACCAGCTGGCCGGCTGGGGAGTGAGCTGCCTGTGGCTGATCGGGCTCTGGGAGCGCTCCGAGGCCTCGCGCCGCATCAAGCAGCTGATGGGCAACCCTGAAGCCGTGGCCTCGGCCTACTCTCTGCACGGCTACTCCATCGTGGCTGAGCTGGGGGGCGAAGATGCCTTCCTGCGCCTCAAGGAGCGCGCCTGGAGGCGGGGGATCCGGCTGGCAGGCGACATGGTGCCCAACCACATGGGGCTCGACTCCGCCTGGGTGGTGGAGCACCCGGAGCGCTTCATGCAGGTGCAGACCCCCCCCTACCCGGCGTACTCGTTCACGGGCGTGGACCTCTGCGAGCATCCAGACGTCAGCCTACAGATCGAAGACGGCTACTGGACCCATCGCGACGCCGCGGTGGTGTTCAAGCGCGTGGACCAGCGCAGCGGAGAGGTGGCCTACCTGTACCACGGCAACGACGGCACCAGCATGCCCTGGAACGACACGGCGCAGCTGGATTTCTTGAACGCCCAGGTGCGCGAGGCGGTGGTGGAGACCATCCTGGAGGTGGCCCGGCGCTTCCCCGTGATCCGCTTCGACGCGGCCATGACCCTGGCCAAGAAGCACTTCCAGCGCCTGTGGTACCCGCGACCTGGAGACGTGGGCAGCGTGCCCTCGCGGGTGGAGCACGGCCTGTCCCGCCAGGCCTTCGACGAGCGCTTCCCGGTGGAGTTCTGGCGCGAGGTGGTGGACCGGGTGGCCAGAGAAGCGCCGGACACCCTGCTGCTGGCCGAGGCCTTCTGGCTGATGGAGGGCTACTTCGTGCGCACCCTGGGCATGCACCGGGTGTACAACTCCGCCTTCATGCACATGCTCATGAAGGAGGACAACGCCGAGTACCGCGCCAGCATCAAGAACGTGCTGGCCTTCGATCCGGGGATCCTCAAGCGCTTCGTCAACTTCATGAACAACCCCGACGAGCGCTCCGCCGCCGAGCAATTCGGGCGCGGCGACAAGTACTTCGGCGTCGCCCTGATGCTGGTGGGCATGCCGGGCCTGCCCATGCTGGGGCACGGGCAGATCGAGGGCTTCGCAGAGAAGTACGGCATGGAGTACCGGCGCAGCTACCACGACGAGCCAGTGGACACCGGCCTGGTGCAACGCCACCAGCGCGAGATCTTTCCCCTGCTGCGCCGGCGCAGCCGGTTCAGCGGCGTGGAGCACTTCGCCCTGTTCGACCTGCAGACAGATGGGGGGGCCGTGGACGAGGACGTGTTCGCATGGTGCAACGGCGCCGGGGACGATCGCACCCTGATGGTGGTGCACAACGCCTACCGCGACACCGCCGGCTGGCTGCGCCTGGCGGCTCCGGTCAACCGCGGCACGGGTGAGCAGCCTCAGCTCGAGAGCATGGATCTCTGTGGGGCGCTGGGGCTCTCGCGGGCGGCGGACCGGGTCTGCCTGCTGCGCGACCACATCAGCGGCCTCACCCGGGTGGCCGCCTGTTCGGAGTTGAGCGAGCGCGGCCTGCGGCTGGAGCTGGGTGCCTACCACTACGCGGCCTGGGTGAGTATCCGGGAGGTCCACGACGAGGACGGCGCCTGGCACCGCCTGGCGCAGCGGCTGGGTACCCGGGGCGTGGCGGACCCTCACGCGGCGGTCCAGGATCTGCGCACCGGAGCCCTGCAGCGGGCGCTGGCGGGCTGTGTCTCGGCCTGGTCGGCCTGGCGGCCCGCTGGGGCGGGGGCCGACCAGGCGCCGCGTGCGCTGCGCGAGCTGCTGGATGAGCTCCAGGAGAAGGGGGTCGTCCAGCAGGATCTCGATGAGCTGGAGGCGGTCCTGGAGGAGCGGCTGGGCGCCACTGCGCGCTTCCTGGCCAGCCCGGAGGCCCGCGATCTGCCGGCCGCCGTGGAGCGCGCGCTGTTCGCTGGCGTCCCTGACGACGCGGCCGGCCGGGCCCGCTTCGCCGCGGTCCCCCTGGCCTGGATGCTGCTGGCCTGCCTCCGCGGTCTGCCCTGGACGGGAGCAGGCGCGCAGCGGGAGCTGCCACCCTCCCTGCGCCTGGAGCCCGCCCTGGCGCGCGCCTTGAAGACCCTGGGCGGTGACGAGTGGGGAGCTCAGCGGGACGCGGCGCTGGTCATGCTGCAGGCGGAGGTGGATCTGGCGGGTGCCTGCTGGCCAGGGGCCGAGGCCGTGCGCGGCCGGCTCGCCGGCTGGCTCGGTGTGAACGAGCACGAGGGCGTGCGCTACCTGGACCGCGCGCAGCTGGAGTCCCTGCTGTACTTCTGGCAGCTGCTGGCGCTGCTGCCGGGAGTGGCGGGCACCGGATCTGACCCTGAGCTGGCCCTGGCCCGCGCCCGGACCGCCGCCGATCTGCTCGCGCAGGCCGCCGCCAGCGGCTACCGGCTATGAGTTCGTCTGTGGACTGACCTGTCTGAGCAGCGGCCCAGGCCTGGGCCCGCGCCGAGCGCGCCAGCCGTCGCCTGCGACGCGCGGTTAGGACCTGCACATGATCCTCACCGTCACCCTCGATCCGCTGGTGGAGCACTGCTTCCCGGTCAAGGACCTGCAGCACGGGCGCGCCTACCGCCCCCCCTCGGTGCACACCACCTGCTCGGGTCGCGCGCTGAACGTGGCGCGGGCCCTGAACGATCTGGGTGAGAAGGTGGTGGCGGTGACCGTCGCCGGGGGGCGCCGCGGCCGCGAGCTCGAAGAGCGCCTGCTGGACGAGGGGCTGCCACACCGCATCGTGGGTGTGCGCCGCGAGACGCGGGTGGGGGCCACCCTCTACGGGCAGGGGACGCGCACCACGGTGTACGGGCCCCGTCCCGCGCTGTCGGATCCCGAGGTGGAGGCCATCATCGCCACGATCCGGGGGCTGGTGCCCGCGCGCTGCGTCGTGCTCGGAGGGGGCGCCTCGCGGCCCGATCTCTACCGCCGGGTGGCCGCGCTGGGGGTCCCGCTGGTGCTGGACAGCTGCGGCGCCGCCATGCATGGCTGCCTCAAGATGGGCAACGTGCTGGTGGCCTGTCCCGATCGCTTCGACTGCCTGGAGGTCTTCGGCTGTGAGGACCCGCTGGCCGGCCTGCGCGAGCTGGCGCGGAAGGGAGCCCGTTGGGCGGTCATCCAGGACGATCACCCCGCGGCCGCGGTCTTCCGCACCGGCGGTCGCGTGTACCGGGCGCATGCTCCCGAGGTGGAGATCGTGCACCACGGGGGTGCGGACGACGCCATGCTGGCGGGGCTCATCTTCGGCATGAACCGCGGGCCCGGCCGGGCCATCGCCTTCGCCATGGCCTGCGCGCTGCACAACCTGCAGCGGGTGGAGGTGGGCCACCTGGAGCCCGCGGCCTGCGAGGCCCTGGCCCAGCGGATCCAGGTGGAGGAGCTGAGCAGCCCGCGGTCGCCCTCCCTATGAGCCGCGCTCCGCTGCTGGTGCACTGGGGCCGCAGCCCCTACGAGAGCGACAGCGCGCTCGATCTGCGGCGGCGGGTGGCCCTCGACCTGGGCCTGCGGTTCAGGGCGGAGCCCCTGGCTGCCCCGGCGAGCCAGGTGGCCGACGCCCAGGTGCTGGTGGTCTCCAGCCTGCGCCCAGTGGACGCGTCGGCGCTGCGTGCCGCCGCTGCGTGCCGCCTGCTGCTCAGCACCACCTCGGGCTATGAGCACCTGGATCTGCGGGCGGCCCGCTCGCGGGGGGTGGTGGTGGGGCGCATGCCCCTGGCCCGCCGCGACGCGGTGGTGGAGGCCTCGCTGGCCATGGGGCTCTCCCTGCTGCGCGACCTGCCGGCGCTGCACGAGCAGGCCCGGGCTGGTCGCTGGCTGCGGCCGCTGCTGCCTGGCCGTGGCATCGGCCTGCTGCGCGGCGAGCCGGTGGGTCTGGTGGGGCTGGGGGTCATCGGCGCGCGCATGGCCCAGGTGCTCGGCGCCCTGGGCGCGCGGGTGCTGGGCTGCGATCCCGCGGGCCTGCCGCCCCAGGTGGAGCCCGCCAGCCTGGACGATCTGCTCGGCAGCTGCCGGCTGGTGAGCCTGCACTGCTCTCATCGACGAGGGGCCCCCCCCTTGCTGGACGCCGCGCGGCTCGCCCGCGCGCGCCCCGATACGCTGCTGGTGAACACCGCCCGGGGAGCGCTGCTGGACCTGCAGGCCGCCGAGCATGCCCTGGCATCCGGGCGGCTGGGCGGGCTGGGGCTCGACGTCTTTCCCCAGGAGCCCTGGCCCTGGCTGGCGCGCCTGGCTTCCCACCCGCGCACCCTGCTCGGCCCCCACGCAGCCGGTTTCTACGAGGGCCTCGACGCCGCCATCGCCCGGGAGCTGCGCTCGGCCCTCGAGGCCTGGCAGGCGGGGGAGGAGATCCCCCACCGCGTGGCGTGACGCGCGTTCAGGCTCGCTGGGCCAGGATGTGCTCGAGGGCCTCGGCGAAGCCACGCCCCCCGGGCAGCCGGGTGATGTAGCCCGGGTGATGGTCCATGCGCGGCAGGAAGGCGGCCACGTTGGCCACCCCGATGCTGTGCGGGAAGAAGCGGAACATGGGCTCATCGTTGGCGGAGTCGCCGAGGAAGGCCCAGGCTCGCCTGGCCTGCTGCAGGTCTTCACCCCACAGCTCCGCCAGGAAGCGACGGCAGCCCTCGAGCTTGTCGAAGCTGCCGAACCAGCCGTTCACGTGGATGGAGGAGACCTTGCAGGTGGCGCCTGCGTCGTGGAAGGCAGCGACGATGGCGTCGATGGCCGCGTCGTCCAGGGCCGGGACGTCTTCGCAGAAGTCGATGGCCAGGTCCAGCTCCCGGTAGGGCTGGTCGGCCGAGATGGCGCTGCCCGGGACCCGGGCAGGGATGCTGTCGGCCAGCCGCTGGAGGCGGAGCTGGTTGCGGGCGCGCTGCTGGGCTGGCTGCAGGAAGCGGCGCTGCAGCCGGGTGCCGTCGTGCCAGAACCACAGGCCGCCGTTCTCGCCCACGACGCCGTCCACCGGCCACATGCGCGCCAGGTGATCCACCCAGCCGGCGGGCCTGCCTGTGATGATGACCGTGCGCAGCCCGGCCTGGCGTGCGCGGTGCAGGGCCATGAAGGCCTCGGGCACCACGCGGCCACCCTCGGTGAGGGTGTCGTCGAGGTCGGTGAAGATGCCGCTGAGGCCGCGGCAGCTGCTTTCGCTCAGCTCGTGGACAGGACGCGGCATGGGTTCCTCCCGGGTGGGCGCAGAAGACGCAGCTTATCGCGCGGCCTGCGGGAGGTTCACTCGCGGTCGAAGCTGAACTCGCCTGAACGGAACAGCCGCGTGCAGCAGGCCACCACATCGGAGTCGTAGAAGGCATCCTGGCGGTGGAAGATCTCCCGCAGCGCTTCGTCCAGGCCCTTGGCGGGCCGATACGGGCGGTGGGAGGAGATGGCCTCCACCACGTCCGCCACCGCGATGATGCGGGACTCCAGGTGGATGTCGTCGCCGCGCAGACCATCGGGGTAGCCGCTGCCGTCCAGGCGCTCGTGGTGCTGGCGCACGATGGTGGCGATGGGGCCAGGAAAGTCGGCCTCGCGCAGGATCTCCCAGCCCACGACGGAGTGGGTGCGGATCAGCTCCATCTCGTGGGCGGCCAGCCCGCCGGGCTTGGTGAGGATCTCCACCGGGATGGCGTGCTTGCCGATGTCGTGGATGGTGGCCGCCAGGCGCACGTTGTCCACCTGCTCGGGATCCAGCCCCAGCTTCTGGGCGATGGTGCGGGCCAGGTGGGCCACCCGACGCTGGTGGCCTGCGGTGTAGGGATCGCGCATCTCCGCCAGCCGGCTCAAGGCCTGCACCGTGCCCGCGAAGACGCGCCGGAGGCGCTTCATGGAGCGGCGCAGCTGCTGCTGGGCGCGCTGGGTCTCGCTCACATCGCGGAAGGTGACCACGATGCCGCCCTCGGGCTCGGGCAAGGGCACGGCGGAGAAGCGGATGGGGAAGAGCCGGCCGGTGCGGTGGCTCAGGGAGCAGCCCACATCGTGGCGGGAGCGCTGGTTGTGCAGGGTGGCCATGATGGTGCAGGCTGCCGGGGGACAGGGCTGCCCGCTGGCGGTGGCGCGACCGCAGAGATCATGGATCTTGCGGCCCTGGAGCTCGCTGTGGGTGCGGCCCAGCAAGGCGAGGGCCGCCGGGTTGGCGAAGCTGGTGCGCCCGTAGCGATCGATGCCGATGATGCCTTCGGCCACCGCCTCCAGCAGCAGCTCCTGGCGCAGCGCCATGCGGCCGCGCTCTTCGCTCATGCGCTGGCCCAGGACGATGGCGGTGAGCTGGTCTGCCAGGTGGGCCAGGCGGCGCACCTCGCCGGGCTCGAAGCGGGTGTCTCGTGCCGTGGAGAACAGGCCCACGGGGGCGCCCTCGTGGGTCATGGGGATCAGCAGGACGGAGGCGTCACCCAGCAGCCGTTGGAAGGCGGGGAGCAGCCGCAGGATGGCCGGGTCGTCGGTGTGCTCGGCCATGGCGGCGAGGACCTGCTCGGGGCCGTTGAGCACCACGGGTCGTCTGGCTGCCATGACGCGGCCGTAGACTCCCTTGGGGAGCAAGGGGATCTCGAGCGCCGGGATGGGCCGCTGGATGAGCTTCTCCACCTCGCGCTTGATCCGGGGATGGATGCCCGCGGACTGCAGGCGCAGGCTCTCGCCGTCAGCGCCGGCCAGGTAGACGACGGCGCCCTTGCAGCCGAGATCGTCGCGCAGGCGCTGGGCCAGCAGCCTGAGGATCTCCCCCAGGCTGCAGCCGCGGATGCTCATCTCGGTGAGGGAGTGCAGCAGGGCGAGGTCTGCGCTCTGCTCCTGCACGATGCGCCAGCCGTCCTGCTGGCCCTGGGTCGGGCGGCAGGCCACCACGAATTCCAGCAGCTCCCCCTGCGGGCCCGGCACGGGGTGGAAGGACGCCAGGTGGGGCGTGCCCTTGCCGTCGGGGCCCGGCAGCGCCAGCTGGGTGGTGGTGGGCTTCCACGACTGGTCCACGGCCTGCATGGGGCAGGAGATGCCGTCTTCTGAGCAGGCGCGGTGGCGGCCGCGCAGCACCTCGCAGCAGCTGCGCCCTTCGACGGCGCGGCCCGCGCGGGCCATGCGCCGGTGGGCGGTGGCGTTGGCCCAGATCACGCGCTGATCGCCGTCGATGATGAGCACCATCTCGTCCATGGAGCTGCCCAGGGCGTCCAGGCGGGAGGTGTCCGGCCGGGACACCGCAGCCTTCCCTGGCGGGACTGCGCTGTCGTGGCTGCTCATTGGCGCTCGGGGGGCGGGCCGTCGCTGACTGGCTCCGACCCGGTCCGTGCTGGGAGGGTACCACGGCCTCCTCCCGTCAGCTCGGGCTCAGCGCGCGCATGCTGCGCTTCGTATGCTGACAGTCAGCTTCCGAGCAGGTCCTTGACCAGCTGCACGGTGACCTGTCGCCCCAGCTGCCCGATGGCGGTGGTGAGCGGGATCTCCTTGGGGCAGACCTCGGCGCAGTTCTGGGCGTTGCCGCAGTCGGAGAGACCACCTCGACCCATGATGGCGTGCAGGCGCTCCGTCTTGAAGAAGGCGCCGGTGGGGTGGGCGTTCATCAGCCGCACCTGGCCCAGGGGGGCGGGCCCGACGAAGTCGAAGTCGGTGCCGAACTGGGGGCAGGCCTCCATGCAGCAGCCGCAGGTCATGCAGCGGGAGAAGATGTAGTTCAGCTCCCACTCCTGGGGTGAGATGCGAGGGGCACCCGTGCCCACGTCCCAGGAGCCGTCGATGTCGATCCAGGCGCGCACCCGGCGCAGGTTGTCGAACATCAGCTGGCGGTCCACCATGAGGTCGCGGACCACGGGGAACTTAGCCAGGGGTTCCAGCACGATGGGCTGCGGCAGATCGTCGATGAGGGCGGAGCAGGCCTGCATGGGCTTGCCGTTGATGCGCACCGAGCAGGCCCCGCAGACCTCTTCCATGCAGTTGGCTTCCCACAGCACGGGCTCGACCCGCCTGCCGGTGGTGTCCACAGGGTCCTCGCGCAGCGCCATGAGGGCCGAGACCACGTTGTGGCCGGGCTCGTAGGGGAGCTTGAGCTCCTGCCAGTAGGGGGCGGCCTTGGGATTGTCCTGGCGTCGGATCTTGAAGTGGATCGACTTGTCGGCCATGAGATCTTCCTCCCTCTACCTGTAGTCGCGGGGCTTGAGCGGGGGGTCGACGGACAGGTCCACCGGCTCGTAGCTGATGGCGGGGCCCTTGGCCGTGTGGCTGGCCACCGTGGTCTTGAGCCACTCGTCGTTGTTGACCTTCCACTCGCCCACGTAGTCCTCGTAGGCGGGATCGCCGGGGTAGGCGTCCGCGGGCATCTTCACCTCGAAGTCCGGCTTGTAGTGGGAGCCCCGGTACTCGTCGCGCATGCGGGCGCTCTTGGCGATGACCTTGCCCAGGATGATCATGTCTTGCACCTGGCGGGCGTAGGGCAGGCTCTGGTTGGCCCAGCCGGATTTTTCGTCCAGCCCGATGCGAGCGGCGCGGTCCTCCAGCTCTTCGAGGCCGTCGAGGCCTTCGTCCAGGGTGTTGTTGTCGCGCTCGATGCCCACCTTGGCGCGCATCAGGTCGCCCAGCTCGCGGTGCAGGGCGAAGGCGTTCTCTGTGCCGGTGCTGGCCAGCAGCGCGGCGTTGATCTCCTGCTGGCGCTTCACCTCGCCTGCCACGATGGCCTGGGACACCGGCGGTAGCCGCAGGCCCTCGAGGTAGGAGCCCGTGGACTCGCCAGCCACGCGGCCGGAGAAGCTGGCGGACAGCAGCGAGTTGGCCCCGAGCCGGTTCGCGCCATGGTAGCCGCCATCGCACTCGCCGCAGGCGAACAGGCCGGGCACGCTGGTCATGTGGTTGCGGGGGCTGCCGCTCTTCATTCCGCCGCTGATGTCATCCTTTTCCCAGTCGATCCACAGGCCGCCCATGCTGTAGTGCACCGCCGGGAAGATCACCATGGGGTGCTCCACCGGGTCCTCGCCGCGGAAGTTCTCGTAGATCTCCATGATGGCGCCCAGGCGGCGGCGCAGGAAGTCCTTGTCCAGGTGGGTGAGGTCCAGGTAGACCTGGTCCTGCCCACCGATGCCCAGGCCCAGCTTGCGCACGGCCTTCCAGATGGCCCTGGAGGCCACGTCGCGCGGCACCGTGTTGCCGTAGGCCGGGTACCAGTCTTCGAGGAAGTAGAAGCGCTCCGACTCGGGGATGGTGCGGGGATCGCGCAGATCTGTCGGGTCCTTCGGCACCCACACCCGGCCGCCCTCGCCGCGGGCGGCTTCGGACATCAGGCGGGTCTTGTCCTCGCCCAGCATGCCGGTGGGGTGGAACTGGATGAACTCGCCGTTCATGAAGTTCGCGCCCTGCTGGTAGACGCGGGCCGCGGCGGCGCCGGTGGAGTTGGTGGAGTTGGTGGACTTGCCGAAGACCAGGCCCAGGCCGCCGGTGGCGAGCACCACCGCGTCGGCGGGGAAGGCGCGGACCTCCATGCTGCGCAGGTCCATGGCGGTGATGCCGCGGCAGCGGCCCTGTTCGTCTTTGATGACCGAGAGGAACTCCCACCACTCCAGCTTCTCCACCTTGCCCTGGTCCTCGTAGCGGCGGACCTGCTCGTCGACCCCGTAGAGCAGCTGCTGGCCCGAGGAGGCGCCGGCGAAGAGGGTGCGCTTGTTCTTGACCCCGCCGAACAGGCGCAAGTCCAGCAGGCCCTCGGCGGTGCGCGAGAAGGTGACCCCCATGCGCTCGAAGGTGCGGATCAGCCCCGGGGCCTCTTCGCACATGGTCTTGATGGGCGGCTGGTTGGCCAGGTAGCCGCCGCCCTTGATGGTATCCACCACGTGCTGCCAGGTGGTGTCCTGTTGCCCCTTGAGGTCCATGCAGGCGTTGATGCCCCCCTGGGCGCAGGCGGAGTGGGAGCGCTTGACCTGGAACAGGGAGAAGAGCTTGACGGGGTAGCCGGCCTCTACGATGCGCAGGGCGGCCCACAGGCCTCCCAGGCCGCCGCCCACCACGATGGTCTCTGGCTTGTCGGTGTTGGCCATCTCAGCCTCCGATGTGGGCGGTGAGGGGGTTGACCTGCAGCATGGGCTCGATGCCCAGCAGGCCGAAGCCCAGCAGGCCGTGGACGCCGAAGACCATCAGGACCAGGAAGAGCCCCAGCGCCACCAGCTGGGCTTGCTTCTGGGCCCTGGCCGTGGTGAGCAGGCCCCAGCTGATGGCCATGGTCCACAGCCCGTTGGCCAGGTGGTACAGGGCCAGGGTGAGGCCCGCCAGGTAGGCCAGCGCGCCCACGGGGTTGCCCAGCAGCTGCTGCATGCGGCCGTACATGTCGTGGGCGGCTTCAGGCTGGAATTCAGCCCAGATGCGTGTCCAGCCCACGTGGTACACCAGGAAGGCCAGGATGGCGAAGCCCGAGACGCGCTGCAGCCACCAGGCCCAGTTCCGCAGGTAGCCGTAGCGGGTGACGTTGGCCCTGGCGTCCCACCAGATCACCGCGCCGTACAGGGCGTGGAACAGGATGGGCAGCGCGATGATGAAGATCTCGGCCAGGAGCACGTAGTTCAGGCCCTGGATCTTCTCGACCACGTAGTGGTTGTAGTACTCGGCGCCGTAGCGCGCCTGGGAGTTCTCCCACATGTGGAAGATCAGAAAACCCCCAGCGGGCAGCAGGCCCAGCAGGGAGTGCACCCGCCGCAGCAGGAAGTGCGGGTTCTTGAAGCTGGCGCTCATCGAGGCTCCGCGGGCTTGGCGCGGGCCCCCGGCGAGGCCCACGCACGGCTAGGATTCGAAGACCGGACCGCCCGATATGATCTGCGACCTCTCGATGCAATCACCGAGAGGATGGGGAGCGCTTTTTTGCACCGCGGGCGCCAGGACAGGCCGCCAGCAGGCGCGGTCAGGGACGCCGCTGGGTGCGCGCGCTGGAGAAGAAGCGGATCAACCCGCGCAGGCGCGCGCGCAGGGACTGGAAGCGGAAGAGCCCGGCGAACTGGCTGTGGGCCACCAGGCCCATCCACAGCATGGAGCTGCCCAGCAGGAGCAGCACGCCCAGGATGGGCACGAGCCGCACGCCCAGGATCTGGATCTCGGCGGTGGCGAGCAGGATGGCTCCGGCTGTGGACAGCGCCAGGACGCACAGGGCCATGGTGACCCGCAAGACTCCCTGGCGGAGCTCGTACTGCAGCTGCTCCTGGTCGGGGTTGCGCATGTTCAGCTGCAGGCGCCCCGCCTCGAGATCGGCCATGAGCTGGGTGGCCTGCAGGGGCAGCTGGGACACCCCGGAGCGCGCCGCCAGCAGCAGGCGGGCGGTCTCGGCGGCGATGTTGTCGGGGGCGAGCTGTTTGGTGACCAGCCGCTCGGCCAGCGGCCGCATCTCCTCGACGATGTCCACGTCGGGAAGCAGGCCGCGGCTGATGCCGAAGACCAGGTTGGAGGTGCGCGCCAGCACGGTGTACTCGCGGGGCATGATCAGCTTGTGGCGGCTGATGATGGAGATGAACTCCATCAGGTTGGCGGTCTGGGTGAGATCCGTGAGGGAGACGCCGTGCAGCCGCGCCATCTCGCACTCGATCTCCGCCTTGAGGGCCTTGAGGTCCACCCTGCCGTGGCTGGCTCCAGCGCGGGTGAAGGCCATGACCAGGCCGTCGGCGTCGCGGAAGACCAGGGCCATGAAGATGGAGGCCACCACCTGCTGCATCTCGGCGCTGATGGTGCCCAGCAGGCCGAAGTCCAGGTAGCCCAGCCGCCCGTCGGGCATCAGCAGCAGGTTGCCCGGGTGTGGGTCGCCGTGGAAGAGCCCGTTGTCGAAGACCTGGGTGTAGCTGGCCTCCAGCAGCTTGTGGGCCAGGGCGTGGGCCTGGGGATCGCTGGCCTTGACCTGGTTGAAGGGGCGCCCCGCCATGCGCTCCAGGGTGAGCACGCGGCGCGCCGAGTACTTGGGGTAGACCTCGGGCACCGCCACGTCGGGGTGCTTCTCGGCCATGGAGGAGCGGAAACGCTCGCAGTTGCGGGCTTCCTGGAAGAAGTCCAGCTCCTGCATCAGCGCCGCCTCGAATTCGCCCACGATGGCCACCGGCGTGTAGATGCCGGGCAGGTCGAAGCTGCCCTCGCTGAGCCTGGCCAGGCTGTGCAGGATGCGCAGATCCGCCTCGATGACCGGCTCGATGTCGGGGCGGCGCACCTTGACCGCCACCTCGGTGCCGTCGGGCAGGCAGGCGCGGTGCACCTGGGCGATGGAGGCGGAGGCCATGGCCTGCGGCTCGAAGTCGGTGAAGAGCTCCTCGATCGATCCGTGCAGGTCTTCTTCCACCACGCGCCGGATGCCGTCGAAGCCCACCGGTGGGACGCGGTCCTGGAGCAGCTGCAGCTCTTCAGCCAGCTTGGCCGGGACGATGTCGGGTCGCACCGAGAGCACCTGGCCCAGCTTGACGTAGGTGGGACCCAGCTCCACCAGGGCCTGGCGCACGCGCACCGTCCAGTGCTCTCCCTGGGCGTCGATGCTGCTGGTGTCGGGCATGTAGCGGCCCAGGCCGGCCTGCATCACCAGGCGGCCGAAGCCGTGCTTGCGCAGCACACCCAGGATCTCCCGGACGCGCCCCAGGTCGTGGACGTTGATCTGCGCCATCGAAGCCCTCAGCTGATGCTGTCAGCTTCTCATCCCTGCCGCTCCGATGGAAGTGCCGGCTGGTGCGCCCGAGTGAAGATGGCCCTGTGGGTGGCGGGCCGGCCGGTCTTGAAGCAGCTCTGTCCCGCTGCTTCTTCCTGGCGCTCCAGGGGGTAGCAGCGGCCGGATGCGGCTGGTCAGTCGATGGGGTTCAGGAACAGGCTGATGAGGCCTGGGGCGACGTAGACGCCGAAGTCAGACTCGAAGTCCGAGTTCGTGGCGTTGTTGCCGGCCACCACGTCGTCGAAGCCGTCACCGTCCAGGTCCGCGGCCAGCAAGGACCTGCCGCGCTCGCTGGCGGTGTAGAAGCCGTATCCATCGTGGGCGATGAGGTCATCCCAGCCCGCCAGGTCGGTCGGGCCTTCCAGGGACAGCTCTTCGACAGGCAGCAGAAACACGCCCTGGGCGCCAGCGACCATCAGGTCCGTCCCCTGCTCCCTGAGGCCGGCCGAGTGGGCCATCGAGATGATGTCGACGCTGGAGTTCGAGCTCACCAGCCTGGCATCGGCGTCATGGTAGGTGAGGGTGCCCCCGGCACCCAGCTCCAGGAACAGGTCGATGGTCTCGTCGTAGGAGACCCCGTCGACCTCCAGCTCGGCGTCGGGGTTGAGCAGGAGCACGTCGTCCCGCCCGTCTCCGTCCAGATCGCCTGGCGAGAAGCCCTCGTCGGCCCAGGCGGAGTCGCCGTGGTCGAGGGTGGTGATGGCCACGTCATGGCGCTGCATCCCGTCGGCTGCGGCCAGACCGGCGCCCGAGAGCACACCGGAGTTTTTCCCCGCCGCCACGAGCAGATCCGCTGTGCCGTCGCCGTCCACGTCCCCGAGATCGTGGCAGTACATCCCGGTCCAGTGGTCCACGTCTGTGTCGCCGAGGATCGTCACGGTCGCGTCTGTCTCCAACAGGTCGGCCCCCAGGGCCAGCTCGGCGCCGCCGAAGATCCGCACGCGCCCGGCAGTATGCTCAGATTCCCAGCTGGCGTAGGGCTCCCCCAGCACCAGGTCGTCGAGCCCATCGCCGTCGTAGTCGGCGCTCCAGAGCAGGTTGCGGCCGGTGCTGTAGTACTCTTCGAGGTGCACGTGGAGCAGCGCGTCGTCGCGGTGGAAGCTGCCCCCCAGCGCCAGGCTGGCGCTGTCGAACAGGGCCAGCTCGTCCAGATCCTCGAAGCCCTTGCCCATGGTGATCGCCAGGTCGCGCAGGCCGTCCCCGTCGATGTCCTCGCCGCAGGCCAGCCCACGGGGCCCGTGGTCGTAGACGGGATCCTCGCGGTTTATGGGCAGGATGCTGGTCAGGGCCTGGCCCTCCACGTAGGCCAGCTCGTGGGTGGCGATGAGCGAGCTCTGCAGCACGTGCACGCCGTAGCTGGTGCTGGCGGCCAGCTCGGCGCCACCGTCGCCGTCCAGATCGGGCAGCACCGCGATGCCCTGGTCGCCGAGCTTGGACCAGGTGGTCGAGGCTGTGCCGCCCTCCCACCACAGGCTGGCGTCCCAGGCGTTCATGGCGTCGAGATCCACGTAGCCGTCGCAGTCCTGGTCGATGCCGTCACCGGATACCTCGACGGCTGCTGGGTTCACCGCGGCGTCGCTGTCGTCGCAGTCCCCCGCAGCCGTGGTCCAGCCGTCGCCGTCCGCGTCCTCCACTGGAGGATCGCCGCTGTCGCCTGTGTCGCCGGTCTCCTCGAGCGGCTCCGACTCGTCCCCACCGCTGTCGCTGTCGCCCGGCGGGCTGTCGGGGGCCTGCGTGTCGCCGCTGTGCACCGCCGAGCCGCTGTCGTCGGGCTTGCAGGGGCCGCAGCCGGCCAGCAGGATCAGCAGCAACGAGCCTGGGCGCACGCCTCACTCCTCCTCGTTGTCGTCGGTGGGGCTGTCGCACTCCCCATCGTCGGGAAAGTCTGCGTCGAGATCCAGGTCTTCATTGCTGTCACCGAAATCGGAGCACTCGAACCCGGACCCGGCCACGTAGACACTGTCGTCATCGTTGTAGAACATGATGTACTGGTCGGTGGCGTACTTGACGATGGTGGGATCGAAGACCCGGTCGTCGTCGATATCCACCGGATCGAGATCGCTGGGGCAGTTGGCGGGGTCCTTGTCCATCACCCGGCCGTGGCTGCTGTCCACGTGCACGTTGTCCTCCCAGGCCCATTTCTCGCCGCCGCTCTGATCGCCCAGGTGCTCGTGCACCTGCCACAGGAAGACACCCCACTCGGGTGCGCTCCCGCTGCCACAGGTCTCATCCGCTCCGGTGAACATCATGCCCAGGTCCAGGTCGCTGTCTACGTCGGCGTCCAAGACCACTACGGCGGGATCCACGATGTCGGGATCCCTGTCGGTGTCGCCGTCGTCCGGGGGCTCGACGCTGGCGGAGGTCCAGGCGATCTCGGTACATGCACCGCTGTCGAAGCTGGAGGAGCCGGAGTCCCAGCAGTCGATGGGCTGGCCGTAGGAGCTGACGCCCCAGCTCAAGCCGTCGTCCGCGCTCTCGGAGTAGCGGATGCTCGGGTTGGTGGAGTCTTCGGTGACGAACCACATGCGCCACACCTCCTCGCCAGAATCATAGACCAGGTCGGGCACGCTGACGAAGGAGAACTCATCGGGATCGCCGCCGCCGTGGGCGCTGGTGTTGCCGATGCGCACGTCGTCGTAGATGGGGTAGTCCCCGGCGATGTGCTTCTGCCAGGGGCCATCGATCTCCTGGGCGTGGGCCAGGAGGAAGTACCGATCCGAGGGAGGGCCGCTGTCGGTGTGCCCTTCGTAGATCATGAAGAACTTGCAGAAGCCGTACTCGGTGCCGCCGTCGCCGTCGGGATCCACCGCCATCTCGCAGTGGAAGGCCTCGGTGCCGGTCAGCGAGCAGTTGGTGTAGTCGTAGTCGGTGTAGAAGCTGGTGCAGCTGCCGCGGTTCTCCAGGCGGACGCGGTCGTAGGTGTAGGTCGAGCTGTCCTCGTAGCCATTGCGGAAGCTGTCCGCGACCATCTGCAGGCCGACGCAGGTGCCGCCGGTACCGTAGAAGCTGAGGCTCCCCGGGGCGATGCCGATGTTCGAGGCCTCGTAGAGATCGGCGGACACGTTGGTGAGCAGATCGTCCGTCTCCTCGAGCTTGGCGCACAGGTCCAGCACG
Organism: uncultured Enterobacterales bacterium; assembly: GCA_964512185.1. Taxonomy (GTDB): domain Bacteria; phylum Myxococcota_A; class UBA796; order UBA796; family JAFGLY01; genus CAZEJJ01. The sequence continues at coordinate 11,311 of CAZEJJ010000037.1, read as the reverse complement.
CTCGAGGGGAGCAGGATCCAGGGGAGCAGGATCCAGGTTGATATGATTACGTTTTTGTTTGCGAAAACGTAATCATATCAACCTGGATCCTTGGTTCGACCACCCGGCTCGGCGGGCCCGGTAGCACCGGGTCGGACGGTCGGAAAGCCAAGCCCCCGCAGGTGCTCGCGATCTGAAGCCAAGCCCCCAAATGTGCTCGTTTTCGGGCCCCGCAAGGTTCATTCCGTCGTGCGCCCACGATGGAAGGCCGGTTTTCACGTGATCGGCGCTGTCAGACGAGCAGATCCGAGGGCTTGGCTTGCTGGAGCGTACAGAACGGGGGGCTTGGCTTTGGGCCCACCCGTGAGAGTAGGCGGAGAAGGAACCCGGAGTAGGCGGAGTAGGAACCCCGGAGCAGGAACCAGGTTGATAGGAGCAGGAACCAGGTTGATATGATTACGTTTTTGTTTGCGAAAACGTAATCATATCAACCTGGTTCCTGTCGGATGCTGGTTCCTGTTGCGGTGGCTGGCTCCTGTGCTTTCCGTGCAGCTCGCATGGAGCGGACAGACCGCTCCGTTGGAAGTGTCGGCTAGTACGCCCGGGCGAAGATGGCCATGTGGGTGGCCGGCCTTCCGGTCTTGAAGCAGCTGCGGCCGGCGGCCTCTTCCTGGCCTTGCAGCGGGTAGCAGCGCACGGTGGCGCGGGTCTCGTCCTTGACGAGGTCTTCCTGCTCGCTGTCGTCGCACCAGGGCACCAGGTACCAGCCGCCCTGGGTGTTGACGAGCTGCTTGAACTCGGCGTAGTCGTCGCAGCGGTAGGTGCGCTCCTGCCGGAAGGCCAGCGCCCTGTCCAGCATCTGCTGCTGGATGGTGGCCAGCACCTCTGTGGCCGCGCCCGCTACGCCTTCGACGGGGATGGGGAACTTCTTGCCGCCGATGCGCCGGGCGGCGAAGACCGAGGACTTCTTCATGTCGCGCGGGCCCACCTCGAGGCGCAGGGGCACGCCCTTGCGCTCCCACTCGAAGTACTTGGCGCCCGGCTTCATGTTGTCGCGCGTGTCCACGTGTACGCGCACGCCCGCGGCCTTGAGCGCGTCGCGAACGCCATAGGCGTAGTCCAGCAGCTCCTCGCGCTGGGCTTCGCCGCGCCAGATGGGCGTGATGACCACCTGGATGGGGGCCAGCTTGGGGGGCAGCACGAGGCCCACGTCGTCGGAATGGGCCATGATGACCGCGCCGATGAGGCGGGTGGACACCCCCCAGCTGGTGGCCCAGACATGCTTGCGCTGGCCGTCGGCGTCCTGGAACATGACGTCGAAGGCCTTGGCGAAGTTCTGCCCCAAGAAGTGCGAGGTGCCCGCCTGCAGGGCCCAGCCGTTCTGCATCATGGCCTCGATGCAGTAGGTGTCCAGGGCGCCGGCGAAGCGCTCGCTGGCGGTCTTGACGCCGCGGACCACGGGGATGGCCATGGTCTCGCTGGCGAAGTCTGCGTAGACCCCGAGCATCTTGAGGGTCTCCTCCACGGCTTCTGCTTCGGTGGCGTGGGCCGTGTGGCCTTCCTGCCAGAGGAACTCGGTGGTGCGCAGGAAGGGGCGGGTCTTCATCTCCCAGCGCACCACGTTGGCCCACTGGTTGATGAGGATGGGCAGGTCGCGGTGGCCCGAGATCCAGTCGCGGTACATGTTCCAGATGATGGTCTCGCTGGTGGGGCGCAGCACCAGGGGCTCTTCGAGCTCGCTGGTGGGGTCGGGCTCCACGCCGCGCTTGCCGTCCTCCTCGGTGGCCCGCAGGCGATGGTGCGTGACCAGGGCGCACTCCTTGGCGAAGCCCTCCACGTGCTCGGCTTCCTTGCTCAAGAAGCTCATGGGGATGAGCAGCGGGAAGTAGGCGTTGACGTGGCCTGTGTCCTTGAAGCGCCGGTCCAGATCCGCCTGCATGGCCTCCCAGATGGCGTAGCCGTGGGGTCGGATGACCATGCAGCCCTTGACCGGCGAGTAGTCGAAGAGCTGCCCTGCCTTCAGGACGTCGAGGTACCACTCGCTGTAGTCCTCGGTGCGGGGCGTGATGGACTGTTCGTGCCGGCTCATGGCGTCTCCTGGGGCTGAGGGTGCCAGTCCCTCGGGCCCGCGGCGTATCACGCGCTGTGGTGTGCAGCACCGTCGGGATCCACCCACCGCTTTCCATCCACCCAGGGCTGTGTACATTGCTGGCTGTGCACGGCGAAGATGCTGCGCGCGCCCACCTGCCTGGAGCCCCCCATGAGATCCGCAGCCCACTGGGCCCTCCCCCTGCTCCTCGCCTCCACGCTGGCCTGCCGGACCACGGACGATGGACGCATCGGCGATGGCCCGGACGACACCGCCAACGAGAACTGCCCTGGCTGCTTCGACGCGGCGGGCTTCATCTGGACCCTCCAGACCGGGCTCCAGGATGGGCAGATGGCCGCTGTGCACACGGCCGGCGGCGATCGCGAGCCAGCGCTGCTCGTGCAGCTGGCCGAGCCCCGGTTCTTCGACGAAGACCCCGAGATAGCCGGCGATCCCGCCGACACCTGCCAGCTGGAGTACAGCTTCTCTTTGCAGCCCGGCGCCACCGCTCCCGCGGCCCTGCTGGACTGGGAGCTCTCCCCACAGCTGGAGAGCGACGGCTGCGGTGAGCTGGACCCGGACTGGTCGCAGGTGGACCTGGTGGACGACTTCGCCTCCTGGACCTGGGAGCTGGTGGGCGAGGCTCTCCAGAGCAGCCAGGCGACGACTCTGGAGAGCTGGTTCGATGAGAACGACGCGGACTGGGCCACCGAGGGCGCGCCCTACTACTTCGGGCTCTTCAGCTGGTTCGACGGGACCCCCATCGTCGCGGACTTCCAGAACCACTACGGGCGGGCCTACGCGGTGGACGCCGACATGAACATCCTGCTCGAAGAGGCCGGGGGTAGCCTGCTCAGCACGGAGCAGGTGGGCGAGGGCAGCGACGGCTGGTACGAGATCTATGCCTTCACCTGGCTGAGCGTCTCGGAGGATCTCCCCTAGAGTTCTCCAGGGGTGGGCCCCCCGTGCGGGTGATGCGTGATTCGGTGGTGCTCGTGGAAGGCCCATGGATCCGGCTCCGGTTATGAGCGGCGCGCTCAACCTCAGGCCTCCCGGGAGTCACCCTTGGCAGCCATCGATCAGCTCTGTGCGAACACGCTCCGCGGCCTGGCCATCGACGCCATCCAGCAGGCCAACTCGGGCCACCCCGGCATGCCCATGGGCATGGCCGATGCTGCCTACGTGCTCTGGACCCGGTTTCTCAAGTACGACCCGGCCTGGCCCGACTGGCCGGACCGGGATCGCCTCGTGCTGTCGGGCGGGCACGGCTCCATGCTGCTCTACGGGCTGCTGCACCTGAGCGGCGTGGACCTGAGCCTCGCGGAGATCAAGGACTTCCGCCAGCTGAACGCCCGCACCACCGGCCACCCTGAGGTGGGCGAGGTGGCCATGGTGGAGACCACCACCGGGCCCCTGGGCCAGGGCTTCGCCAACGGTGTCGGCATGGCCATCGCGGAGCGCCTGCTGGCGGAGCGCTTCGGGACGCAGCTCTGCCAGCACCACACCTGGATCCTCTGCGGCGACGGCGACCTCATGGAGGGTGTCTGCTACGAAGCCGCCTCCCTGGCCGGGCACCTGCGCCTGGGCAGCATCGTGGCGCTGTACGACGACAACAGCATCACCATCGACGGCCCCACCGGGCTGGCCTTCTCCGAAGACCGCGTGGCGCGCTTCGAGGCCCTGGACTGGCAGGTGCAGGTGGTGGACGGCCACGACCACCAGCAGGTGGCCCAGGCCCTGGAAGCCGCTCGCGATGATCGCCGCCCTTCGCTCATCTGCCTGCGCACCATCATCGGGCGAGGCTCGCCCAACAAGGCTGGCAAGAACATCTCCCACGGCGCTCCGCTGGGCGTCGAAGAGATCCGCCTCACCAAGCGGAACCTGGGCCTGGACCCCGACGAGCACTTCGCGGTGCCCCCGGTGGTCGTGGAGCGCTTCCGCCAGCGAGACACGGAGCGCGCGGCCCTGTCTTCGGCCTGGCGCGATCGGCTGGCGGCCTCCCCCCAGCGCGAACAATGGGCAGGCTGGATGCGCGCCGATCAGGGCGAGTGGCTGGACGCTGTGCAGTGGCCCACGTTCAGCGCGGGTCAGGGCGTCGCCACGCGCAAGGCCAGCGGCGAGGCGCTGGCGGCGCTGGCCCGGGCGCTGCCCAACCTGGTGGGCGGCTCCGCCGACCTGGCGGGTTCGAACTGCACCTACATCGCGGGCGCGGGCGATGTCACGCCCGCCGACTTCAAGGCTCGCAACCTGCACTTCGGCATCCGCGAGCATGCCATGGCCTCCATCTGCACCGGCATGGCCCTGCACGGCGGGCTGCGGCCCTACTGCGGCACCTTCCTGGTCTTCCACGACTACATGCGCCCGGCGGTGCGGCTGGCGGCCTTCATGAACCAGCCGGTGGTCTACGTCTACACCCACGACAGCATCTTCGTGGGCGAAGACGGTCCCACGCACCAGCCCATCGAACAGCTCATGGCCATGCGAACCATTCCGGGTCTGTACGTGGTGCGCCCTGCCGACGCCGCGGAGACCCAGGTGGCCTGGGAGCTGGCCATGCGGCGCCACGATGGCCCCACCGCGCTGGCGCTCACGCGCCAGGGGCTGCCCGTGCTCGACCGCGCAGCCATGGCGCCCGCCTCCGGTCTCGCCCGCGGTGGCTACGTGCTGCGCGAGGCCTCCTCCGAGCCCCAGGTGGTCATCCTGGGCAGCGGCTCCGAGGTGCACCTGGCCCTCGCTGCCCAGGAGCAGCTCGAGGCCAGGGGCGTGCCCACCCGGGTGGTCAACCTGGCCTGCTGGGAGCTCTTCGACGAGCAGGCCCTCGACTACCGTCGCCAGGTGCTGCCTGCTGGCGTGCCCCGGGTCTCGGTCGAAGCGGGCATCACCCTGGGCTGGGAGCGCTACGTGGGCCTCGAGGGCGCCTCGGTGGGCATCGATCGCTACGGCCTGTCCGCTCCGGGCGCCCAGGCGGCACAGGCGCTGGGGCTCACCACCGAGGCTGTGGTGCAGGCTGTCGTGGGGCTGATCGGCTAGCACCAGCCGCCCTGTCGCGCCGGTCATGCCGACGACGATCATGGGCTTGCAGGATTTTTGTCAGGGCGGTGCAGGTGGGGCGGCTGGGGGACTGCCGACCCGTTACACCTCCCCCCTTTTTGGACCCTGAAACCCCCCCTCACCGCCCCCGGGCCCGCCCCGGGTGCACGAATTCTTCGAAAGGAGAGACCATGGGTGTATGTGTGATGGGCGTCGGGATCAGCGGGATCGCCCCCACGTCCTCTGGCGTGTCCTACCGCGAGATGATCAAGTCCGCGGCCGAGGCAGCCTACCAAGACGCTGGGATCGAGCCCGAGGACCTGGATGGCGCCGTCTCTGTCGAGGAAGACCTCGTCTCCGGCTACTCCATCGCGGACGAATACGTCCCCGACCAGATCGGCTGCGTTCGCAAGCCCATCTACACCGTCTGCGGTGACTTCCTGCAGGGCGTCGCTTCTGCGGTGATGCAGATCCAGACGGGTCGCTTCAAGCGCGTCGTGGTGGAGTCGTACAGCAAGGCCAGCAACATCCTCGAGAAGGATGAGCTGCTCACCTTCGCCTTCGATCCCGTCTTCGATCGCCTCGGCGTCAGCCCCCACTTCCTGGCTGGCATCGAGATGCAGCGCTTCCTCGACCTGTCCCTGCACAGCTCGGGCGATGTGGCCGAGGTGGTGACGCGCAACCGCGCCCGCGCCATCGGCAACCCCATGGCCCCCCACGGCTCCCGCCTGTCGCCCGCCGACGTGCTGGGTGGCCGCCCGGTGGCCACGCCGCTGACCGACACCATGATCGCCCGCCACTCCGACGGCGCGATCTGCGTGGTGCTGGGCTCCGACGATGTCATCGAGACCGCCCGCAAGCCCATCGGCATCGCGGGGACAGGCTGGGCCTCCGGCAACTCCATCATCCAGCGTCGCCACCACGGCGTGTCCCACGGCACGCTGCTGGCCGGGCGCATGGCCTACGCCGAGGCCGGCATCGAGGTGCCCACCGAGCAGCTGGATGTCTACTACCTCAGCGATCTCTACGCCCACCGGCAGCTCATGCACATGGACGCCCTGGGGCTCACCGACGATCAGCTGCCGGTCATCAACCCCAACGGCGGCCTGCAGGGCCTGGGCGACCTCATCGAGGCCAGCTCCGGCGTGCAGCTGTACGACGCCGTCAAGCAGCTGCGCGGCGAGGCCGGCGCCCACCAGGTGGACGGGGCCACGCGCGCCCTGGTCCACGGCTGGCGAGGCCTGCCCACCGACACCGCTGCCGTCACCATTCTCGACGCCGAGAGGAGGTAAGCATGAGCCGCGTAGCATGCATTGGTGCGGGTATGACCCGCTTCGTCCGTCGCGCCGAGGAGACCCCCGGTGAGCTGGCGGCCCTGGCCGTCGAGCGTGCCCTGGAAGACGCCGGGCTCGACATCGACGACATCGACTGCGTCGTCCATGGCACGGCCCCCGACGCCTTCGACGGCATCCACATGAACGGCGAGCACCTCATCGCCGGCTCTGGTGGTGTGAACAAGCCCTACATGCGCCACTTCGTGGGCGGCGGTACGGGCATCTTCAGCCCCATCCATGGCTGGATGCACGTCGCCTCGGGCAAGTTCAAGAACTGCCTGGTGGTCACTGAAGAGAAGATGTCCCCCTGCGTGCCCCACCCTGCGGGCGCGTTCTTGACCATCTTCGACCACACGACCGAGCAGCCCCTGTTCCTGACCCTGATCCACATCTTCGCCATCGAGATGGCCCGTATGATGCATGTCTACGGCTATACCGAAGAAGAAATCGCCTGGGTCTCGGTGAACAACAAGCTCAACGCGATGGACCATCCCGCGGCCCAGATCGCCAAGAAGATCACGATCAAGGACGTGATGGACTCGCCCATGCTGTCCTGGCCCGTCAAGCGCCTGGACATCAGCCCCACGTCGGACGGTGCCTGCGCCATCATCCTGGCCAACGAGCGCGTGGCTCGCAACCACTGCAAGCACCCCGTGTTCATCGAGGGTGTCGGCTACCGGCTGGACACCGCCTACTGGTGCACCCGCGACCTGGCCTTCCCCACCTACGTGTCCATGGCCGCCAAGGACGCCTACGAGATGGCGGGGATCTCCCGGCCCGAGGATCAGATCGACGTCTGGGAGCCCTACGACCCGTTCGACTACAAGGCCCTTCACCACATGAACGGTCTGCTCATGGACAAGACCGGTCGCAAGGTCAAGGACCTGCTCTTCTCGGGCGCCTTTGCGCGTGACGGAAGCCATCCCCTGTGCCCCTCCGGTGGTGCGCTGGGTGTCGGCAACCCCATCGCGGCCACGGGCCTGATGAAGATCTCCGAGCTCTACTTCCAGCTCTCCGGCCAGGCCGGCGACCGCCAGGTGGCCAAGAACGCCCACCGCGGCATCGCCCAGTCCTGGGGCGACCTGATGCAGGTGGGCTGCGTGGTCATCATGGGCTCCGAGGGCGCGATGCCGCTCTTCAGCCGCCAGTCCCCCTGGAACGACGTGAAGCCCGAGGATCTGCCCGGTACCGGCATCCGGTCCGTCAAGGACGTGCCCCACGTGGAGTACCAGCCGAACCTGCCCTACTCGTGGGACAACGGCTTCGCGCTCACGACCTACCTGGAGGGCATGGCCAAGGGCAAGCTGCGGGGCTCGTACTGCACCGAGTGCGGCCGCATGATGATCCCGCCGCGCGAGTTCTGCGAGATCTGCAACCTGCGCTCCGTGGACATGTACTTCGATCTGCCCGACTCTGGCGTGGTGGAGACCTTCACCATCTCCAACATCAACTGGGCCTCCCTGCCGCTGCCCGAGGGCGAGCAGGACATCTTCGCGGTCATCGCCATCGACGGCGCTGCTTCCCAGATGGGCCTGGTGCACAAGCTGGGCGAGATCGAAGGCAAGGACGTCGAGTTCGGCATGCGCGTCAAGGCGGTCTGGAAGCCCGAGGCCGAGCGCGAGGGTACCATCACCGACATCATGTACTTCCGGCCCATGGCGGACGACGAGGTGGTGGACGCCCAGCCGACCATGATCAAGCCCTCCGAGCTCACCTCGGTCAGCGCCAGGTCCTTCCCCGGCAAGATCCCGCTGGACTACGCCTACACCGCCGGGATCGGTGGGCGGAAGTTCTTCGGCGACCTGGCTGAGGGCAAGCTCAGCGGTACCTGGTGCGAGGAGCGCGAGGCCGTGCTGATCCCGCCCGCACACTTCTGCGAGTCCGGGATGCACACCATGGATCCCGAGCAGGACGCCCGCGAGCTGGACGCCTCCTCAGGCTACGTGGTGGCTGCCACGCAGGTCTTCGAGGACCGCGCCGGCAACCTGCTGGACGAGCCGATCTGGATCGCGCAGGTCCAGTTCCCCGGCGCGCTGGGGTGCCTGTTCGGGCGTCTCCTGGTGAGCAACGACCAGGACATCGAGGCCGGCATGAACGTGGCCCTGGTGGCCACCGACAAGGTGGGCGGCGAGCACGTCTGCTTCAAGCCTGTGTGATCTCCTGGAGGTTCCGCCCCCGGTCCGCCCAGCGTGGACCGGGGGTCGCTGCGTCTGGAGCTCCGGACAGGGAGTGACCGCTCCGGTCCACCGGGGGTGATAGGCTGGAGTCCCGCCGCAGTTCTCCCCCCGGTCCAGCACTCCCCGGCCTCCCCGTGGCTCCCCCTCCCAAGAAGCCCAGCGCCAAGCGCAAGCGGGCCGGCTCGTCGAGCGGGCGGGCGTCGAGGTCCGCGCGCAAGCCGGCCGCCAAGCGCAAGCCGGCCGCGAAGCGCAAGGCGGCGCCCAGGAAGCGCAGGGCGGCGCCCAGGCGGCGCAAGACCGCGCCCAGGAGGCGCAAGGGGGGGCGCAGAGGCGGCGACCGCTGGGTGCTCAAGTCCCTCATCGTGCTGCTGCTGGGCGTGGGCCTGGGCCTGGGCATCGTGCTGTTGGCCTTGCAGCGCGAGGCCCAGGTCACCGTGGCGGCGCGCCTGGATGGAGCGGTGTGGAATGTTCCGGGCCGGGTGCACTCCGGCCCCATCGAGATCTGGCCGGGGCTCGAGCTGGCGCCAGCGGACCTGGCCGCCGACCTGCGGGCGGCTGGCTACACCCAGGTGCAGCGGGCCAACGCCCCGGGCGACTTTCAGGTGGCCGACGGCGCCCTGATGGTCAAGTCAGCGGCCCGGCAGGGGCCCGGCTGGAGTGTGCCCGCGGCCGAGGTGCTGATCACCTTCAAGCAGGGGCGTGTCTCGTCGGTGAGCCCCTCCTCCACCGCGCGGCTGGCGCCGGCGGTCATCGCCACCCTGGCCGGCGCCTCCACCGAGCGGCGCAGCCTGGTGTCCCTGGACGACATCCCTGAGCCACTGCAGCAGGCCGTGCTGGCCATGGAAGACGCCGACTTCTACCACCACCCGGGCCTGAGCTTCACCGGCGTGCTGCGCGCGCTGCTGGTCAACCTGGCCGCGGGCCACACGGTCCAGGGCGGCTCCACCCTCACGCAGCAGCTGGCCAAGAACCTCTTCCTGGATCCCGAGCGCAGCCTGGCGCGCAAGGCCCGCGAGGCCTTCCTGGCCCTGGCCATCGAGCAGCAGCTGTCCAAGGACGAGATCCTCGAGCTCTATCTGAACGGCATCTACCTGGGCCAGGCGGGCGGGCAGGGGGTGCACGGCGTGGCCGAGGCAGCGCGCGTGTTCTTCGGCAAGCCGGTGGATCGCCTGAGCCTGGGCGAAGCCGCCACCATGGCGGGCATCATCAGCGCGCCCAACGCCTACTCGCCGCTCAACCATCCCGAGCAGGCCCTCGATCGCCGCGACCTGGCCCTGCACCGCATGGCGCAGCTGGGGCAGCTCGACGACGCCAGGCTGCAGGCGGAGCTGGAGGCCGGGCTCGAGCTGCGGCCCACCAACCTGGCTCGCGGCGCCAGCTGGGGCGTGGACCACGCGGTGGAGCGGGTGGAGTCCCAGCTGGGGGCAGGCGCGGTGTCCAGCCGCGGGCTGCATGTCTACACCACCCTGTCTCCACCGCTGCAGCGCCTGGCCGAGCGGGCGGTCCGGCAGGGTCTGGCCGAGGTGGAGTCCGCCCATCCTGCGGCCAGCGGCGTGCAGGCGGCGCTGGCGGTGGTGGACGCAGCCGATGGGCGGGTGCTCGCCCTGGTGGGCGGGCGCGACTACGCCAGCAGCAGCTACAACCGGGCTGTGTATGCCCAGCGACAGCTGGGATCGGTGGTCAAGCCCCTCGCCCTGGTCAAGGCTCTGGACGCCGACAGGTCCCTGGCCCTGAGCACCCTGCTGCCGGACGAGCCCCTGGCGCGCCGGGTGGACGGGCGCAGCTGGCGCCCAGCGAACTACGACGGCGTCTACAAGGGCGAGGTCTCGCTGCGCGAGGCCATCGTGCACTCCCGCAACGTGCCCGCGATCCACCTGGCCGAGCGGCTGGGGCTCGTCCAGCTGCAGCGCTTCTGCCGCGGCCTGGGCCTGGCAGGGGCCACGCGGCTGCCCTCGGCTGCCCTGGGCGCTTTCGAGGCCACACCGCTGGAGGTGGCCGGAGCCTACACCGTGTTCCCGGGGGGCGGGCAGGCCGCCACTCCCTGGCTGCTGCTGGGGGTCCAGGACCCCGCCGGCGAGGCCTCCAGCCCGGAGGCTGCCCGCCGGCAGCGCGCGGTGGGGCGCGACGCCGCGGCCCTGTCCGTGCGGGTGCTGCAAGACGTGTTGGCCTCCGGCACGGGGCGCTCTGCGGGGCGACGGGGGGTCACGGGCGCCGCGGCCGGCAAGACCGGCACCACCGACAACGGCCGCGACGCGTGGTTCGTGGGCTTCACCCCCAGGCTCGTGGTGGCGGTCTGGGTGGGTTTCGACAAGGGCAGGGCCCACGGGCTCACCGGGGCGCAGGCCGCCCTGCCCATCTGGGCGCGCTTCGTGGCGGGCAGCGGGACCGCCCAGGGTCGCTTCGCCGGCACCGGCGCGTTGACCGAGGTGGAGCTCTGTGCCCAGAGCCTGCTGCCGGCCGCCGCCGCCTGTCCGCAGACCCACGCCGAGTACTTCAGCCAGGGCCAGCGGCCTCAACAAAGCTGCCCGCTGCACGGGCAGGGACTGCTGGACAAGCTGCTGGGGCCTGCTCCAGCCGAGGGTGAGCCCGAGCCCGATCGGGCCGGCGTGATCCAACGCCTGCGGCAGCGCCTGCGGCGAGAGGACGGGGGCTAGTGCCCGTGCCCAGAAGTACCTGCCCACCCTGCTGGGCGGCCAGATACT
>CAZEJJ010000036.1:46038-47884 GCA_964512185.1 uncultured Enterobacterales bacterium | reverse complement strand
TGGAGCGGGCCCTGGAGCTGTTGGCCGAGCCGGCGAGCGAGCCGAGCGCCGTCGAACCCGATCCTGACACGACACAGACTGGCGACCCCTCGCTGGCCACCCGTGTGTTCGTCAGCCTCAACCTCGCCTGGGCCCCTCCCAAGCTGCCCGCCTTCGACTGTGTGCACGCCGATCTACCCGCTGCGGCGGCCTGGTTTGTCGAAAACGTGGTGCTGGATCCGCAGTCCGGGTTCGGAGAGGTGAAGGAAAGGGATGATTGGACGTGCAGGAACCCAGAATGTGGCCGCCAGTCCATCCGGGTCCAGGCCCACCACATCCACTTCCGCAGCCTGGGCGGGGATGACTCGCTGGGCAACGGTATTACCGTTTGTCCGGTGTGTCATCTCAGGTTGATCCACACCGGGATCGTGTCGGTCCGATGGCAGGGTGGTGCCTTGGTCTGGCGTTTCCCTGGCCGGGTGGTGGTCGCTCTTTGAGAATCAGGCAGGCGCTATACTCGCGGCTGCATCCCTGGTGTCCCATGCCCGCCGGTCCCCGCTGTCTCCCTCGCGCCCTGCTGCTGGCGCTGATCCTGGCGGTCAGCTGCAGCAGCGGCCCCAGCGCTGAGCGACCCGTGTTCGCTCCGCTGCCCGGCGCGGAAGAGGTGGAGGTGCCCGCTGCCGCCACCTCCTCCCAGGGGGCGCTGGAGCTGCAGCCGCGGGTGGAGCTGTTGGAAGGGCGCCGTGTGCTGCGGCTGCGCATCGGCGACGGTGAGGCCCTGCTGGTGCTGCAGGATCCCGTGGGCGCCGGCGATGGCTATGGCTTCGGGGAGGGCCAGCTCAGCTCTCCGGGTCCGGGGCGCGCCGCCGCCTTCGTGGACGAGGTGGCCCGCTGGCTGGAGGTGGAGCAGCTCGCCGCGGAGACCCCCGACGATGGGGCTCCCCCCTGGCCGCTGGCCTATGTCTACCTGGGGGATGGGAAGGAAGGCCCGCAGAGCTGGCAGGTGTGCAAGCTGTTCTTCGAGGACCGGCGAGACTCGGCCGAGGTCTACCTGCGGGTGAGCCCCGACGGTGACCGGGCGCAGCTGCTGCGCGAGGACGCCAGCTACCATGAGCCCCTGGTGGCCCTGCTGGCGCGAGCTCTGCGCGATGGGCCCCTGCCCATGCGCGGGACCGCCAGCGATCCCAACCTCTCCAGCCTGCGGCCCCTGGTGGCGGAGCCCCAGCGGTTGAACACGGGCGGGCGCCCCCTGGGTGTGCTGGCCTGGAGCGGGAGCGGCCTGCTGGGCGTGCAGGGCGACGGGCTGCAGTCCGTGCTGCTGCGCTGGGAGGATCCCGCCTCCCCTCCCGCCGAGATCGCGCGCCTCCCCGGGCGGGTGGAGGCCCTGCTGCCCTCCCCCGACGGCGCGCTGGCGGCGCTGGAGGTGGCCTACCCCAGGGAGCCCGGCCGCTGGTCCAGCGACGATCCCAGCTCCCTGCTGGTGGCCGAGCTGGCCAAGGGGCGCGTGCGCACCCTGGTGGGCGACGCGGAGCAGATCAAGCTGCACGGCGCCGCCTGGTCTCCCAGCGGGGAGCTGCTGGCCGCGCCGGGTTGGGATCGCAGCGGGGAACCGCCCCACCTGGGGCTGGTGCGGCTGCTGGATGTCTCCAGCGGCGAGACCCGGGCCAGCACGGTGCCGGAGCTCGATCTCTGGCCGCTGTGCTGGGAGCTGGATGGCCTGCTGCTGGGCCTGCGCGAGCCCGTGGAGGGCATGGCCCCGGCGGCCTTCCGCTGGCGCTCGGCCGCGGGCGCGGGGGCGGGCCCCGGGCCCCCCCGGCGCCCCCCCCCCCCCCCCCGCGCCCCCCGGGGGCGCCCCCCCCGCCGGCCG
>CAZEJJ010000036.1:0-46028 GCA_964512185.1 uncultured Enterobacterales bacterium | reverse complement strand
GGCGCGGGGGGTGGGCTGGGCCGGGGGGGCGTGCGGGGGGGGCTTCCCCTGGGGGGTGGGGGGGGCGGCGGGCACCTGGGGGCACCGCTCGCCCGACGGCCGGTACACGGTGGAGCCCCACGCGGACGGCCTGCTGGTGCGCCGCGGGCGTGGCAAGGCCCGCCTGTTCGAGGGGCACTTCGACGGCGACCGCGAGGCGCTGCAGCGCTGGGCACAGGCGGGACATCCACACTGGGCCGGCCGGCATCACCTGGCGGTGCGCGTGGACGACGGGGTGCTGGCGCTGGACCTGGCCAGCCTCAAGTGGCAGCCCCTGTCCGCCGTGTCGGTGGGCCTTCCGCTGGCGAGCCCCGACGGGCGGCGCCTGCTGCTCGCCACGGGTGACGAGCCCTGGTGGGGAGCGGCGCCGTGAGCATGTGGTGTACCGCACGCGATAGCGGCGGGCTCCCAGCGAACGCAGTACGATGCGAGCATGACCCGCCTGATGCCACTGCTGGTCCTGCTCACCCTGGGCTGCCTGGGCCACCCCGACAGCGGAGAGCAGCCCTTCGAGGCGCAGAACCTGCTGCTGCTCTCGGTGGACACCTACCGCCGGGACTACCTGGAGCGCTACGGGGCCACCACCGGGCTCACGCCCTTCGTCGACGAGCTGGCCGCCCGCAGCCTGGTGCTGGACAGGCACTCCTCCTGCAGCAACTGGACTCTGGGGGGCGTGCTCTGCGCCAACAACGGCCGCTACAGCGCGGACTTCGACTTCGTGGCTCGGCTGCCCGTCGCCCACCGCGAGGTGGTGCCGGAGCGCGCCAGCCTGGCCTCCTGGCTGCGCGACGAGGGCTTCGTCACCATCCTGCTCACCTCCAACGGCTGGCTCGAGGGCGACTGGCACCACGACGCCGGCTACACCTACGCCGAGCACCCGCGCACCGACGTGGGCACCAGCATCTGGGAGCAGGGCCGCAACAAGCTGCTGGAGCAGATCAACCAGGGCGCCGAGCGCTGGTTCCTGCACGTGCACCTCAAGGAGCCCCACTCCCCCTACAAGCCGCCCGACGAGTACCTGGAGGCCCTCGAGGATCTCGAGCCCATCGACTACGACCTGAGCACCACCGACGGCCACGACGACGCGCGCTACTCCCTGGGCTCCATGTCCGAAGAAGAGCGCGCCCTGGTCATGGAGCACCTGCGCATCCGCTACGACGGCGAGATGGCCTACCTGGACGACACGCTGGCGGGCATCTGGGCCGACGCCAGCAACCGCGGCCTGCTGGAGAACACCCTGGTGGCCTTCTGGTCCGACCACGGCGAGCAGTTCTACGAGCGGGAGCGCTGGGGCCACGCCTACGACCTGTACGAAGAAGAGACCGGAGCCTTGGCCTTCTTCTGGCACCATGGCATCGAGCCCCAGGCCATCAGCGAGCCCACCCACCACATCGACATCGCCCCCACCGCCCTGCGCTGGTTGGAGCTGGACCTGCCCGACGAGATCACCGGCGAGCCCGTACTGGAAGCCGAGCCCGACCGGGTCTTCTTCGGCACCACCGTGGGCCGCGCCGGGCCGCAGCTCACCGCCAGCCAGGGCGATCTGCGCATGCACTACGACTTCGACGGCGGCGATCTGCTGGCCTACGACCTGGGGGTGGATCCAGACGCCGCCACCGACATCTACGATCCCTTCGATCCCGAGCAGACCGCGCTGTGGGGAGCGCTGGACGCCTACGCCACCGAGCTCGAGCCCCTGCTTGAGGAGTACCGTCGCGTCGAGCCGGATCGATAGCGGAGCCCCCTTGGCCATTCGCGACTGGTACCGGCAGAGCGACTACCTGCGGCACGAACCCCTGCTGCAGGATCTGCCGCGGCGGCGGGAGCTGCTGGACCGTGCGGTGCGGCCTGGCGAGCGCGTGCTCGACCTGGGCTGCCTGGGGGGCGCGCTGCTGGAGCATGTGGCGCCCCGCGCCCTGATCGTGGGCGTGGACGTGATCCCCGCCGCGGTGCAGCAGGCCGGGCAGCGCGGGCTGCGGCCCGTGCTGGCCGACGCTGCGGCGCCCCTGCCCTTCCGCGACGGCGCCTTCGACCTGGTGCACGCCGGCGAGATCATCGAGCACCTGTTCCACCCCCTGGCCCTGCTGCGCGAGCTGCACCGGGTCACTCGGGTTGGAGGCCGGTTGGTGGGCACCGTGCCCAACGTGGTCAACCTGGGGGACCGCGCGCGAGCCGTGCTGGGCCTGCCGCCCCAGGTGCTGGGGCCCCACCCCGACGCCCCCGCCGGCGATCACATCCGCGCCTTCACCGTGGACCGCATGCGGGTGATGGCCCACGAGGCGGGCTTCTCCGGCTCGGGCGACTTCGAGCCCATCGCCACCGGCGGCGCCCAGCCCTGGCGCTGGCTCAAGCAGCGCCGTCCCCAGTGGGCCGACCTGCTGTGGTTCGAGTTCGGACGCTAGCGGCCGTCTCCGTCTTCCAGCACCTCCAGCTCAACGAACCCTCCGTCGGTGGCCGCCTCCAGCGAGGCGAAGGCGCGGCTGGCCTCGTCGCGATCCGTGGGGGGGCGCAGGCCAGGCTTGACCAGCACCGTGCGGTTCCGGCCGCTGCGCTTGGCGTGGTACAGGCCCAGGTCGGCCAAGGCCACCAGCTGGTCCAGGCCCACCCCCAGCTCGCCCGCCGCGTAGAAGGGGCAGCAGGCCAGGCCCACCGAGCAGGTGCAGCTGATGGTGCCGCCTCCGGGCAGGGTGAAGCTGCGGGCCTCCACCCGCTGGCGGAAGCGCTCACCGAAGGCCGCCAGGCCCTGCTGGTCGGCGCCCAGCACGGCCACCAGGAACTCCTCTCCGCCCCAGCGGGTGACCACGTCCTGGCCGCGGGCTGTGTCCGCCAGCAGCTGCGCGAGCTGGCGCAGCACCGCGTCCCCGGCGTCGTGGCCGTGGCTGTCGTTGACCCGCTTGAAGTGGTCGATGTCCAGCAGGGCCACGCCCATGCGGTCCGCCATGGTGGGGCGGCGCGCGTTGCGCCGGGAGGTGGCGAGGTTGGCGTGCTGCCTGGAGATGGCGCTCACCAGGGGCTGCACCGACTCCGCCAGGAAGCGGCGGTTGCGCAGCCCGGTGAGCTGATCGCGCAGCGAGAGCTCCTCGTACTTCTCCGCCAGCCGTCGCAGCTCGCTGGTGCGGGCGTCCACCTGGGACTCCAGCCGCTGCTGCACGCGGCGGTGCCGCAGCTCGCGCGCCCAGTAGATGATCAGCACCGCCAGTAGGCCCACCAGGGCCATCAGGGCCCGGAACCAGCCCGTCTGCCAGTAGTGGGGCAGCACGGTGAAGCGCTTGCTGGCCCCCACCTCGTTCCAGCGGCCGTAGCCGTTGCTGGCCATGACCTTGAAGCGGTAGTCCCCCGGCGCCAGGTTGGTGTAGCTGGCCTCGCGGCTGGTGCTGGGCCGGGAGAGCTCCTGGCCTTCGAGCTGGTAGCGGAAGCGCACCTTGTCGGGGGCGACGAAGAAGGGCGCCGTGTAGCCGAAGGCCACCCGCCAGCTGCCCGGCTCCAGCTGCAGGGGCTCGTGCACGTTGCGCACCCGCTCGTCCACCAGCACGGCCTCTACGGTGACCAGGGGCGCGGGCTTCTCGCGCAGGGCCAGCACCGGGTCGATGACCGCGGCGCCGCGGGTGGTGGGGAACCAGAGGCGCCCGTCGGAGGTGCGCGTGCCGGCGGGCTGGCCGCCGCCGTTGCACTCGGAGCTGGCCATGCCATCGGAGCGCCCGAAGACATCGGACTCCACCTGGTCGACGGCCTCCGCCACGAAGGCGTCCACCTGTTCGCGCTGCAGACGGTAGACCCCCTGGTTGCAGCTGAGCCAGATGTCGCCCTCTTCGTCCTCCATCACCTGCCAGATGCGATCGTCGAACAGGCCGTCCGCGGCGGTGAGCACGGTGGGGTCGTCGCCGCCAGCGTCCAGGCGCATCAGGCCGCCCTCGGTGCCGAACCACAGGCTGCCATCGGCGCTCTGCATGGAGGTCTGGATCTGCCTGAGGTTGGGCGCCGCGTCCGGTCCCGGCATGGGGGCCGAGAAGCCCTCCTCGCTCCAGCGCTGCACACCCCCGCCGTCGGTGCCCAGCCAGAGGGTGCCGTCTGTGGCCAGCAGCAGGGAGCGCACGGTGTCGTGGGCCAGGCCCTGCTGGTGGGTCCAGCGCAGGAAGCTCCCGCCCTCCATGCGGTTCAGCCCCGCCTGCGTGCCCACCCACAGCCGCCCCTGTGCGTCCTCGGTGACCGCGAAGACGTA
Organism: uncultured Enterobacterales bacterium; assembly: GCA_964512185.1. Classification (GTDB taxonomy): domain Bacteria; phylum Myxococcota_A; class UBA796; order UBA796; family JAFGLY01; genus CAZEJJ01. Next base: position 41,770 of record CAZEJJ010000036.1, on the reverse strand, counting down.
GCGCGAGGCCAGCCCGTCCTGTTCGCTGTAGGCGGTCCATTCCCCATCGGCGAAGCGGTGCAGCCCCTGGCCGTAGGTGCCCAGCCACAGGGCCCCTCCGCGATCCTGGTACATGGCCACCACGGCCAGGTCGTCCACCTGGTCCATGCCCGCGAAGGGCACGGCGCGATCGCCGTGCATGCGGAACAGGCCGCGCATGGTCCCGATCCAGACGTAGCCCAGGCGATCCTCGAGCACGGAGAGGACCACCTCGCTGCCCAGGCCGTCGCGGAGCCCATAGTTGACGAAGCTGGCCTCGCGCAGGCGGTTGAGCCCCCCGGCGAAGGTGCCGATCCACAGGCTGCCCTCGCGGTCCTCCAGCAGGGTGGTGACGTGGGCGTGGCTCAAGCCCTCATCGGTGCCGAACACCTCGGGGCCGCCGGGGCCCAGGCGGTCCAGCCCCCCGCGCTGGGTGCCCGCCCAGATGTTGCCGTCGCGATCCTCGTGCAGGGCGGTGACCACCGTGCAGGACAGGCCGTCCAGGGGGCCGTAGCGGGTGAGCTGCTCACCGCGCACCTGCAGCAGCCCGGCGCCTTCCATGCCGAACCACAGGGAGCCGTCCCTGGCCTGGAGCATGGCGCGCAGGGAGCTGATCTGGGCGTCCGCTGGCAGGGGCGGCGCGTGGCAGGCGCCGTCGCGGAACAGGCAGATCCCGCCGGCCCGGGAGCCCACCCAGAGGCGATCCTCGCGGTCCACATACAGCCGCTCCACCACCGGATCGCCCAGGTCCTGCTCCAGGCTCCAGGAGGAGATGGCGCCGTCCTCGAGGCGGTCCAGGCCCCGCTCTGTGGCGATCCACATGGCGCCGTCGGCGGTCCGGGCCAGGGCGCGCACCACGTCGGAGGAGAGGCCGTCGGCGCTGGTCCACACCCGGAAGCTGCCCTCGAACAGGCGCACCACGCCCCCGCCGAGAGTGCTGAACCACAGCGCGCCCTGCTCGTCCTCCAGCAGGGCCTGTACGTTGTTGTTCTTGATCTCGGGGGTGTTGCGGGAGTGGAAGGTGGTGAAGCGCTCGCCGTCGAAGCGCACCAGGCCGTCCTGGGTGCCCAGCCAGATGTAGCCGTCGCGGGTCTGCACCAGGTCGGACAGGGAGGTGCTGGGCAGGCCGGTGTCGCGGTTCCACACCTCGTGGGCGTAGCGGTGCACGGGCTGCCCTGGATCCAGCGCCAGCGCCGGCCCGCTGGCCAGCAGCGCACAGAGGGCGAGCCCGGCGGCGAGGCCGAGGCCGCGTCTCGATCCTGGATGGAGTGGGAGCATGGAGGCCTTGTGGGGCGGGCTCTCAGCCCTCGTCGGACGGGGACAGGGGTTCCTGGAGCTAGAACGGCGATCCGGGCGCGCTGCAGCCATCGCCTCTCACCTCCGGCCGGCTGGGGTTGGTGAGCAGGCTCGCCAGGACGAGGGTGGGCGCGACGCGCATGGCAGCTCGGGGAACGACGCGACCAGCCCCTGAGCGACGAGCTGGTGCGCGAAGTGGAGGCTCGGCATCGCGCGAGATAGACCGGCCTCGCCCCGATCCCCGCCAGTCGCGAGGCCGTCATGTCCTACCTGAGCAAGCTGCACGAGACCGTCAGCCGCTTCCCCACCGACTACTGGAACGACTCCTGCTCGGTGGAGGAGCTGCGCTACGCCATCGAGCACGGAGCCGTGGGCGCCACCACCAACCCCACCATCGTGCTCGGCGTGCTGGGCAAGGAGATGCCCCTGTGGAACAAGCGCATCCAGGCCATGGTGGCGGGCAACCCCAGCTGGGACGAGGCCCGGCTCACCTGGCGCCTGGTGGAGGAGATGGCGCGCACGGGGGCCGATCTGCTGCTGCCGGTCTTCGAGCGTGAGGGCGGCCTGAAGGGGCGCCTGTCGGCGCAGACCAACCCGGTGCTCTACCGCCACGCGGGGGCCATGGCCGACCACGCCGAGCGCTTGAGCAGGCTGGCCCCCAACATGCAGGTCAAGATCCCGGCCACCTCGGCGGGCATCAAGGCCATCGAAGAGGCCACCTTCCGCGGCGTGAACATCAACGCCACGGTCAGCTTCACCGTGCCCCAGGCGCTGGCCGTGGGCGCCGCCGTGGAGCGGGGTCTCGATCGCCGTGCGGCCGAGGGGCTGCCCGTGCAGGGCATGTCGCCGGTGTGCACCATCATGGTGGGGCGCATGGACGACTGGCTCAAGGTGCTGCGCGGCCGGGATGGCATCGCTGTGAAGCCCGGGCTGCTGGACTGGGCCGGCATCGCGGTCATCAAGAAGGCCCAGCGCATCTACACGGAGCGGGGCTACCGTGCGCGCCTGCTGGCGGCGGCCTACCGGCACCACATGCACTGGTCGGAGCTGATCGGCGGCGACGTGATCCTCACCATCCCCTACGGCTGGCAGCAGCGCATCAACGGCAGCGACGTGGCGGTGGTGGAGCGCTTCTCCCGCCCGGTGGACCCGGCCATCGTGGAGCGCCTGCTGGAGGTCTTCCCCGACTTCCGCCGGGCCTACGACACCGAGGGCATGTCGGTGGACGAGTTCGACGGCTACGGCGCCTGCGTGCGCACCCTGCGCGGCTTCGTCAAGAGCTACCACGACCTGCAGGGCGTGGTGCGCGACTTCATGCTGCCCGATCCCGACCTGGGGATGGGCTGATGCATCCCTGTCTTCTGCGCGGCCCCAGGGCCTTTCCCCTCGAGAGCTTCACCTCCATCACCCGTATCGGCGAAGATGTGGCGGACACCGGCATCGACTTCGGCATCCTGACGGTGCCGGCGGGCCGGAAGATCGAGTCCCAGGCGGTGCGCGAGGGCGCCCTGCTGCTGCTGAGCGGCGAGCTGAGCTTCGAGCTGCCCGGGGGAGCCACCCGGCGGGTTTCGCGCGGCAGCCTGTTCCGCCAGGACCCGGTGGCGCTGCACTTCCCCGAGGGATTCTCCCTGCGCCTCACCGCCCACAGCGACTGCGAGCTGGCCGGCTTTGGGGTGGAGAACGACGCGCTCTTCGAGCCCATGCTGTTCGACGGCTCCAACATGCTGGAGTCGGAGCAGCGCGACAAGGGGCGCTGGGACGACGCCGCCCACCGCATCGTGCGCACCATCTTCGACATCCGGAACAGGCCCGAGGCGAAGCTGGTGCTGGGTGAGGTGGTGAACTCCCCGGGGCGCTGGTCCAGCTACCCGCCGCACCACCATCCCCAGCCCGAGATCTACCACTACCGCTTCGATCGACCCCAGGGCTACGGCCACGCCGAGTTGGGCGAGCAGGTGTTCAAGGTGCGCCACGGCGACACCGTCAAGATCCTGGACCTGAACGACCACTCCCAGTGCGCCGCCCCCGGCTACGGCATGTACTACATCTGGGCCATCCGCCACCTGCCCGGCGAGCCCTACACCGTGCCCGAGTTCACCGAGGAGCACCGGTGGTTGCTTGAACAGGAGCCCGAGTGAACAGCAAGGCCGAGCCCAACCCGCTCACCCGCATCGCCCTGGACTACTGGCTGGGCCTCAAGGCCCTGGCCCGCTGTCCGCGAGAGATCTGGCTCGTGTACCTGATGAAGGTGCTGGAGGGGCTCTGCTACTTCTCCACCGTGCTGGTCCTGATGATCTTCTTGATCGAGGACATGGGGCTCAGCGAGGTGCAGGCCGGCTGGGTGTACGGCATCTGGTCGGCCAGCATGTCCTTCTTCATGCTCTTCGTGGGCTTCATCGCCGACAGCTTCGGCATCAAGAGGGCGCTGCTCATCGGGCTGGTCATCGCGCTGATCGGGCGGGTGGCCATCACCTTCTCCATCGCTCCCGTGATCGTCTACCCCGGCCTGTTCTTCCTGAGCGTCGGCTTCGCCTACATGATCCCGCTCATCGCAGCGGCGGTGAAGCATTTCTCCACCAAGAAGGCCCAGAAGTACGCGTTTTCCTGGTACTACGTCGTGATGAACGTGGGGGCCATGGTGGCCGGCCTGGCGCTGGATCCCATCCGCGCGGCGTTCACCGAGAACACCGAGCTCACCTTCGCTGGGCTCACCCTGGTGATGCGCCCCACCCAGGTGGTGTTCTTCGTGGCGGTGGTGGCCACCCTGTGCTCGCTGCTGCTGGTGACCTTCACCATCCGCTCCCACATCCCGCCGGAGGAGTACGTCGACGACCTGCAGGGCGAGGCCCCTGCCCCGGCCAAGGCCACCGAGCGCAAGGGTGTCTTCCAGATCATGAAGGAGGTGGGTGGAGATCGCCTGTTCTGGATCTTCATCGCCTTCATGTTCCTGCTGGTGATGGTCAAGATGATCTTCCAGTACAACCACTCGCTCTACCCGGTGTACATGGACCGCATCGGGCTGGGAGACTGGACCGGCAAGCTCTACTCCATCAACCCCATCATCATCATCTTCCTGGTGCCAGTGATGACTTCGATCACGGGCAAGATGGATGCCTACAAGGTGATCCTGGTGGGCAGCTTCATCAGCGCCGCCAGCGTGCTGTTCATGGGGCTGGGCGAGAGCATCGCGCTGATCGTGATGTTCCAGGTGATGCTCAGCTTCGGCGAGGCCCTGTGGTCTCCCCGTCTGTACGACTACACCGCCAACGTGGCGCCGCCCGACAAGATCGCCAGCTACATGGCGCTGTCCAAGGTGCCCATGTTCTTCGCCAAGGTGGGGGCCGGGCCGGCCTCTGGTTTCCTGCTGGCCACGCTGTGCTCCGAGACAGGATCGCGGAACACGGAGCTGATGTGGATCATCGTGGGTGCGTCCACGCTGCTGAGCCCCCTCACCCTGTGGCTGGGACGCAGGTGGCTGGATGTAGAGGCGCGCAGGAAGAAGCAAGCGATGGTCGCGGCGACCGGGTAGCGCGGCGCTCGAACGGATAAGCCGCTCCCCGACAGCAGCATCGCGGGAGCCCCCATGAGCACCATCCGACTCACCATGGCCCAGGCGCTGGTGCGCTACCTGGCGGCGCAGCGCGTGGAGCGCGACGGCCGCGCGCGGCCTTTCTTCGCGGGCGTCTTCGGCATCTTCGGGCACGGCAACGTGGCCGGGCTGGGCCAGGCGCTGCAGGAGCACCCGGATCTGCGCTACGTGCCGGTGCGCAACGAGCAGGCCGGCGTGCACGCCGCGGTGGCCTATGCGCGCCAGAAGAACCGGCTGGGCTGCTGGGCCTGCACCTCCAGCATCGGCCCTGGGGCCACCAACATGATCACCGGGGCGGCCCTGGCCACCATCAACCGGCTGCCCGTGCTGCTGCTCCCTGGCGACATCTTCGCGCGCCGCAACGTGGCGCCGGTGCTGCAGCAGCTGGAGAGTGAAGGCAGCCAGGACGTGTCGGTCAACGACTGCTTCAAGCCCGTCAGCCGCTATTGGGATCGCATCAACCGTCCCGAGCAGCTGCTCTACGCCCTGCCCGAGGTCATGCGGGTGCTCACCTCGCCGGCCGACACCGGCGCGGTCACCCTGGCCCTGCCCCAGGACGTGCAGGCCGAGGCCTGGGGCTTCCCTGCGGGCCTGTTCCGGGAGCGCAGCTGGCACGTGCCGCGTCCTCGCCCCGACCTGGACGCGGTCAGCCGTGCGGCGCGCCGCATCCAGCAGGCGGAGCGCCCGCTGATCGTGGCGGGAGGGGGCGTCACCTACAGCGACGCCAACCGGGCGCTGCAGGGCTTCGTGGAGGCCACGCGCATTCCGGTGTGTGTGACCCAGGCGGGCAAGGGTGCGCTCTCCGACGAGCACCCGCTCTGCCTGGGCGCGGTGGGCGCCACGGGCACCCTGGCCGCCAACCGCATGGCCCGGCAGGCGGATCTCGTGATCGGCATCGGCACCCGCTACTCCGACTTCACCACCGCCTCCAAGACCGCCTTTCAGCACCCCGATGTGCGCTTCGTGAACATCAACATCACCGCCTTCGACGCGGCCAAGCACGGCGGCGTGATGCTGGTGGGCGACGCCCGCGCCACCTTGGAGGAGCTGGAGTTCATGCTGGAGGCTCCCTGCCTGGGCGAGCCCTATGCCTCCGAGCTGGCCTCGGAGCGCGAGGCCTGGCTCGATGCGCGCGAAGCCCTGGTGCGCCCCACCGGCGCCAAGCCCCTGGCCCAGGCCGTCGTGCTGGGGGCGCTCAACGCCTCCATGAACGCCCAGGACGTGGTGGTCAGCGCGGCCGGCAGCGGCCCCGGCGATCTGCACAAGCTGTGGATGGCCAAGGACCCCAAGGCCTACCACGTAGAGTACGGCTACTCCTGCATGGCCTACGAGATCCCCGGTGGCATGGGGGTGAAGCTCGCCGCGCCGGATCGCACGGTGTGGGTGGTGGTGGGCGATGGCTCCTACCTGATGATGTCCGGCGATCTGGCCACCGCCGTGCAAGAAGGCATCGATCTGAACATCTTGCTCATCGACAACCACGGCTTCGCCAGCATCGGCGGGCTGTCCCGCTCCCTGGGCAGCGCCGGCTTCGGCACCGAGCTCTGTGCCCGCGGGCCCGCCCACGAGCTGGACGGCGAGCACCTGCCCATCGACTTCGCCGCCCACGCCCGCAGCCTGGGGGCGGCGGTGTTCCAGGCGGAGACCCTGGCTGAGCTGCAGGACGCCCTGGCCGACGCGCGCTCCGTCGCGGGCCCCGCCGTGGTGGTGGTGGAGTGCGACCGCTACGCCGGTGTGCCCGGCTTCGAGAGCTGGTGGGACGTGCCCGTGGCCGAGGTCTCCGCCAGCGAGAGCGTGCGGCAGGCGCGGGCCGAGTTCGAGGAACAGATATCGTCGGAGCGGCACTACCACGCGCTCGGCGAGGAGACCTCATGAGCGGTCCGCTGGCCCCCTGGATCCGCGTGGGCAACGCCCCCTGCTCCTGGGGGGTGCTGGAGTTCGAGCTGCAGGGCGAGGCGGCTCAGGCCGACCAGGTGCTCTGGGAGATGGACTCCGCCGGCTTCATCGGCACCGAGCTGGGCGACTGGGGCTTCATGCCCACCGAGCCCGCGGCGCTGCGCAAGCTGCTGGCGCAGCACAACCTCGACCTGGTGGGCGCCTTCGTGCCCGTGGCGCTGGCAGACGAGGCCGCCCACGAGGCCGGGGTCGAGGCCGCGCTGCGCGCGGCGCGCCTGCTCGAGGCGCTGGCCCCCGAGGCCTTCGTGGTGCTGGCTGACGACAACGGCTCGGTGCCCGCGCGGGTGCAGAGCGCCGGTCGCGTCCAACCCGAGCAGGAGCTCTCCGTTGAGCAGTGGGCCTGTTTTGCCGCCGGGGCCGAGCGCGTCGCCGAGGCCGTGCGCGTCGAGACCGGGCTGCGCACCGTCTTCCACCACCACTGTGGCGGCTACGTGGAGACCCCGGCAGAGGTGGACACCCTGCTGGGCCTCACAGACCCCGAGCTGCTTGGGCTGTGCCTGGACACCGGGCACTACGCCTTCGGCGGCGGCGATCCAGTGGCAGCGCTCGCGCGCTACGCCGAGCGGATCTGGCATGTGCACTTCAAGGACTTCGATCCGCGGGCCGCCCTGCGCGCGGCTCACCAGGGCCTCGACTACTTCGGGGCCGTGCGGGCCGGGGTGTTCTGCGAGCTGGGCCGGGGTTCGGTGGACTTCGCGGCCATCGTCACCCGGCTGCGCGAGCGGCAGTACCGCGGCTGGATCGTCGTGGAGCAGGACGTGCTGCCCGGCATGGGCAGCCCCTTCGAGAGCGCCCGCCGCAACCGAGCCTTCTTGAGAACATTGAAGCTATAGGAGCGCCCATGAACGCCCCCCTCCCCGTCGCCATCCTGGGTGCCGGTCGCATCGGCGGGGTCCACGCCCGCACCATCGCCACCCGCGTCGCCGGGGCCCACGTGGTGGGGGTGGCCGATCCCCGCCTGTCCGCGGCCCGGCAGCTGGCCGCGGAGCTGGGGGTGGCCTACGCCAGCGCCGATGCCAGCGAGCTGATCCTGGATCGCGCGGTGGAGGCCGTGCTGGTGTGCTCCAGCACCGACACCCACGCCGACATGGTGGTGGCGGCGGCGCGCGCGGGCAAGCACGTCTTCTGTGAGAAGCCCCTCGACCTGTCCCTGGCGCGCATCGACCGCGTGCTGGCTGAGGTGGACAAGGCCGGCGTGCAGCTGATGCTGGGCTTCAACCGCCGCTTCGATCCCGACTTCGCCCGGGTGCAGCAGCTGGTGGCGGGTGGAGCTGTCGGTCAGCCCGAGCTGTTGCGCATCACCTCTCGCGATCCCGAGCCTCCGCCCGCCGAGTACGTGGCGGTCTCGGGCGGCATGTTCCTCGACATGACCATCCACGACTTCGACATGGCCCGCTTCCTGATGGGCGAAGAGGTGGTGGAGCTGCACGCCATGGCCGCTGTGCTGGTGGATCCGGCCATCGGCGACGCCGGCGACGTGGACACGGCCATCGTCACCCTGCGCTTCGAGTCGGGCGCGCTGGGGGTCATCGAGAACTCGCGCCGGGCTGTGTACGGCTACGATCAGCGGGTGGAGGTGCTGGGCTCGGCGGGCCGCGTGGGCAACCGCAACCACAGCGCAGACACCGTGCAGCTCGCCGACGCCTCCGGCCTGCACGAACCGCCGCCGCTGCACTTCTTCATGCAGCGCTACCTGGCCTCCTACGAGAGCGAGGTGGCAGCCTTCGTGCGCTCCGTGCGCGGCGGCGGCGCGCCACCGGTGGGTGGCCATGACGGCCGCATGGCGGTGGTGCTGGGGCTGGCGGCCCAGCGCTCCCTGGAGGAGGGCCGCCCCGTGAAGCTGGCCGAGATCGGCTAGTTCCGAATCTGCTGCGCGTCCCGATCCGATGGCTGCTGCGGCCCCTGCTTGCAGCGACGACACCCGTGTAGCAATCGGCGTGCTCAAGCCACCCGCTACAGACGCCTCCAGCCGGCGCTACGGCGCGGAAACCGCGTCGGCGGTCGCCTCGGACCGCTCGCCCTGATTCGGCACCGGTATGCCCTACAGGCTCCCAGGCGGCGAGTCCGATGTCCGGGCCGATTCGTCGCTGAAACGTGAGTAACTCCGGGGGGGTGACGCTCAGGGTGGGGACTTCCTCACGGTGAGGGGATGGTGGTCCTTGGAGGCGCCGGAGGCCTGGCTCGTAGGCGTGGATTCCTACGACGCGCCTGGGGCGTTGGCGGCTGGCGGAATCTGGTGGTGGGCGCTTGCGGCCAGCCTTCCAGCGGTGTATTAGTCTAACGCTGGACTAATCGCGCACAGGAGATCATCATGCTCGTTTCCGCGCTTCTCTGGGGCCTCGTGGCCGGGGTCATCCACTTCATGCTGATCGGTGCTCTGTACGGGAATCCCTTTGTGGACGCCATCTATCAGAAGGCCATGAAGGAAGAGCCGGGGGTCAAGGGCTGGCCTTCGCGCCCTAAGTACCTGCTCATCCAGCTGGCTGGCACCCAGGTCGAGGTGTGGATCCTGGCCCTGGAAGGCGCCGCGCGCCACGGGCTCGAGCTGGTGTACCCCTCCGTGATCGATCACTACTGACCCGGGCGGCCCCAATGTCCCCCGCGAACAAGCCCCTCCCCGATGCCCCCTTCCTGGTGCTGGCCATGCTCGCCGAGCAGCCAGCTCACGGCTACCAGCTTGAACGGCTGGTGTGGAACCGGGGCTTCCGCTACTGGGCGGCGCTCAAGCGCTCCTCCATCTACCACGCCCTCAAGCGGCTGGAGCAGCACGGGCTGGTCACCGCCAGCCTCGAGGAGGGCAGCGCGGCCCCGCGCAAGGTCTACACCATCACCGATCTCGGCCGAGAGACCCTCACCGACGAGACTCGGCTGCACCTGTCCACGCCCGATCATCCGTTCACCGAGCTGGATCTGGGCATCTACGCCCTGCCCTTCGTGGGGCGCGAGCAGGCCCTGCAGGCGCTGGCCGCGGGGCGCGCCACCCTCGCGGGACGCCTGGGTTTCCTGCAGGAGCGCCTGGCCTGGTGTCGCCAGCAGGATCTGCCGCTGGTGGCGCTCTCCTTCGAGCGGCCGCTGCTGGTGCTCGAGGCCGAGATCGCCTGGCTGGACCGCCTGCGCGAGGCCATCGAGTCGGGTCAGCTCGACACCTCGGCATACGAGTGGCAGGAGTACGAGTACAGGCAGCCCCCCGAACCCAGGGTGCCCAGGGATCCTCCGCCTCGTAGCTAGTCATCGAGCGCTGCTGAGCTTCTGGGAGAGGATCTCGCCCGGTTCGCCCTCGAGCCAGCTGCGCACCTGCACGTCCAGGTGGCGGCCCGCGTCTGGAACATGGAAGCGGGCCAGCTCGCGGGGCCCGTCCTCGTGTCCCTCCACGAGCAGCATGGCGTGGCCCGAGAAGACCCCGATGGTTCCTGCGCAGCAGGCCGTCGGCGTCGCTGATCACCGTGATGTTCAGGTCGTTGAGGCGCAGGAACGGCCGCAGCCAGGCGCGGCGCTCGGCCACGTCCCCGCTGATGCCTACGATGCGGACCGGCTCCTCGTAGTGCTTCGAGGCCCACTCCTGCAGCCTGGCCAGCTCCTGGGGGCAGGTGGGACAGGCGGCGTACCACACCACCACCAGCACGGGTCCCTGCTCGCTGGCCTCTGCCAGGTCGAAGAGCTGGCCCTGGATGTCGCGGGCCTCGAAGCTCAGCAGGTGGTCAGCGCTCGTGTCCACCGTCTCCATCAGGAGCTTCGCTTGGTTGTTGTCGGCCAGCACAGGTGGCGCGATGGCCAGCGCTGCGAGCGCTGTGATCAGCGGAGACAGGCTCATTTCGCCCTCCATCGCGCTCCGATGCAGGGCTGGCGCCCCCGAAGTGCAGCGCGCGGACATTCCGGAGACGGTTCCAGTGTCCCACCCCCCTCGCCAGCCTGCATTCCCGGAATCTTCGCCGGGTAGCCTCACCTACTCGAAGGGTTCTACGAGCTCTTCTCGGGGGCCGGGGCGTATGCCGGCTCACGATTCGCGCGACCTTTGCGGCCGCGGATCCTCCGAAGGCCACCCTGGTGAACCAGCCTGCGCCGAGGTATCCGGGCGCTCTCGCCCGCCACCGGAGCCCCCATGACCATCACCTTCGCCGGCGATGTCTGCCTGGACATCAACGTGGTGCGCGGCGCCGCCCGCCACGAGATCGGTGGCGGGGTCTACCACGGCGCCCTCACCGCCACCCGCCTGGGGGCCGCCTGCCGTGTGCTCACCAAGGCGCGGGCGGCGGACAGGCCGCGCTTCGCTGCCTTCGAACAGGCGGGCGTGCCCGTGAGCTGGCTGCCCTCCGCCAGCGGCACGTCCATCCGCAACGACTACCCCAGCGACGATCCCGACGAGCGGGTCTCGCGCGTGATCTCCCAGGCGGAGCCCTTCACGGCCGCTGATCTCGAGGGACTCCGGACCGAGGTCCTGCACGTCAATCCCCTCTGGATGGGCATGTTCCCGCCGGAGCTGCTGCCACGGGCGCGGCGCTGCACGCGCCTGCTGGGTGCCGACGCCCAGGGCTTCCTGCGGCGTGTGGACGCCGATGGAACCGCGGCGCACCGGCCCTGGCCCGAGGCCGCCCGCTGGCTACCCCTGCTGGACCTGCTCAAGGTGGACATCGTCGAGGCGCGCAGCCTCACCGGCTGTGTGCAGCCGCTGGACGCGGCGCGGGCTCTGCGCCAGCTGGGGGTAGGCACGGTGCTGCTCACCCACCAGGACGGTGTGCTGGCCATGGACGCTCGGGATCACTGCGCCCGCGACTGGAGCGGCTGGACCCTGGAGGGGCGCACAGGGCGGGGAGACACCTGCACCGCAGCCTTCCTGGTGGGGCTGGAGCGGGGCCTCTCGCTCGCCGCCGCTGTGGCCCTGGCGGTGCGCGTCACCTCGGCCAAGATGCAGTATCGCGGACCTTACCGGGGAGGCTGACTCCACGCCCTCCCGCGATCCGCTAAGATGCGGAAGGCGGTGCCCTGCCGGGCAGCCAGCCCGAGGTCATCCATGCTCACCTGGCTCCTCCGCCTCTGCGCCCTGTGCCTGCTGCTGGCGCCGCGGCTGGCGGCGGCCACCGCGGTGCGGGCAGACCTGGCCGAGGCGCTGCGGAGCTGGGAGGACACCACCCCCGAGGGCCTGCCCGGACCCGGCAGCTCCATCCACCTCGACCTGCAGGTGCCGCGAGACATGGGCTGCGTGCGCACGCCCGATCCCTCCACCGGCATGACCCTGCGCTGCGCCACCGATCCCGGGCTGGGCAGCGCTCCGGCGTTGATCTACCAGCAGCGCGAGGTGGATCGCGGCCTGCGCCCCATCCTGTTCATGGACCTGGGCAGCGCCCTGTCCCAGCGTCTCCGGGCCCACCTCGAGCAGCGCTACGAGCAGGTGAGCCTGGATCGCGGGCCCATCCCGGTCACGGCGCGGCTCAAGTACGACATCCACGGCGGCCGCTTCGGCGAGCGCGACATGCGCGTGGTGCTGCAGGCCGAAATTGAGGGCCAGATCGTCGAAGCCCGCGGGCACTCGCGGCAGCGGCTGCCGGCGGGGCACATGGCCTGGTACCTGCCCACGGTGCCGCTGTTCGGCACGGGCCTGGTGCTCATGGATCGCATCGATCGAGAAGCGGTGGCCGCCCAGGCGCTGTTCACCCTCGACCAGGCGGCCGGCCGGCTCGCTGAGCAGCTCTCGGAGCTCGCCCTCGATGGGCGGGCGGCGCCGCGGCCGATCCGGCGCCCCGAACCAGCACCATCACCTGATCCAGAGCCTGTGGAGCCCGCGCGCGAGCCAGCCCCTCCACCGGAGCCCGAGCCAGAAGAGCCCGCCGTGGCGCTGGTGGAGCAGCCGGAGCCCCCACCTGTCGTCAAGCCGCCGCGCCTGCCCTCCGCGCCCTCGCGCTGCCGCTCCACCGCCCCCAGGGAGCTGAGCAGCCTGGTGCAGGAGGCCCTGCTGGGCTTCGCGACCCAGGACGCCCCTGGCTTCGAGGCCGCCGCCGGCCAGGCCGCCCGGGCCCTGCCCTGCGTCGACCAGCCCCTGGCGCCGTCGCAGGCGGCCGCGTTCCACCGGCTGGTTGGCCTGCGCGCCTGGTACGCGGGCGACCAGGAGGCCGCTCGAGTGGCCTTCCATGCGGCGCGGATCCTGCAGCCGGGCTTCCGGCTCTCGGGCAAGGTGGCGCCTCCGGAGGGTGATCTCTACGCTCTGTTGAGCGAGCTGCCCCGGGTGGCAGCGACCCACTCCGACCCTCTCGGCGCCCCAGCGGGTGCCGACGCCTGGCTCGACGGCGTCCTGGGCGCTGAGCGCCCTCGGGATCTGCCCGTGGTGCTCCAGCTGGGGCCTGGCGACGGCACGGTGGTCTGGACCGGCTACCTGCCGCCAGGGGTGGCCGTGCCGGGACATCGGCGCCGCTCGCTGCTGGCCTCGGTGCCCTACGCCTTCATCCGCACCGGCCAGGTGGGCAGCGAGCCGGAGCGCTTCGGTCGGCCTGCGCCGAAGGCCCCACCAACACCGCAACTTCATCAGCAAGACCAAGGGCGCGAGGTGACCACCGCCGAAGACGCCCCCCGGCAGCGCCCAGATCCAGTCTCCGAACCAGCACCAGATCCTGGACCCGAGCTTGCGCCCACTCTGGATCCCCGCCCAGGCCCCGATCTCACCCTCGACCCGCCCGCCGCCACCGCCCGCGGCGAGACCGGCCTGGTGGTCGCGGCTATCGCCACCGGCGCGGTGGCCGCCGGCCTGTACGGCACCGCCCACGTCACCCGCTGGCGCTTCGACCACCAGGGCCCCACGCGAGGCCTGCTCATCGCCACCAACAGCTGCATGGCCAGCTCCATCGGTCTGGGTGTGGTCAGCGTCACCTTCACCACGCTGGCCCTCACCCGGAGGAGGCGGTGATCCGGCGCCCCACCGCCCTGTTGGCCGCCCTGGCTGGTGGCTGCTACCCCTGGATCGATGGGGGCTGGGACGCCTACTGGCTGCCCGAAGAGGTCGGCGTGGTGGGTGTCGGCGTGCACGAAGAGCCGGTAGGGGGCTACTGGACCGACACCAGCAGCAGCGCCTATGCCTGGTGGGGCAGGCTCTCCGAGGCCAGCTCGAGCGCCTCGGCCCTCGAGTTCCTCTCGCCCGCTGGTCTGGGCTGCGCCGCCACCTCGAGGGATCTGGAGCGCGATCCAGGGCGCTTCACGCCCCTGGACACCGACCAGGTCGTGTTGAGCGGCCCCCAGGAGCTGGTGTTGGACTACCAGGCCGACGATCGCGTCTTCTGGGCAGAGCTGGAACAGCTCGAGGTGGGCAGCTACGCCCTGGAGAGCTTCGAGGATCGGCATGCGGGTCGGTTCCAGGTGGATCCCTTCCTGTACCTGCCCCGGGCTGCGGTGATCGAGGGCCCGGAGCTGGCCGGAGAGACGGTGGCCATGGGCAACCTGAGCGATCTCTACTTCCGCTGGAATCCTGTCGAGGCCCTGGCGGACTACGTGGTGGTGGAGGCCTGGCTCGCCACCACCGGCGACTACGGCTACCACGCCTACGAGTACGCCACCTGCGCCGTGCTCTGGAGCGATGGGGAGCTGGAGATCCCTCCCTCCACCTGGGAGGATCGCTCGCAGGCCGATGCCGTCTACCTGTTCGTGGGCACCGCCGCCGAGACCTTCTCGCGGGTGGGCCAGCGCGATTTCTCCAGCCTCACCCTGGGCGTCAGCCGCCAGGCCGGCATCCTGCGCCTGGAGCCCTGATCGCCATCGCGGTATGGGGCAGACAGGAGGAGATCATGCCCCTGCTTCGTGGCCTCGCAGCTCTGCCCGCGCTGCTGCTCTGTGCCTGTCCCGCTGGAGAACCCGCCAACACCGGCCCCAGCGTCAGCATCAGCTCCCACGCCGACGGAGCCCTGGTGGACGAGGGGCAGGGGATCGAGCTGGTGGCGGCGGTCAGCGACGATCAGGACGTGCCCGAGAGGCTGCAGGTGAGCTGGAGCGTCGACGGCCAGCAGCAGTGCCGGGCCAGCTCGGCGCGCCCCGACGGAACCTCCCGCTGCAGCTGGGTGGCGGTCGTGGGCGGTGGCGCCGTGGAGGTGTTGGTGGAGGACTCCGCTGGCTCCAGCGCCACAGCCTCCATCGCCCTGGAGGTCCGCGCGGCCAACCTGACCCCCACCTGTGAGATCACCGCCCCCGAAGACGGCGTCGGCCTGACCCCCTCCGACACCCTCACCCTGACGGCCACCGTGCTGGACGACGACAGCCCCAGCGTGGTGGTCAGCAGCGATCAGGACGGCGAGCTGGGCGAGACCACCCCAGACGCAGAGGGCGCCGTCAGCCTGGAGATCGGCCCCCTGACGGTGGGAGCCCACAGCCTCACCCTGCTGGCCACCGACCCGCAGGGCGCCAGCTGCAGCGACTCGGTGGGTGTCGTGGTTGGGCCCGAAGACACGGCCGCGCCGGAGCCCGACACGGCCGCGCCGGAGCCGGAGTAGTCAGGGGCTAGGGCTCGATGGTGTAGCTGAACTGCTCGGAAGCGCCCGCGCCTTCGTTGGCGTTGGGGTAGCTGACGGTGTACAGGCACTCGCCCTCGGCCACGCCGGTGACCTCGAACCAGCCGTACTCGTGCTCGCCGTCGCCTGTGGCGTCCACCGGATCGGTGTCGGTCACGGTGCAGGTGTCGGGGGTGTCGGAGACCACCGTCTTCTCGAGATCCCCCTGGCAGATGGGCAGGTCATCCACCATGGGCCGCACGAAGAAGGCGTTCGTGTCGCCCACGTCGATGTCCTCGAACACCCAGGCGATGGGCTCCTGCACGCCGTCGATCTCGCCCTCTTCGGCCACGTACATGGTGAGCTCGGTGTCGTCGATCTCCGAGCTGAGCACCAGCGTGCCGGCGGCCGCAGCGGTGTCGAAGGCCATCCACTGCTGGTTGCTGTCGTCCTCGTCCAGCGCGGCGGCCTCGGTATCCAGTGCCAGCGGGTAGTAGCCATAGCCGATGACCGGCTGGCTGTTCTCCATCTGCATCTCGAAGGGCACCCAGACCCGCTGGTCGGCCAGGTAGTAGGCTTCGCTCCCTGCCACGCAGCTGTGCCAGAGCACCAGCACCTCGGGGGTGGAGGAGAGCATGTTGATGGAGTCGGTCTTGGTCTCGCCGGCGCCGGTCGTGCCCTCGACCGAGAGCAGCGCGGTGCCGTCGCCCATGCCCTGGACGGTGATCCAGTCGCTGTCGAAGCTCACCACGCTCAGCACCGACTCGTCGTCGTAGCTGGCCGCGGTGAGCTCCACCGGCAACAGGCTGCCCACCTCGCGCACCTGGATGTCCAGGAAGGCGCCGGGGGCGATGGGCTTGTTGAAGTCTGTGATCCAGTCGTCGGCGTCGTAGGCGAACTGGAAGTTGCCCTCGTTGCCGGTGAGGGTGGAACGGCAGGCCACCGCGAGCACGAGGGCTGCGGCGACCAGATGATGGGTCCTGGTGGTTTGCATGGGTCTTCCTCCATCGTGGAGCATAGCGCTCCGATGCTCGGTCGTACAGTTCATGGGACACACGAGCAGCTCGAGATGGAAAGGCTCACATGCAGCCCCCACTGCTCATCAGATCGCGTAGCGAGGCCGACGAGGTGCGAGCGGTCGGGGCTTGCGCGCAGCGTCGACTGACCGAAGGCGTGTCGCGACCCGTCGAGGAAGGAGGCCAAGCGCGGGCCGCGCCGCTACGCGCACACGTCGGCGGTCGCAGTAGCGAGATGGTGAACAATGGGGGCTGCAGGAGGGCCCTGGGGCAGGCCCGAGTGGGTGCTGCTGGAGGCGCCCCTGTTGTCTGTGCGCTAGGTTGCACGCGAACCACGGAGCTCCCCGATGCGCCTCTCGATCTCCCTGCTGTTCTGCCTCGCCACCCTCTCCCCTGCGCTGGCGGCGGGCCCCGCCGAGGTGGTTGCGCTCCCGGCTCCCAATACCGCCGGGGGCATGCCCTTGATGGAAGCCCTGGCCCAGCGGCACTCCGTGCGCGACTTCACCGACCAGGAGCTCCCGGAGCAGCAGCTCTCCGACCTGCTGTGGGCCGCCTGGGGAGTGAGCCGCCCGAGCAGCGGCAAGCGCACCGCCCCGTCGGCCATGAACAACCAGGAGATCGACATCTACGTGGTGAAGGCCGACGGCTCCTACCTGTACCAGGCCACCACCCACAGCCTGGTGAGGGTGAGCAGCGCCGACAACCGTCGCGCCATGGGCCGGCAGGGCTTCGTGGGGCGGGCTCCCCTGAACCTGGTCTACGTGGCCGACTACCGGCGCATGGGCGGCATCCTCGACAGCCAGCGCGAGCACTACGCTTCCGCCGACGTGGGCTTCATCGGGCAGAACGTGTATCTGTTCTGCACCTCTGCCGGCCTGGGCACGGTGATCCGGGGCTGGGTGGATCGGCAGGCCATCGCCGGGGTGCTGGGCCTGCACGAAGACCAGCAGGTGCTGCTGTCGCAGACGGTGGGCTACCCCGATCAGTAGCGGACGGTGATCTCGAACAGCTCGCCGCACTCGCCGTTGTCGGTGCCCGGTGGGTAGGTCTTGTGGGTGCGGACGTCGAATTCGGAGTGGCCCAGGTGATCGAGGATCTTCTGGGCGATGTCGTGGTCGAACATCTCGCACCAGATCACGATCTCCTTGGTCATGCCCAGGGTGTCGCGGCCCTGCTCGCAGTCGACGATCATGCCCAGCGCGGCCATCTTCTTGCAGTCCGACTTGGGACCGTTGACCATCCAGATCTGGCGGCCATCGAGGTCGGACAGCTCGAAGAACCGGGCCTCGACGCCGCCGTCGCCGCCGTAGCTGCCGGCCTCTTCCCAGCCCTCTTCCCAGCCCTCGTCCATGCCCTCTTCGAAGCTCTCGACGAAGTCCTGGTTGGAGCCGAAGGCAAAGAGGGTGAACATGCCGAGGGCGGCCACCGAGATCAGGTTGCGCTTCATGGAATCTCCCTGGCGAGAGCGGTTCAAGCGGCCCTTCGCTGCCCAGAGCCCTATCACCGGTGGCCAGGAGGCGCCCGGAGGCTATTCCTCCGCCTCCGGCGTGGCCTTGCTGGCTGTGCCACCGGCCAGAATGGACTCCACCTGGGCCATGGCCTCCTCGAACACCTTCTCGTCACCTGAGCAGAAAAGAGGCCGCCCATTCGGGGCGGCCTCAGGGTTCTCCACCACACGGAGATCTGTGTCTTCTGTCAGTTGCGGCGGTCGCGCTGGTCCTCGCGGCGGTCGGCGCGGTCCTCGGCGCGGTCGCGCTGGTCCTCGCGGCGGTCGGCGCGGTCCTCGGCACGGTCGCGGATGTCTTCCTGGTGGTCGTAGTAGTCCTCGCGGTCACCAGGGTTGCGGTCGTAGCGGTCCTCCAGGCGGTCGAAGTAGTCTTCGCGGCGGTCGGCGCGGTCCTCTGCACGATCGCGCTGGTCTTCGGCGCGGTCGCGCTGGTCCTCGCGGCGGTCGGCGCGGTCCTCAGCGCGGTCGCGTTGCGCGGCTGCGGAGTTGTGGTTGTAGCCGTGGGAGCTGTGGCCGCTGTGGCCGCGGTGGCTGGAGCCCTGGTTTCGGCTGGAGCCGTGGGCCCAGTGGCCGCCGTGGTAGCGGCCGCTATTGTAGTAGCCGCTCACCCACACGTAGCCGCTGCGATGCACGGGCCTCCAGTAGCCGTCCACGTAGCTGTGGCCTGACCAGTAGCCGGGGACCCAGCTGTAGCCAGCGCGAGACTTCACGGGCATCCAGTGGCCCGGGATGAAGTGGCCATGCACGTCGTAGTGACCAGCGATCCAGCGGTAGCCCTTGCGGGGCGCGGGCCGGTAGGTTGGGGCCCAGGGATCGATCACCACGTGGAAGCCGGGGGTGCTCAGGTTCACGTGAACGCCAGCTTCGGCGGGAGCGGAAAGAAGAGAGGCCATCAGGGCGACGAGTGGGAGCATCATGTCTCACCTCCGCGCCCTTCGACGGCATCGATCCACATCCATTCGGAAGTAATTCTCTGCGCCTCGGGGGCGGTTCACCTCTGCGCGGTCTTCAGCTCCTCCATCAGCCTGAAGGCCTCGTTGTCCAGGGGCTGGATCTGGATGGACTTGAGCAGCGCTGTCTGCGCCTCGCGGTAGCGCCCGGCCTCCATGTGGATGCTGGCCAGGGCGTTGTACTTGCGGAATTCCTCGTCGGGGTTGACCTCCACGGCGGCCTCGAGGCTGTGCTGCGCGAGGTCGGTGCGACCCTGCCGCAGGTAGAGCAGGCCCAGGCCCTCGTGGGGGCAGGAGTGCTGCTGGAAGCGCTCGGGGATCTCGTTGTAGGGATCCGGGGTCGCTGCGCCGGGTGCCGTGGGCTGTGGGAGCACCGCGGGCCAGCCCCAGCAGGCGGCGCCGCCCGCCTGGCGCAGTGCGCAGGTGTGGTAGAAGCCGGCATCCAGCGCGGCGTATCGGCCAGCAGGAGGGGCGGCCTGTCCGATGGCGTTGTGACCCCAGCAATCGATGGAGCCCTCGGCACGCAGGGCGCAGCTGTGCAGGTAGCCCACCTGGACGGCGACGAAGTCCTCTCCCGAAGGGGGCGTGTTCCTGCCCAGGCCTCCCCCCGGTCCCACCTCGCCGGGGGCGGCATCGGGGCTGCAGCCCCAGCAGCGCAACCGGCCGTCGCGGTCCAGGGCGCAGCTGTGGCACTCGCCCACGCTCACCTGCGCGTAGCTTCCCTCGGGGGGCGAGGTCTGGCCGTCGTGCTCATCACCCCAGCAGGCCAGCCGGCCATCGACGCGGAGGCCACAGCTGTGCTGGTAGCCCGCGGCCACTGTCTGGAACTCACCCGCTGGTGGGCTGGCCTGACCGCGGTCGTTCCAGCCCCAGCAGGCCAGGGATCCGTCGCTCCTCACCGCACAGCTGTAGTCGTGGCCGGCGTCGACCTGGGCGAAGCTGCCCGCTGGCGGGGTCGTGCTGCCCGAGAAGTCAGAGCCCCAGCAGACCAGCTGCCCGTTCGCACGGAGACCGCAGGCGTGAGACATGCCCGCGCTCAGCGCGGTGAAGTCGCCTGCAGGCGTCGTAGGTGCGGGATCGCCCTGGCGCCCCCAGCAGGTGGCTGCGCCGTCTTGGCCCAGCGCGCAGCTGAGCAGGCCGCCCGCGCTCAGCTGCCGCCAGCGGGAGCTGTCTCCCTCGCTGGCGGCTCGCGGTGCCTGCGCGGGGGGCTCGGCACTGCAGGCCAACCCGGTCAGGACCGCCAGGACGGGCCAGGCTGGGCGGGCGCTGGATCTTTGGCTGTGCACTCCCGGCAGCATAGCAGCAGGCCAGCGGCCCATCCCCGCGGGCGGCGCCAGGGAGATATGCTCCCGTACCGATGGTTCCCCGGAGGCCGCGTGAGCTCCGACAAGCCCCCCACCACCCGCTTCATCCCCATCGTGCGCAGCGCGGACCAGCCCGACCAGGAGCCGGCGGTGCCCGCGGCTCCCACGTCGCCTGCGGCGGCACCGGAAGCGCAGGCTGCTGCACCGGCCCCGGTGCCCGGCAAGCCCTTCGCGGGCAGGAGGGTGAACCCTCGCAGCGCGCAGATCCGTCGACAGGAGTCCAAGGGCAGGGGCCTGCTCATCGGTGTCCTGGCCGTGCTGGTGGCGCTCGTCGCCGCGCTGGCGGTGGTGGCGCTGGGCATGAGCGCCGGAAACTGAGCCGGGTTCAGGGACAGCTCTCCAGCGCCGCTTCCACGCTGGGAGCGGCCTGCTCGAGCTGACCCATGACGCCCTCGGCGTCTCGCCAGCGGCCCTGCTCCAGCACCTGGTGGGCCTGCTCGAGCGCACCGCCCAGGATCTCCCGTGCCCGCTGGGCGCGCGCGCTCCCACAGGGCTCCAGCCGAGCGAGGCGCTCCTCCCACTCCGGCAGCTGGCCGGCCAGCGCCTCGAGCAGCTGGGGCTCGTCGTGGTCTTCGTGCTCCGGCTCCCGCTCCGGGCCGGGCTCATGCTGCCAGCCGGCGAGCTGCTGCTGGAGCTCTGCTGTGAACCCCGAGAGCTCCCGCCAGCGCTCGTCCCGCAGGCCGTGGTCGGCGAGCTGGGCGCCGTTGGCGCGGGAGGTGGCGATGGCCTGGGACAGCCGCTCGCGGGCCTGCTGCCGCTGCTGGGCGCAGCGCTGCAGGTCTGCCTGGAGCTGGGGGTGCTCGCTGGCCTGCCAGAGCGTCTCGGCCATCCCTCGCTGGGCGTGCGTGAGCATGGTCAGGGCTTCGAAGCTGGCGTCGGGGTCGTCGCTGTCGACCACCGCAGTGACCGCCCGCTCCAGCGCATCCAGGGCGCTGGCCTTGCGCTCCAGCTGGTGGTCCACCCGCGCCGGGGTAGGGCGGCGGCCCGTGGGGGCGCCGTCGGTACCGGCGACCTTCATGAGCTGGAAGGCCTGCTCCTGCTCCCGGAGGGAGACCAGGCTCGCGTCGATGCCAGGTCCTGTGCTCTCGGGCTCGGGCTCGGGCTCGCGCTCGGGCTCCGGCTCGGCGGTGGGGGGAGGGCTGCTGCTGTTGGGCTGGGGAGAATTCGCTACCGGAGGCTCGGGGGTGGCGGGCCCTGAGATGGGATCGGCAGCGACGTCGACCGGGGCTTGGGGTCGCTGTGGCTGCTGGGGGCCGGGGCTGAGCAGGGAGCGGATGGCCAAGAACCCGACGCCCGAGACGCCCAGCAGGAGCAACAGCAGCGCTGGCAGCGCCAGCCACAGCCAGCCGCGACCGGTGCGCCGAGGCCTCGGAGGAGGCACCAGGGCGCTGGTGGGCGGCCTGGGGCCGGGTGTGGCGCTCTCGGCGGTGAAGGGCTGCTCCCCGGCGCTGCTGGCTGCGTTTCCAAGCCTCTGCAGCGCCTCGCCGGCATCGGCTGGACGCTCGCCAGGCTCCAGGTGACACCAGCTCGCCACCTCGTCCGACAGCCAGGCGGGACAGTCCGGGCAGGCCTGCAGCACCGGCGGCGCGCCCTGCTTGAGGTGCCAGCCCAGCTTGGAGGGCAGGTCGCCCTCTGGGCAGGCTCGCTGGCCGGTGAGCAGCTCCCAGGCCACCAGGCCCACGGCGTAGATGTCCACGGCGGGGGAGCTCTCGCCGGAGAAGCGCTCCGGGGCCATGTAGTCCACGGTGCCCGAGACCATGCCCGAGCGGGTGGCCTGGGTGGAGCTGGCCGCCTTGGCGATGCCGAAGTCCATCAGCTTCACCTGGCCGTCGGAGCAGAGGAAGACATTGGCGGGCTTGATGTCCCGGTGCACGATGCCCAGCTGGTGGGCATGGGCGAGACCTTCGAGCATGCTCTCGATGATGTGCAGGGCCGTGGCCCGGTCCACAGGTCCGGCCTCGAGCCGCTGGAAGAGGTCCTGGCCCAGCATCAGCTCCATGACCACGGCCAGGGTGCCGTCCTCTACGAGCAGATCGCGGAAGGTGACGATCTTGGGATGGGACAGGGAGTAGAGGATCTGGCACTCCCGCTGCACCAGCTTCACGAAGAGGGGATCGTGGGCCAGGTTGGGATGGGCCACCTTGACGGCGGCCTCGATTGTGCCCACGTGCACGTGCACGCCGCGGTAGACCGTGCCGAACCCGCCCTCGCCCAGGGCCTGCTCCAGCCGATACTGGCCCACCTGCTTGCCGATCATGGGACCTCCCGCAGAGGATCAAGCTATCGCGCGGGCTGGGTGAACCCGAACGAAGATCGTCCCTCGAGGTCAGCTCTTCGGATCCAATGCGGGGGGGGTACAGCTGCAGCCGTCACAGGAGTCGCCTGCAGCGGTCTCTTGGCCGATGGAGCCGCAGGAGCCCTTCAGCGGGCGCCCGCGTCCCAGCATCACACCCACCGACAGCAGGGCCATGGCCCCGCCCACCGTGGCCAGCGCCAGCAGGAAGGTGGTCATGGGGTGCTCTCTGCCATGATGGTGGCGAAGGCCGGGGAGGACCAGGCGACGAAGCTGCCGTCGTCCTTTCTTCGGATGAAGAAGGCTGCCAGCCCCTCGCGCTCCGCGACGGCGCTGCCCTCGTCGGGGCCCAGCACCATCAGGGCGGTGGCCCAGCCATCGGCCAGGGCGCAGCTCGGGTGCACCACGCTCACCGAGGCCAGGTCGTGCTCCACAGGCCGGCCCGTGCGGGGATCGATGGTGTGGGAGAAGCGTTCGCCGTCCAGGCGGTAGAATTGGCGGTAGTCCCCCGAGGTGGCCATGGCCCCCGACTCCAGCGCCAGGGCGGTGTGCACCTGCCGGGCGTCGTCGAGGGGTCGCTCGATGCCCACCCGCCAGGGATCGCCGTCCACGCTGCGACCGCGCAGGCGCAGCTCCCCGCCGATCTCCACCAGGTAGTGCTCGTGCCCCAGCGCGTCGAGAGCCTGGGCCACGCGGTCCACGCCGTGGCCCTTGGCGATGGCGGACAGATCCACCGCCAGGCCGGGGTGCTGCTTGCTCAGGCTGTCGCTGCCGTCGTGGATCTCGAGCATACCGAAGCCTACACGCTGGCGCGCGGCCTGTAGCACCTCGGGATCCGGTTCCGTCTCCAGATCCCGCTTCTCGTGAAATCCCCACAGCTGCACCAGGGGCGAGACGGTGACGTCGAAGGCACCGCCCGAGCGTTCCGACAGCTGCCGGGACAGCAGCAGCAGCTCCAGGGTGTCGGCGGAGATGGGCATGGGTTCGCCTGCCGGCCAGCCACCGAAGCGCGAGATCTCCGAGCCGGGTTGGTAGGTGGACATGCGCGCGTCTACCCCGTCCAGCTGCTCGTTCACCGCTGTGGCCAGGGCCTGCTGGACATGCTGGCTGGCCTCTGTCACCACCACCTGCACCTGGTAGTGGGTGCCCATGGTCTCGCCGCTCAGCCGCAGCGTGACCAGCCGGGGCTCCGCCTGGCGCAGCCTGGGCAGCACCAGCAGGCCGCCCACCAGCAGCAGCCCGGCCAGCACCGAGAAGGCTGCGCGGCGGCCAGTGGGAGGGTCGGGAGGCATGCGCGGCTCGTGAGCTGGGGTGGAGCGAGGGTGCCCGCACTGCTGTATCTTCGGGGGGTGGCGGGGCCCACGCCCGCGCCTCTGGATGGCCCGCATGTTGCTCAGTTGTGCCCTGCTCGCCAGCCTCGCCGTTGCCGAGTCCGACACCTGGACCTTCGACGGGGATCCGGGCCTGGTGGAGCGCCATGACGGGACGGACAGCGCCTTCTCCTGGGAGGTGGCCGACGGCGTGCTGTCGCTGTCGGTCAGCCGTGAGGCCGCCGTGCAGCGGCTCTCCATGCCCCTGAGCGGCGGCCCCTGCGCCGCCGTGGGCAGCGGCGACGACTGTGATGGGCTGGTGGACGAAGGAGCCTGCGGCGACAGCGATCCGGGGGACTAGGACACCGGAGCGCTGGTGGAGCCCGAGGGCTGCGGCAGCTGCGACGGCTGCGGAGGGGACAGCGTAGCGTCGGTGGCTTGGCTCCTGTCTGGCCTGCTGCTTTTGCGCCGACGGAGGGACGGCGGATAGGGCCTGGGGGAACCCCGACACCCGAGGGCACCATGAACCAGATCACCACCATCCTGCTGGTGGAGTCCATCGAGGCCAGCCTGGCCTTCTGGGTGGACCGCCTGGGCTTCGAGATCATCGCCCAGGTGCCCGAAGGCGAGAGCATCGGTTTCGCCATGCTCGGTCGCGGCCCGCTGCAGATCATGCTGCAGACCTTCGCGGGTCAGCTCGAGGACCTTCCCGATCTGCCGGTGGCGAGGGAGGGCATCTCCTCCATGATCTACCTGTCGGTGAGCGACCTCGATGCTATCGAGGCCCTGCTCGACGGCGTCGAGATCGTGGTGGAGCGACGCCGCACCTTCTACGGCGCCACCGAGATCTGGGTGCGCGAGCCGGGCGGTCACGTGGTGGGCTTCGCGCAGCACGAGGGGTGAGCGCACCAGGGGGGGCAGTACGGGGCCTTCGATCCTGAAGCCAAGCCCCCCCCAGGTGCTCGCGATCTGAAGCCATGCCCTCGAATGTGTACGTTTTGCTGCTCTGCGGGGCTGTTTTCAGCGTTCGCCCATGATGGAAGGTGGGTTTTCGACCGGTCAGTGCCCTGACGCGTACAGATCGGGGGGCTTGGCTCGAGAAGGCGTACAGATCGAGGGGGCTTGGCTTTCTGCGGGAGACCGGGCCCCGTCCTAGCCGAAGTCGTCGAACATGACGTTCTCGGGCTCTACGCCCAGATCCGCCAGCATGTCCTGCACCGCGGCGATCATCAGGGGGGGGCCGCAGAGGTAGTACTCGACGTCTTCGGGGGCAGGGTGCTGCTCGAGGTACCTCTCGAACAGCACGTTGTGGATGAAGCCGGTGGGGCCGTCCCAGTGATCGGTGTCGAGGGGGTGGGACAGGCCCAGGGTCCAGGTGAAGTTGGGGTTGCTGGACGCGATGTCGTTGAAGTCCTCGATGTAGAAGGCCTCGCGCAGGCTGCGGGCTCCGTACCAGAAGGTGGTCTTGCGCCCGGTGCCGATGCGCTTGAACTGGTCGAAGATGTGGGAGCGCATGGGGGCCATGCCGGCGCCGCCGCCGATGAAGCACATCTCGTTGTCGGTCTGGCGGGCGAAGAACTCGCCGTAGGGTCCGGAGATGACCACCTCGTCGCCGGGCTTGAGGTTGAAGATGTAGGACGACATGACGCCCGGCGGCGCGTGCACCAGGTCGGGTGGCGGCGAGGCGATGCGCACGTTGAGCATGATGATGCCCTGCTCGCCCGGGTAGTTGGCCATGGAGTAGGCCCGGGTGACGGTCTCGCGGCACCTGGAGACGTAGCGCCACATCTCGAAGCGCTTCCAGTCGTCGGCGTAGTCGGGCTCGATGACGAAGTCCTCGTAGCGGACCTCGTGGGGTGGGCACTCGATCTGCACGTAGCCGCCGGCCCGGAAGGGCACGCTCTCGCCCGGAGGCAGCTCCAGCACCAGCTCCTTGATGAAGGTGGCCACGTTGTGGTTGGAGCGCACGGTGCAGGTCCACTTGCGCACCGAGAACACCTCGGCGGGGATCTCGATCTTCATGTCCTGCTTGACCTTGACCTGGCAGGACAGGCGGGTGCCCGCGCGGGCTTGTCTGGGTGAGACGTGGGACTCCTCGGTGGGCAGCAGCGCGCCGCCGCCCTGGTGCACCTTGACCGTGCACACCCCGCAGGTGCCCTTGCCCCCGCAGGCGGAGGGGATGAACACCTGCCGGCTGGCCATGGTGGCCAGGAGCGTAGAGCCGCTGTTCACCTCGATCTTGTTGTCGGGATCGTCGTTGACCTCGATGCTGACCTTGCCCGAGGGCACCAGCGCCCGCTTGGCCAGCAGCAGGATCACCACCTGCGAGAGGATCACCGCCGCGAACATGCCCACGGCCAGCAGCCCGACGATCAGCGAGGACATCAGAGCTCGATCCCCGCAAACGCCATGAAGGCGATGGCCATCAGGCCGGTGACGATGAAGGTGATGCCCAGGCCGCGCAGGCCCTTGGGGATGTCGCTGTAGCGGAGCTTCTCGCGGATGGCGGCCAGCCCGGCGATGGCCAGCAGCCAGCCGATGCCCGAGCCGAAGCCGTAGGCGGCGCTCTCGCCGAAGGAGTAGCCGCGCTCCACCATGAACAGCGAGGCCCCCAGGATGGCGCAGTTGACCGCGATGAGCGGCAGGAAGACCCCCAGGGCGGCGTACAGGCGCGGTGCGTAGCGGTCCAGGGCCATCTCCACGACCTGCACCGTGGCGGCGATGGAGCCGATGTAGGTGAGGTAGCCCAGGAAGGAGAGATCCACCGTGGCCAGGGCAGGGTGCAGCCAGCTCAGGGCCCCGCGGGCCAGCAGGAAGCTGTAGACCAGGTTGTTGAGCGGCACGGTGACGCTGAGCACGAAGGTGACCGCCAGGCCCAGCCCCACCGCCGTGTCCACCTTCTTGGAGACCGCCAGGAAAGAGCACATGCCCAGGAAGAAGGCCAGGGCCATGTTCTCGACGAAGATGGCCTTTAGCATCAGGTTGAGGAAGTGCTCGAGCATGGTCGCTACTCCTCCTCCACCTGGTCGGGCTTGATGGTGCGGATGAGCCAGATGCTCAGGCCGATGACGAAGAAGGCTCCGGGCGCCAGCACCATGAGCCCGTTGGGCTGGTACCAGCCACCCTCGGTCACCGGGGTGAGCACGGTGACGCCCATGAGCGTTCCCGCGCCCAGCAGCTCCCTGAAGAACGCCACCACGATCAGGATCAGCGAGTAGCCCATGCCGTTGCCCACGCCGTCCAGGAAGGAGAGCCCCGGCGGGTTCTGCATGGCGAAGGCCTCGGCGCGGCCCATCACGATGCAGTTGGTGATGATCAGCCCCACGAACACACTGAGCTGCTTGGACACCTCGTACAGGTAGGCCTTGAGCACCTGGTCGGTGACGATGACCAGCGAGGCGATGATGACCAGCTGCACGATGATGCGGATGCTGGGGGGGATGTAGCGGCGGATGAGGCTGACGGAGAGGCTGGACAGGCCGGTGACCACGGTGAGCGCCAGGGCCATGACCAGGGCCGGCACCAGCTGGGTGGTGACCGCCAGGGCCGAGCAGATGCCCAGCACCTGCAGCGCCACGGGGTTGTTGTCCAGCAGCGGGTCCAGCAGGGCTTCGCGGCGGGTCACCGGCATGGCTCGCCTCCCCCGGCCCTGACCTGCTCCAGGTAGGGCCCGTAGCCCTCGTCTCCGAGCCAGAACTGCACCAGGTTCGTGACCCCGTTGGTGGTCAGGGTGGCGCCGCTCAGCCCGTCCACGCGATGGGGGTCGTCGGCGGGGCTGCCGGCCTTGCCCTTGATGACCTCGATGCGGGGCTGGCCCTGCTGGTCGAAGGCCTGGCGCTCCTTCCAGCGCTCGCGCCAGCGCTGGTTGTCCACCTCGCCGCCCAGCCCAGGGGTCTCTGCGTGCTGGTAGAAGGCGACGCCGCCGATGGTGCTGGTGTCGGCGCCCAGGGCCAGGAAGCCGTACAGCGTGGACCACAGGCCCTTGCCCTGCACCGGCAGGATCAGGCTCTGCAGGCGGCCCGCTTCGCAGACCTGGTAGACGAGCACGCGATCGGGCAGGCGGGACAGCCCGGCGGGGTTGTCGCTCACCGCCAGGCTGGTGGCCGGGTTCTGCTCCTCCCAGCGGGCATCGAAGCTGGCCGCGGACACCTCGGCCTGCAGCTCGGCCGTGCGGCGGTCCAGCACCAGGGCCTGGATGGAGCCGAAGCGCAGGTCTACCTGTTCGGGGGTGAGTCTCTCGCCCGGCTCGGCCTTGCCCGCCGCCACCAGCACGTTTCGGCGCAGGTCCAGCAGGCGGTTGGCCTCCTGGCGGTCCTTGAGGGCCAGCGCGGTGGAGGTGACCAGGATGGAGCACACCAGGCACACCAGGGCCGCGAAGCCGAGGGTGTAGCCGGTGCCTCGGTCAGCGGGCATGGCGGGCCCTCCTCCGGCGCACGTGAGCCTTGACCACGTAGTGATCGATGAGCGGCGAGAACACGTTCATCAGCAGCACCGCCACCAGCAGCCCGTCGGGGTAGGCCGGGTTGAGCACCCGCACCACCACCACCAGAAAGCCGATCAGCCCGCCGTAGATCCACTGACCGGTGCGCGAGTAGGGTGCGGTGACCGGGTCGGTGGCCATGAACACCGTGGCGAAGGCCCAGCCGCCGAGGACCGCGTGCCACCACAGGGGGATGGCGAACATGGGGTTGGTGCCGGAGCCCGCCAGGTTGAGCATGGTGGCGGTCAGCGCCGTGCCCAGCACCACCGACAGCATGATGCGCCAGGAGGCTACGCCGGTGACCAGCAGCACCACGGCACCCAGGGTGATGGCAAGGGTGGAGGTCTCGCCCATGCTGCCGGGGATGGTGCCCAGGAAGGCCTGCCACCAGCCAACGTCCTGCAGAGGCGCCATGCCCGTCTCGGCTGCGGCGGACATGAGCGTGGCGCCGCTGTAGCTGTCCACGGCGAACCACACCTCGTCGCCCGTGATCTGGGCCGGGTAGGCGAAGAACAGGAAGGCGCGGGCGGTCAAGGCGGGGTTGAGGATGTTCATGCCCACCCCGCCGAAGATCTCCTTGCCGATGACCACCCCGAAGGAGATCCCCAGGGCCACCTGCCACAGGGGGATGGTGGGTGGCAGGATCAGGGGAAAGAGCATGCCGCTGACCAGGAAACCCTCGGCCACCTCGTGGCCGCGGACCCCGGCGAACACGCCCTCCCAGAAGCCACCCACCATGAAGGTCACCGCCAGCACGGGCAGGTAGTAGGCCCCGCCGTGCACGATGCAGTGCCAGAGGTCGCCCGGATCGTGTCCCCCGGCTCCCAGCAGATCGATGGCGATAGCGCGCAGCCCCGCGGGGGGCAGGGCCCCGGCGGCGATGGCCAGGTTGCCCTGCAGGCCGGTGTTGTAGAAGGCCATGGCGATGCAGGGCAGCAGCGCCACCACCACGGTGACCATCACCCGCTTGAGATCAGCGGCGTCGCGCAGGTGGAGCGCGCCCTGGGTGACCTTGCCCTCGGTGAACAGGAAGCTGGTGGTGGCCTCGTGCAGGGCGTGGAGCGGACTAAGGCCCCGGCGATGCCGGAGCTTCCGCTCCACCCCATCCATCAGATCGCGCAGCCTCCGCATCACCCCTCCTGCTCGATGCGGGTGAGCAGATCGCGCAGCGCGGGGCCGTAGTCGATCTTCGACGGGCAGACGAAGGACAGCAGGGCCAGGTCTTCTTCGTCCAGCTCGAGCACGCCGAGATCCTGGGCCTTCTCGGGGTCGCCAGCCAGCACCGAGCGCAGCAGGAAGGTGGGCATCAGGTCGAAGGGGAAGACCTTCTCGAAGGCGCCGAGGGGCACCAGGGCTCTACGACTCCCGTGGGACGAGGTGCTGAAGCGGGCCTTGTGGCGGCCGGTGAGCCAGGACAGGAACAGGCGTTGGGTGGAGTACTTCTGCGCTCCGGCCCCCAGCCAGCCCAGGAAGCGGCGCTCGCGGTCCTCGGGCAGCACCGTGACCTGCTGGTGGTAGCGGCCGAGATAGCCGAAGATCTCGCCGCTGGCGGTGCGGCCGTGCAGCGCGGAGCCCGCGACGACCCGCTGCTCACCCGCGCGCAGCTCACCCCGCAGCAGCTCATCCAGACAGGCACCCAGACGGCTGCGCAGCAGGCGCGGCTGGCGGGCGCCGGGGCCGCCCAGGGCCACGACTCGCTGCAGGTCCAGGCCCCCGAGGCGCAGGAAGTGGCCGATGGCCGCCAGGTCCTGCACGCCCAGGTGCCAGGCGACCCGCTCGCCGTGCACAGGAGCCAGGGTGTGGATGTGCAGGCCCACGGTGCCCGAGGGATGGGGCCCGTCGAAGTGATGGATGGCGACGCCATCGAGGCCCCGGCCGCCCAGGGCCGAGCCGCTGCGCCTGCACAGGAACACGGGCGCTCCCTGGGCCAGGACCACCAGGGCCTGCAGGCCCAGGGCGATGTCAGCCTCGCGGCCCGCCATGGCCACGTCCAGATCGGGCGCCAGCGGGTGGCTGTCGGTGGCGGTGACGAACAGGGCGCTGGGCCTGGCAGCTGGCGCCGGCACCTTGCCGAAGGGGCGGGTGCGCAGGGCGGTCCACAGGCCCGACTCCAGCATGGTTGCGCGCAGGGCCCGGGCGGTCCAGGCCCCCGGGTCGGGCCCGGGATGCGCGGTCCAGGCCTGCTCTTCTTGTCGCCCCGCCTCGTCCAGGGCGATCACCACGGACCGCAGCGCCCGCCTGTCGCCGCGGTGGATGGCCGCCACGCTGCCCGTGCCGGGGGAGGTGTAGAGCACCCCGGGGTTCTTGCGATCCTCGAACAGGGGCTGGCCGCGCAGCACCCGGTCGCCCTGGGCCACCTGGAAGCGGGGGCGCATGCCCACCCCGTCGGCGGCCATGATCGCCACCCGGGAGACGGGCCTGCCCTCCTGCACCTGCTGCTCGGGTGCGCCCTGCAGCGGAAGATCCAGGCCGCGCGTGCTGCGATGGGTCGTCGTGGGCTGGGGGGTCATGGGATTCAGCGTCTTGCGGGATGCAGCGGTCCGGTCCCGACGGGATGCACCTGATGTCTCTAGCCCCGTCGGGAATCGGTGCAAGATGAGACCGGTGGGTGCGCAGCTTGGAATACAGGACCGCCGGGTCCAGGGTTGGGCGGCTGGTCGGCGCTCAGCGCCCCAGCAGGCGCCGCAGCAGGTAGCGGGTCCAGCTGCGCGCGAAGACCAGCACCTCGCGCCCGCCCATCAGCACGGCCACCCCCAGCAGCAGCCAGGAGAAGGCGTAGGTGGTGGTGCCGACGATCACGCCCAGCCACTCGGTGCCCAGCCAGGCGCTGATGGCACCCAGCAGCGCCGCGGCTGGCCAGCCCACCAGGTAGCTGAGCAGCGCCAGCACGAGCGCCACCCGGAAGCGGCGCGAAGCGATGAGCCTGGGGGGGTGGGGCATCAGGGCGCCGGGGACGGGTGGTGATCAGGAGGGCGGCTCGGACCAGCCTGGATCGGGCTCGGCCGCGGCATTCAGCGCTTCGACGGCCTCGGTGGAGCCAGCCTCGTGGCCTCCGCACTGGCCGCAGTCGATGCGGATCCTCCCGCCGCCTCCGTCGCCACCGGCTCGCTCCGGGGTGTCCATTCCGGCGCCGCCGCGGGCGTCCACCGATCCCTCGTCCAGCTGGACGGAGCCGGCCACCAGCCAGACGCTCCCGCCGGAGCCGCCGCCGGCTCCGTAGCTGTAGGTGCCCGAGGACCAGGCCCAGGTGTCGTCACCGCGGGCGTCGATGGCGGCGTCCCCTTCCAGGGTGATGCTCGCAGAGGTCAGGAGGATGATCCCGGCCCCGTCGCCCCCGGGGCCGGCGTTGCCGGAGCCGTCGTTCCAGATGCCGCCGCCGCCGGAGCCCAGCAAGAGGGCGCCCAGGTCTGGCTCGCCGTAGGTCTCACCCGGCTGGGGGGCGGTGTAGCCCTGGTTCCAGGAGTCGCCGGGGGTGCCCGACTCCCCGTAGCTACCCCCACCTCCGGTGATGTTGCTGCCGCCGCCTCCGGCGTTGGGGGCGTAGGCCCCGAGGCTCTCGTTGTAGCCGCTGCCGGTGCCGCCGCCGATGCCAGGGCCCACGGTGCTCTCGCCCTGGAAGCCGTCAGCCCACTCGCTTCCGGTGCTGCCGCCGGCGTAGCCGGTGCCCGACACCGACAGGCTGCCCCCCGCCTCCACCACCAGCCCTTCGCTGGCGCGGAAGGCCAGCACGCCGCCGGTGCGGCGGTCCCAGTCGCTGACGGTGAGCCTGCCCTCGCTGGTGATCAGCACGCTGCTGTAGTTGGGCACTCGCTGCGCCATGACGGCCTGCTCCGACAGGTCCTCGCTGCTCTCCTCTCCGAAGCTGACACCGGGCTCCTGCTGGAGGACCAGCTCGCCGCCGCTCACCTCGGCCACCAGGCCGAACGCGAAGGCCCCCACTGCCGCGGAGCGGGAAGCGGAGCCCTGCAGGTTGATCAGCAGTAGCTCGTCGCCAGTGGCCAGCCCCAGGGCGTCTTCGGAGAGGGTGAGCGTGGCGCCGTCGATGGCGGTCACGCGGTAGCTGACGGCGTCGGGCTGGTCTCGATCCCCCCTGGTGTCCGCGTCGAGGATCAGGGTCTCGGCGAGCTCGAGCGCGCCGTCGGCGCCGTTGCCCTGCCAGCTGTCGGGCTCCGGGGGCTGCGTGTCGTCGGGCTCCGCCGTCTCGATCTCGGGGGCCGTGTCGGGGCGCACACCGCCCACCCAGCCCATGCAGGCGGGCAGTGCGGCGAGGGGGATCAGCAGCGAGACCTTGCGCATGGTGTCCTCCGGCTCTGCTGGGATCCTACCAGGAAGCGAAGGTCTCCTGGCTGCGAGGGATCAGGCGAGGGTGAGGGCGTCGCCTTCGGCGCGGAGAACCAGCTCACCCTCGGCGTCGCAGAGCCCCTCGGCATGCTCGCTGAGCTCCAGGCAGGCCCGGTCGCTCCCAGGTTCCTCGGGCAGCAGCAGCATCAGCAGCGTGCAGGGGCCCTCCTGCAGCGCCGCCAGCCGGGCCAGACCGGTGGCGGGGTGCTCGTCCTTCACGGCAGGAGCCAGGGCATCGGGGCCTTCCACCAGCACCCGGACGGTGCCCCCGGCGCCCGCGAGCTTCGCCGCCTGCTCGACGCGCGGGACAGCGGGTCGCGGCTCGTCCAGGAAAAAGGCGCCGGGGAGCCCCGCGAGGCCGCTCTGCAGCGCGCCGCGGCTGGCTTCGCTGGGCAGCAGCAGCACCCGCTCCCGGACAGCCAGGCTGCGTGCCAGGGCGATCAGGGCGCCTCGCCGAGCCTGGTGGTGGGGCAGGACCCAGGCGGGCAGCTGTTCTGGTCCTGCCGGCAGGCCAGGGAGCGGAGCGCTGCCGGCGCCCTGGCCCACGGGGGCCGGGCCGCGCCGAGCCCGCAGGGGACCCACGAAGAGCCAGCCCAGCGGGAGCCCCAGCAGCAGACCGGCCCCCAGGGCGATGGACAACGAGCTCGAAGATGGCAGGGACCCGCTCGGTGCCGTGGCGCCCTGCACCCGGCTGGGCGGGTCGGGGCGCGAGGGGCGGACCGCCGCGGAGCTGCTCTGGCCTTGCGGGGGCTGGCCTCCGGCCTGGGCCTGGGCGCCGCTGGGGGTGGGCTCCTCCTCGGTGCCCAGCCTGGCGGCCACGGACAGGGTGCCCTCTTCGAGCCGCATCTCCACCCTGGGAAACGGCTGCCCGGCCGTGTGGACCGCGCGGTCGAGCCAGAGGGTCTGGCCGTCGGCGTCGGTGACCTCCACCAGGAACTCGCCCTCGGGGAGGTCCTCGATGTACAGGGTGTGGACGTCGTCGCCCGCCTCTGCGTCGGCGCTTTGGCCATCGTCCTGCAGGGGGGCCTCGGTCTTGCGGCCGCCGCCGATGGCCCGGCCCCAGGCGGAGCGCTCGGCGAAGATGCCGTCCTTGTCGTCGAGCAGCAGCAGGAGCCCTTCGTCCGCGCCTTCACCCACCGGGAGGGACAGGGCAGCGGTGGGCTGCAGCGGAAAGCGGGCGTCGGAGGAGCTGGCCGGAGGCGGCGGCTGGCGTGGCACCAGGTCGGGCTCCTGGGCCAGCAGCGGGGAGATCAGCAGCGCCGTCAGGGGGAAGAGCAGGCTCATGGAGGGAGCATAATGCCGTGGGTGCTGTGGCTCACGGCCCAGGTGCATCGCCTGCGGAGATGGGCAGGCCATGCTCGTCCAGGATGGCGCGACAGCCGGGATCCTGGGTCTGCACGGCCGCGAGGATCTCCCTGGGGCCCAGCAGGCCGTCGCGGTCCAGGTCGAGCTCCTCGAAGCCCGGCTCGGCGCCCGCCGCCCGCCGGTGCTCTTCCTGGCTGAGAGATCCGTCGCCGTCCCCGTCGAAGCGCGCCATCAGCTCGGCGATCAACTGCTCGTCGTCCAGGGGCGCAGCGGGCGGGGGGTCCGGTGGCTGCCGAGGGGCGTCGTTGGCCGGGTCCGGCTCGCGCCACTGGTCTTGGCGCTGAAGTCGGTCGGCTGGTGGGCGCTGCGGCGCTGGCGTCGGGCCTGGATCGCAGCCCGCGCTCGTCAGCGCGCAGAGCAGCACCGCAGCAGCGAGCAGCGCTGGACGGGGGGCGGAGGGCCGGCTCACCAGTAGCCCTTGTCGCGCATGATCTCCATCAGCGCGGGATCGATGTAGGGCAGCCGCTCACCCCTGGGGCTGACGTGGTCGCGGTAGGCCTCAGCGAGCCCCTCCAGCAGCCGCCTGGCCACCTGCCTGGCTGCCTTGTTGTCCAGGGGAAGGCGCCGCTCCGAGCCCGGAGCGAGGGCGAACAGGGAGAGACCTTCGTAGGTGGGATCGGCTCCTCTCACGAGCTGCAGGAAGGCCTCGCTGCCGGGCATCAGGCCGCTGATCACGAGCCGGTGGTCCGGGCCGCGCACGCTGCCCATGGGCAGGATACCCTCGCTCACGGCGTGCAGGGGCCGCGCCGCGTCGCCGGTGCCGTCCAGCAGGGGCATCAGGCTGCGGCCGCGGGCGCGAGAGGGGATGACCGCCGAGAGCTGGTCCAGGACGGTGGGCACCACGTCCAGCAGCTGCACCGGCTGGCTGACGCGGCGTCCGGCGTGGGCTCCGCCTGGGAAGCGGATGAGCAGGGGGACATGGCTGCTGGCGTCGTGCAGGCTGATGCGGTGGTTGACGTGACCGTGCTCCATCAGGTCCTCGCCGTGGTCGCCCAGCACGATGATGATGGAGTCTTCGAGCAGCTCGCGCTTGCGCAGCTGACGCAGGAAGAGGCCGAACTGCAGGTCGGCGTAGACGATGGAGCCGTCGTAGTGGGCGGTGATGTGCTGCAGGTCGCGGGCCGTGATCGGCAGCCCGCCTCGAGGGTCTTGCAGGGCCAGCAGGGAGAACAGATCCGTGTGCAGGACCTGGACGCGACGCCTGCCCAGCCTGCGCCTCACGTGGTCGTCCGACACCTCCGGGTAGTAGCGGCCGTTCCAGATCTTCTCCACCTCCAGCGGCTGGTCCCAGCGCAGGATGCGGTCCGCGATGCCCTGGTAGTCCTGGTCGAAGATGTGCTCGAAGTACAGCGGCTTGGCGTAGGGGCCGTGGGCGTCGTAGCCCTGGACGAACAGGAAGAAGGGGCTGTCGCCGTCGCGCTGGTCCAGCCAGCGCAGGGCGGGCGGCATGGTGTGGAAGAAGGAGCCGAAGTGCCAGCGATCCTCGTAGACGTCGAAGCCCTGGTCGTGGCCGAAGGCGTGCACCAGGTGGCCCCCGGCAACGAAGGCGGCGGTGCGGTAGCCGTAGATCTTCAGCACCGCCTGCAGCGACTCGGCGTCGGGGGGGATGAAGAAGGTCTCGTAGCTGGGGGGGGCGATCTCGCTGGGCAGACTGGAGCTGAGCAGGGAGGCGAAGGAGGTGAGGGTCTCGTTGGACTGGCTGTAGCAGCGCTCGAACAGCACGGCCTCGCGGGCGAAGCGGTCCAGGTTGGGCGAGGTGTTCCGGTGGTAGCCGTAGCAGCCCAGGTGGTCGGCGCGGGTGGTGTCGAAGGCCACCAGGATGACGTTGCTGGGAGCGGCGCTGGCCACGCCCTGGGCGCGGGTGGGGCGCGCGCCGCCCGTGAGCAGGCGGGGCAGGGCCAGGGGCGCCGCCGCCAGCAGGGAGAGCGCTTGTCTGCGGGTGGCGCCGGAGCGAAGGGTCATGATCCAGCCATAGCCGGGATCAGCGCAGCTGGTGCAGGTGGTTCCAGGTCTGGCGCGCCAGGCTGCGCTCGTCGCCCGGCAGGTCGTCGCTGTTCAGCTCGGCGTTGATCAGCCCCCTGTAGCCCCCCGCCGCGAGGGCCTGGAACACCGCGGAGAAGTCGATGTCTCCCTGGCCGATGGGGAGGTGCACGTGGGCGCTGCCGCGGATGTCCTCCAGGTGCACGTTCACCACCCGGTGCACGCAGCTGGCGATGACCTCGGGGATGGGGCCTGGCTCGGTGCAGGCCACGTGCCCCACGTCCAGGGTGAGCTGGAAGGCGGGGTGGTCCACGGCCTGGTCGAGGCGCTGCCAGTCTTGCAGGTCGCGCACCAGCATCTCGGGGTGGAACTCGAAGCCCAGCACCAGGCCCAGCTCGCCCGCGAAGCGCGCCAGGCGTGAGCAGCCCTGCACCAGCCAGCTCCAGGCGCGCTCCGGCTCCACCCCGGCGGGGGCGTAGCCCGAGTGCAGCATGAGCACCTCGGCCCCCAGACCTGGCGCCAGCGCCAGGCTGCGCTCGACGAATTGCAGGAAGCGCTCGCGTCCCGCGGCGCCGGCGCTGGCCGGGCCCGGCTCGTGGCTCGTCGGGCCCAGCGCGTACCGGCCACCGGTGTTGAGCACCAGGCCGAGGCCCCGCTCTCGCAGCTGGGAGGCCAGGCGCTCCAGCTGGGCCTGCTCGGCGTGCAGGCTGTGCAGGTGGCGGCGGTCCAGGGTGAGCTCCATGCCCTGGAAGCCGATGTCGGCGATCTCGTCCACCACGCGGTGGATGTCGTCCGTGCGGGCGAAGCCGCAGCTGTTGTAGCCCAGCCGCAGGCGTGGGCGCGGGCCCGACGAGGCGGGCTCAGCCAAGGTAGCGCTCTCGCACGTGGGCGCGGAGCAGCTCGCCCTGGCGGTGGAAGTCGTTCTCGTCGCTGCCCTGCGGGCTCTTGAAGTAGCTGGCCAGCTGGGGCAGGAAGCCCGACTCGCCGCCCGCCGCGAACAGCTGCATCCAGCGCGCCAGGTCTACCACCAGCGGGGCCGCCAGGGCGGAGTCGCTGGCCTGCCAGTTGACCCGGATCTGCATGGGGATGCCCATCCAGCCGGCGAAGTCCACCACGTCCCAGGCTTCCTTGAAGTCGCCGCGGGGCGGATAGTAGTGGATGTGCACCTGGTGGTCGAAGTCGTCGTAGCCCAGGATGCTGCTGAGGCTGGAGGCCTTGCTGGCCACCTTGGTGGCCCGGTGCTGGGGCCTGTCGAGCACCTCGCCGTCGCGGTTGCCCAGGATGTTGGTGCTGTACCAGCCCTGGACCCGCAGGTTGCGCTGGCGCAGCATGGGGGCCAGCACGGTCTTGTACAGGGTCTGGCCGGTCTTGCCGTCCTTGCCCGCCAGCGGCACGGCCAGCCGCAGCGCCAGCTGCTCCAGGGCGGGGATGTCGCTGGTGAGCGAGGGGGTGAAGTTCACGAAGGGGCAGCCGGAGCGGATGGCGGCCCAGGCGTAGATCATGCCGGCGCTGATGCCGGCGTGGTCGTCAGCCAAGCCCTGCTCGAAGGCCTCGACGCTCTGGTGCACCGTGGAGATCTCGGCGAAGCGCTCGGTGGACGCCAGGTCGATCACCACCAGCTGCGCGACGTCGTGCTGGGCGCGGAAGCGCGCGATGTCTGCCACCAGCCGCTGGGCCTGTTCCAGGCGCGGCGGGCACCCGGGCTCATCCACCTGGCAGGCCGGGTAGGCCGTGGTGCTGTCCAGCGCTGTACCCACCTGTCGCAGCAGGGGCTGGGGGATGCAGGCGTGGGTGGCGGCCGCGGCGGAGAAGGACTGCGGATCGATGTCCCAGCCGGCGAAGACCATGTTCTCCAGGGGCTCCAGGGGCAGCTCGGAGAAGAGCTCGTCGGCCTGGGATGGGAGCGGGCAGGGCAGCTCCAGCCCCAGGCGGCGCGCGTGCCAGGCCGCGAGGATGGTGGTGGCGACGGCTCCCTTGCAGCCGACCAGCAGGACGCCCAGGGGCGCGTTCATGAGGAACCTCGAGTGAGCAGGAGGGCCGCCAGGGCATAGCAGACCGCGATGGGCAGCATGGTGGCGGAGAGCCCCAGGCTCCAGGCCATGAAGTAGAAGGCCAGGAAGCCCATGAAGGTGCCCGCGCCGTCCAGGGCCAGGGCCCAGCCCAGGCTGCGCTGGTGGAGCCGCAGCAAGCCCAGGGGGAAGAACAGGCCGGAGACGAAGCCGAAGGGCACGATGACCGCCCCCGCCAGCATGAAGCGCAGCACCGGGTCGGTGAGCCCGAAGGGGATCACGTCCAGGGCGTAGTGGGTGCCCGCCAGCATGGCCAGCACCAGGACCAGGCGCACAGGCCACGACAGCGGGCGCCTGTGGGCTGCGTTGGTGAACAGGCTGCCCAGGCTGTTGGAGCCGAACAGCAGCAG
Organism: uncultured Enterobacterales bacterium; assembly: GCA_964512185.1. Taxonomy (GTDB): domain Bacteria; phylum Myxococcota_A; class UBA796; order UBA796; family JAFGLY01; genus CAZEJJ01. Next base: position 3,427 of record CAZEJJ010000036.1, on the reverse strand, counting down.
GGTGGTCATCATGGTGGTGCTGACCGGATCGCCGAAGAAGCTGCGGAAGCGGGCGTAGAGGTACAGCTGGAACATGACCATGCCCACGCCGATGGCGAAGAAGAACAGGTAGTGCTCGCGCTGTTCACGGCCGCGGCCGATGAGCAGGATCACCAGGCTGGACAGGAAGGCCATGGCCCCCAGCGCCACCTGGGCCGCCTTGACCACCACGCCGAAGGCGCGGGTCCTCTTTTCGCGGGTGACCTCGCCCTTGAGGTAGGCCCGCATCTGGGCGTGGGGCATGTCGTCGGTGCTGACCTCGGCGCCGCCGTAGCGCTTGAGCTGGCCAGCGGTGGGCTCCAGGATCAGGCCCGGCTCCGACTGGGTGAGGATGCGCGCGGCGATCTCCTGCGCCCGGCCGGGGCTGCGCGAGGCGAAGACGGCGAAGGTCTCGTTGAGCGCCATGTAGTGGCTGGTGCCGCCCTGGTTGGAGGCAGGGCCGTGCAGCAGCGCCACGTCGTGGCCGCTGGCCTGCAGCACCGCGTAGGCGCTGCCGATCTGGTGCGGCAGCAGGTAGGCCAGCAGCACACCGTCGTCGTCCAGCAGGTCGAAGGCCCGCTCCACGCCCTCGCGCGTGAGGAGCAGGTTCTCGAACTCCACCGGGTTCTCCTTCTGGGTGGCGGGGGAGCCGGGGAGGTCCACCACGATGGCGTCGTAGGGGCCGGGCAGGGTCTCCAGGGCGGCGCGTCCTTCGGCCCGCACCACGTCGATCTCGTTGAACAGGTTGTCGTTGTACTGGGGGTTGTCCTGGAAGAACTGCACCACCACCGGGTCCAGCTCCACCCCGGTGATCTGTGCCCTGTCGGCGACGGGGATGGCCAGCAGCGGCCAGCCGCCCCCCATGGCGATGCACAGCACCTGGTCGTCGGGCTCGATGAAGCTGAACAGCAGCTCGCGGCGGCGATCGGGGCCGCCGTCGAAGATCCAGGTGATGTAGTAGTTGTAGACCCCGCCCAGCCGGGGCGTGCCGGGCACCTCGTACAGGTTGATCTTCGAGTAGGGGCTCCAGGCATCCAGCAGGGGCTGGAAGGTCAGCATCTCCGTGCGGGGCAGGTAGTCCAGGTAGGAATGCCAGGCCATGCGCTCGGTGGTGTCGCGGAGCTTCTCGATGCGCCCGTCCAGCCCGGGCATGCAGGCGCCCACCACCACCGCCACCAGCACCGCCCAGCGGGCGTGTCGCTGCAGGGCGGGGGCCAGGCAGCAGAGGGCCACCAGGACCAACAGCAGGTTGTTTCCCAGGTGGATGACCAGGGCCGAGCGCGCCATGAAGGCCACCACCAGGCCCACCAGGCTGAGGGCCACGGCCACGCCCACCAGCTCGCGGCGCTCCTGGTGGAACCACACCAGCAGACCCGAGAACAGCATGCCGAACAGGGTGAGCACGGCGGCGGCCAGCAGGGCGCTGACCGGGAGGTAGAATAGCGCCAGCTCGCCGTGGGGGTTGGCCTTGAGGGTGAAGAGCAGGGACAGCAGCGCACCCGCGCCGGTCAGCGCGAAGAGCAGGTCCATGCGCTTGGGCTTGAAGCCGCCGCGGAAGACCCACCAGGCCAGGTACATGCCCGCGCCGTAGAAGATGTGCACCAGGCCGAACACGATCTGGAAGCCGGCCCGCAGCTCCAGGATGCTGGCGGAGTACTCCTGCGCGATGGCGGTCTGGTACAGGATGCTCAGGCAGGAAGAGAGGGCCAGCAGCCAGGCGTACTTCGCCACCTCGGGGTCGATCCTGGGGGCCGGAGTGCGCGGCATGCTGGGGTCTCTCGGGTTCGGCTGCCCGGCTTGCCCGGCAGCGCCGGTTAGATATCATGCTCGCTCGCCAGCGTTCACCGCGCCCACGAGCGCGCGATCATGAGCAAGCGCCGCGAGGATCCACATGGCAGCCCCAGAGCCCAGCAACGACGGCGGTCCGGGCCCCATTGCGCTGGGGCTGTCCGGCCTCTCCGCGCTGCTGTTTCTGGCGTATCTCTGGTTCGTCTTCGCACCACCGCCTGTGGATCTGGTCATCGCCTTCCCACACAAGAGCGTGCTGTTCGCCGGTCACATCGGCATGGTCCTGATGAAGACCGACCTGCTGGAGCAGAACGGAGTGCGGGCGGAATTCCTGGCCCCCGAGACCCTGTCGCAGTTCGGAGAGGACGCCAAGAAATCCGACGTGGTGCTCACCGGCGAGGCGCACGGGCTCCGCCTGCAGACCCGCAACGGGCAGGCCCGGCTGGTGGCCACGCTCGGCTCGGGGGGGCGGCTCGGCTTCACCGTGCCCAGCGACTCGAGCATCCAGCAGCTCTCGGAGCTCAAGGGCAAGCGCGTCGCCGCCACGCCCGCCAATGCCCTGCACCGCTGGACCCTCGAGGCCACCCAGGCAGCCGGCCTGGCCGACTCCGACTGGGAGCTGGTGCCCTATGCAGGCCCCGACGATCCCAGCGCCGCCACCGTGGACGCCAGCGTGCTCTGGGATCCCTACCTGTACTGGGCAGAGAGCAACGGCCGGGTGCGCACCCTGGCCAGCTCCGACTACTTCACCACGGTGGTGTTCGATCCGGCCCTCGTGGACCAGGACAGGGAGCTTGGCCTGGCCGTGCTCACAGCCATCAAGCAGGCCTTCTACTTCCTCAACCGGAACCCCGGCGTGGTGGCCGCCTGGCTGGCGGGAGAAGAGGGCAAGCCCCCACTCTTCGTCCAGCAGGCCTGCTTCCCGGTCAACGCCAACTTTGGCGCCGATGGTCTGGACGGGCTGCTGCTGTCGCCGCTGCTGCCCTCGCTGGTGCGTTCCCTCGAAAAAGACAACCTGTTCCTGGTGGAGCAGGGCTACCTGCAGGCGCCCGTGGATCTGCGGGCCGTGATCGACGGCAGCCTGATGGCCGAGGTGGACCGGCTGGCCGAGCTCCCCGACCGCATCTCACGTACCAGCGGCGACTGACCCATCACCGGGGGCGCTCGTTGGCGTAGCCCGGATCCTCGCTGCGCACGGCCCGCTCGAGCTCCCCTGGATCGAGGGCGCTGTCGCCGTCGAGATCCAGGGAGGAGAACGCGTGGCGATGGTTGGAGTACCGCTCGTACTCTTCGGCAGAGATCCGCCCGTCGCCGTCCCGGTCGAGCCGCGCTGCCAGCTGCGCGAGGACCTGCTGCCCATCGGGGTGGTGGCGCGCCCGCGCGGCCGCGGGGGGGGGGGCGCGCGCCACCACGCAGCGGGCCGCGCCCTCACATCCCCATCATGAAAATCGGTTCCCAGGTTGATCCCAAACGATCTAAAATACTGAGAACCAGACTTAATCTGCTAAATCCAAGCCACTTGCAAGCTACTTCCAGCTCCTGTGGTGTTGGGGAGCCGGGGGGGGCGCCCCCCCCCCCACCCCCCGCCCGCGGGGGGCGCCCGCGACGGGGGCGCGCTGCC
>CAZEJJ010000035.1:34376-49675 GCA_964512185.1 uncultured Enterobacterales bacterium | reverse complement strand
CCGACACCGACACCGACACCGACACCGACACCGACGCCGACGCCGACGCCGACACCGACACCGACACCGACGCCGACACCGACCCGGACCCCCTGGAGATCATCGGTGAGTACGATGACGCCTGGGGCACCGCCCATCTGATCACCGCCGACAGCTGGTCCCAGGAGTACGGCGGCTCCGTGAGCCTGTTCGCCATCGACAGCTACGACAACGACGGGGACTACCTGGTGGCCCAGAACGACGAGGCCAACGACTGGAGCCCCGGGCTGTGGAGTCGATTCGACTGGACCGACTTCAGCGGCGATCTGTACTTCTGCCAGACCGCCTACGATGCGGCCAGCGCCGACGACGCCCTGGCCACGCCGGCGGCCGATGCCACCGATCCCACCACCAGTGGCTGCGGCGGGTTCTCCTGGTCGCAGCTCATCGGCCGCTAGCGGTCGTGGGTCGCGAGCAGGCGAGGTTCGCGCTGCTGGGCCTGCTGATGCTGGCCTGCAGCCCGAGCGCGGGTGACAGCGGCGGCGCTCTGGCTCCCGATCCCTTCGCCGACCGCGTGGTCTCCTTCACGCCTGGCTCGGCTGCGGGCTTCGGGCAGGACGAGCTGCCCGGGATCGTGCTGGGCGGCCCCGAGGGAGCGGGCGAGGGCGCCGGCTCCCTGGACGTGGTCTCGCTGGGTGAGGGTGGCGAGATCATCCTCGCCTTCGACGACATCGTGGCGATAGACGGCGAAGGCGCCGACCTGGTGGTCTTCGAGAACCCCTTCGGCGGCTGGATCGAGACCGGCCACGTGGCGGTCAGCGAGGACGGCGAGGAGTTCCACGAGTGGCCCTGCGATCCCGAAGCCGCCGAGGAGTCCTTCCCCGGCTGCGCGGGGGTGGGGCCGGTGTACGCCGACAGCAGCAACGGGCTCGACCCCACCGACCCCGAGGTGGCGGGCGGCGACGCGTTCGACCTGGCCGACCTGGGCCTGGGCAGCGCGCGCTATGTGCGCCTCCGCGACAGCGGGCACAACGCCTACTCCGCCGACACGGGCGGCTTCGATCTCGACGCGGTGGCAGTGATCAACGGTGTGGAGGAGTAGCCCACCGCGGCTGGCGGCGCTGATCACGACAGCCGCTGTGGGCCTCGTTAGAGAGGATGCGGAGCCCCATGGACTATTCGCCCCTCGGTGCCGTCTGCCGCGAGCTGGACCTCATGTCTGCCGAGGATGTCCGCGCCGTGCTGGGGCGCCTGGCCGAAGGCGGCCATGCGCGCTTCGGCGCCCTGGCCCTCGAGATGAGCCTGCTGGATGAGCTGGGCCTGGCCCGCGCGCTGGCCCACCAGTACGGCCTGAACCTGGTCCCCGAAGAGCGCCTGCAGGAGCTCGAGGTGGCGGTCGAGGTGCTCGAGCGGGTGCCCCCTGCGGTCATCAGGCGCTACCAGCTGGTGCCCGTGATGTACAGCGAAGAGCACGATGTGCTCACGGTGGTGAGCCACGACCCCACCAACCTGCTGGGCCAGCGTGCGCTCAAGGAGCGCTCCGGCGCAGCGGAGCTGCGGCTGTTCCTGGCGCCGCGCTCGGCGGTCCAGGATCTCGCCCAGCGACTGCTGGGCCCCGGCGCCGTGGCCAAGGGCGCCGGCGACGAAGCCTCCCTCGCGCGCCCCATCGCGCTGCCCGGCGCGCGCCTGGAGCGAGACCTGGTGCTGGAGACAGATCCGCGCCGGTTGCACGCGCTGCAGCGCCTCGATGCCCTCGAGGCCGGCACCACCGAGTTCGCCTCCGATCCCGACCAGGTGGCCTGGATCCTGGGCTCGTCCTCCATCCGGCGCCTGGTCCACCGGGCGGATCTCGGCGCCCTGGTGGCGCCCTATCTCAACTCCTGGCGCCGTCTGCGGCCTGGGCTGCGCGTGGCCGTGGTGTCTTCCTTCGGCGCCGGCACGCTGCCCTCGGTGGATCCCCGCGCCGCCGGCAGCTTCTACCAGTCCCTGCTGCGCTTCGTCCTGACCGCGGGTGAGACCCGGGATGTAGATGCCCGGATCCGCGCCTGGCGGGCCATGGACCTGGCCCGGGCCGCCGCGATGCGCCTGGGCCTGTCCCACGACCAGGTCGAGACGGTCGTGCTTGCCACCATGTTCCTGGAGATGGAGCAGCTGGATGGGTTCCGCCGGCTGGCCGACAGCCTGGGCCCCGGCCAGGGCATCGCCAGCCGCTTCGGCCTGGCCGCATCCATGCTGCAGGCCTTCGGATCGCCCTACGAGCTGGGCGGTCTGCTCGAGGCCCTGGAGCATCGTCTGTCCGGAGGCGGCCCCATCGGCGCCCACCAGGGGGCCGAGCTGGTCTACACGGTGCGCCACGTGGTCCGGCGGCGCCACTCGGGCCAGGTAGAGCTGGCCACCATCCTCGGCGACAGCGTGCACCACCACGCACCACGAGTGGTCAAGGCCGTGGGTGAGATCCTGCGCTGGGAGTCGCTGCACAGCTCCGCGCCCCCCGACCACGAGAGCTCCCACGAGGTGCTGGTGGCCGTGCGGGATCCGATCCTGCTCACCGCCCTGGAGCTGCACCTGGTGAGGGCGGGGTTCGGGCTGGTCCTGGCATCTCAGGGACACGAGGCGCTGCGCGTGGCTGCCACACGGCAGCCCCTCTGCGTGGTGGCCGATCTCAAGCTGCCCAAGCTGGGTGGTTCACACCTGCTCGAGAAGCTCCGGGCCGGAGAGGCCACGCGCCACCTGCCGGTGATCTTCGTGGCTGGATCGCGGCCCGGGCCCGCTGCCTCCCACGTGCTGGAGCAGGGCGCCGAGGACGTGCTCACTCCCCCGGTGGAGCTCGATCTGCTGGTGGCCCGGCTCAGGCGCCTGGCGCAGCAGCCCGCCCAGCTGGAGTCCGCCGGTGTTCGCGGCCGCCTGGCGGATCTGCCCCTCTCCGACCTGCTGCAGACCCTCTCCCTCGGCGGGCGCACCGCCAGGGTGCGGGTGCAGGTGGGCGAGCTGCAGGGCGAGCTGGGCCTGTTGCGGGGCCAGCTCTGCTTCGCGTCCATGGGGGAGCACGAGGGCGAGCCCGCCCTGCGCCTGCTGGTGTCTGCGCGCAAGGGCGACTTCCGGGTGCTCTTCGGCGAGGAACCCGGGCGTCGCAACCTCAGCGGCAGCTCCGAGTGGCTCCTGCTCGAGGCCCTCCGCCGCGCCGACGAGATCGGCGCGTAGCAGCTCTGGGTGGCTACCTCCGCTTCCAGACGTAGGCTCGGGCCGATCGGGACAGCGCGAGGCTGTCGGTCAGCTGCCAGCTGGCGGCGGAGTGGGTGATCATCCCCACCACCGGCGGAAGCTCATCGAGGGCGTAGTGATCCGACTCCAGCGCCTGCTCCATCACCGTCTGGCTGGGCCAGCCGGTGGAGGGTGAGCTGGTGACGTAGACGAAGGCGTCGGCGACCCGGAACCACTCGTAGCTGCCCTGGGGATCGCCGGTCAGGCCGTGCACGCTGCGGCCGGGGTAGAGCTCGCGCAGCGCGAGCACCAGGAAGCCCTCCCAGTAGTCGTGGTCCTCGCTGAAGATGATCAGCTGCTCGCGCGGCTCGCCGATGGCGTCGTGCAGGGCCTGGCGGGGCAGCTCCAGGTCACTGGGGGGACGCGCGAGCACGTGCCGGGGGAAGACCCAGGCCAGGGGGAGCGGATCGGCCTGGCCCAGGCGTGGGAGCAGCTCAGCGCCCTGGCCCCAGCCCCGCCAGCCGTACTGGTGCAGCCCCGCCGCCAGCAGCAGCAACAGCAGAGCGCCGCGCAGCGGGCGCAGCCTGCTGACCAGGTCGCCCGCCAGGACGCTCAGGGGCACCAGCAGCGGCAGCGTGTAGAAGACCTGTTTCTTCTGTACGAGGGAGAACAGCATCCAGCCCGCGGCCACGCAGGCCACCATGAGGCCTGCGCGGGAGGGGCGGCGCAGGCGGCCGAGGGGGGCCAGCAGGCCGCTGGGGCACGCGGCCGCCAGCCCCGCCAGCATGGCGAGCCCCAGCACAGGCCCGGCCTGGCTGTCCAGCAGCACCAGCAGGTAGTAGGCCCAGCGGGGCTGGTCATCGCCCGCCAGCTCGGTGAGGCTGCCGGTGCTGTCGATCTCGCCGCTGGCCAGCTGGCTGGAGACCTCCTGCAGCTGGGTCTGGGTCCACTGCAGGTACCAGGGGCCCGCGAGGACGAGCAGCACCAGCCCGAACAGCAGCAGCCCGCGCCATGGCGGGCGCCAGCGGGGGCTGGAGGGTGCCTGGGCCGTGCTGCCTGGCGGGATCAGCACCCGCTCTCGCGCGGCGGTGGGGCGGCCCGACGGGAGCAGCGCCAGCAGCAGGGGCAGGGCGAGAAACGGTGCCGTGCCGAGGCGATCGGTGAGCAGGCCCATGGCCAGGGCCAGGCCTGCCGCGGCGCTCCAGCCTGGTCGGCGAAAGCCACGGCTGTTGTGCAGCGCCAGCAGGCCCCAGCCCAGGCAGGCGGCCTGGGCCACGTTGGGCTCGAAGCGGACCAGGGTGCCGAACAGGCCGGGGCTCAGGGCAAAGAGCAGCATGGCGGTGATGCCCGCGAAGCGATCCCGGGCCAGGCGGTGCACGGCGGCGAGGGCCAGGGCGAGCCAGGCCAGGTTGGTGAGCACCAGGGCGTCGCGGCTGCGCTCCAGCAGCCCCAGCAGGGGCCAGGCCGCCGCGTAGAACAGGGGCGGCCAGTAGGCGTGGGCCACGTAGTAGCGCAGGTGCCAGGCGTCGCGATCGCAGAGGGCATCCCACAGGTCGAAGGCGTTGCCCACGTGCAGGAACTCGTTCTGGTAGCCGTCCGGGAACGGGTTGCGCGCCAGCCAGGCCCACGCACCCACCCCCAGGACGAGCAGCAGGACGGCGAAGACCAGCAGGGTGATCAGCGAGGGCAGGCGAAGACGCACATTTGCTCGATAGCACCAGATACCGCGTGCGGTCAAAGCGGCGGCAGCCAGATACGAAGGGAGCTACAGTCCTGCCCAGGAGCGGAGATGGCCTCGCAGCCCCTGTACCACCGAGGAGCTCTGGCCGGCGTGAAGGTGGCGTTCGTCTACACGCCCTACGGATCGGTGCGCAACGAGCCGGGCATCAAGGTCGTCAAGGAGAACTACGGCGTCTTCCCCAGCCTCTCACTGCTCTACGTCGCCGCGGTGGCCCGGGCGGCCGGCTGCGAGGTGCTGCTGGTGGACGCCCACGCCGAGGGGCTCAGCGTCCAGCAGACCGTGGCCCGGCTGCAGGACTTCGGGCCCGACTTCATCGGCTACACCGTCACCACCTACCTGTTCTTCCAGAACCTGGAGTGGATCCGGGCCATCAAGAGGGCGCTGCCCGTTCCTGTCATCGTGGGCGGGGTCCACCTGTCCATCTACCCTCGCGAGACGCTGATCTGGCCCGAGATCGACTACGCCTGCATCGGTGAGGCCGAGGGCACGCTCCCCGATCTGCTGGCCGCGTTGGTCACCGGGGCCGATCTCTCCAGGGTGCCGGGGCTGGCCTGGCGGCCCCACGGCGAGGCAGGGCCCGGCGGCGAGAAGGTGCAGGTGAACGCGGCCGCCCGCAGCATCCCAGTGGACGACAGCCCCTTCCCCGCTCGGGGGCTCATCGACAACAGCAGCTACTACTCCTTCATCTCCCAGTACCAGAACTTCACCCCGATCATCACCTCGCGGGGCTGTCCCTTCCGCTGCATCTTCTGCGAGCAGGGGTCCATGCCCTTCAGGCCGCGCAGCCCGGAGAACGTGGTGGACGAGCTGGAGCTCTGTGCGCGGGAATTCGGCGTGCGCGAGCTCGATTTCTTCGACAGCTCGTTCACCATCCGCAAGGACCGGGTGCTGGCCATCTGCGACCTGATGCGCCGCCGGGGGCTCGACCTGGTGTGGGCCGTGCGCAGCAGGGTGGACTGTGTGGATCGCGAGATGCTCGACGCCATGCGCGCCGCGGGCTGCACCCGGGTCTACTACGGCATCGAGAGCGGCAACCGCGAGATCCTCAAGGTGCTGCGCAAGGCCACCGATCTCGATCAGATCCGCCGCACCATCCGCGACACCCGCGACGCCGGGCTCAACGCCTTCGGCTACTTCATGGTGGGCAACCCCTTCGAGGACGCCGCCACCGTGCGGCAGACCATCCGCCTGGCCGTGGAGCTCGACCTGGACTACGCGCAGTTCAGCAAGGTCACCCCCATGCCGGCCACCGAGCTGTACCAGATGCTGCTGGACGACAGCGGGCGGGACTACTGGCGGGAGTTCATGCTCAGCGGGCAGGAGACCGAGGTGCCGCGCCCGCGCTGCAGCCTGAGCGAAGCCGAGGTGGAGCGCTGGATCCGGCTGGCCTACCTGCGCTTCTACTTCCGCCCCCGCTACGTGGCCTCCGCGCTGCGCAGGGTCAAGAGCTGGGACGAGCTCCAGCGCTCGGCCCGCACCGCGCTGCAGATGCTGGTCGACCCGCCCGGTGAGCACGACGAGACGGGGCCGCAGGTAGGGGACTAGTCAGGCCCCCTGGTTTCGGCCCTCCGGCGTCATATCGAGCCGCCGGTCCGAGGTGAGCGGCGCCGCGTGAGCTCGTCGACGGACAGGTCGGGTCGGCGGCGGTTACGAGGTCCCTCCCCAGAGCTCTGTGCAGGGTGCAGCTTGTTCGTCCTCGGCGTCTCCGACAACCACGACAGCGGCGCGGCCGTCGTCGTCGACGGCCAGCTGCTGGCGGCTGTGGGCCAGGAGCGGCTCGACCGCCAGAAGAACTCGGGCGCCTTTCCCTGGCAGGCCATCGACATGGCGCTGGAGATGGTGGGCGCCCGTCCGGTGGACGTCGACCGCGTGGTCTTCGGCACCGCCTGGACCCCGTCCACCCTGCTGCGCGCCATGCCCGCCATGCACCACCAGCGGCGCTCAGAGGGGGCCTTCAGCTACCTGCTCAACCTCTACATCCTCTACCAGGTGGCCCTGCGCCGCAGCGGGCTGGCACCGCTGGAGATCCGCGCCAGCCGCTCGCTGCTCGAAGGTCGCCTGGCCCGCCGGGGTCTCGGAGGGGCGCGGCTCGAGCTGATGGATCACCACGAGGCCCACGCCCACGCCGCCTACCGCTCCCAGCCCCACGACGAGTGCCTGATCATCACCATCGACGCCATGGGCGACGGCGCCACGGTCACCGTGTGGGTGGGCCGCGACGGCCAGCTGCAGCCTCACTTCGAGCAGTCCGGGCTGGCGGCCATCAACACCTACTACAGCCGCATCACCGAGCTGCTGGGCTTCACGCCCAACCGGCACGAGGGCAAGATCACGGGCCTGGCGGCCTACGACCAGGCCCCCCCCCAGCTGGTGGAGCACCTGCGCGAGCACCTGCGCTTCGTGGGGCCGGGCTTCTCCCGCCTGCACTACTGGGAGCGGCACGCGGTGCACGACCGCTTCTACGGTCGCATCACCGAGTTCACCCGCGAGCAGGTGGCCGCCGCCACCCAGCAGGTGCTGGAACAGGCGGTGACCGCCTTCGTGCAGCACCACGTGCGCGCCAGCGGTGTGGGCCGCATCGCCGTGGCCGGGGGCACCTTCGCCAACGTGGCCCTGAACCGGCGCATCGTGGAGCTGCCCGAGGTGGAGTCGCTGTTCGTCTACCCCAACATGGGCGACGGTGGCCTGCCCGTGGGTGCCGCGCTGGGTGCGGTGGGAGCTCCACCGGCGCGCCTGCCCCATGTGTTCCTCGGGCCCTCCTACGACGACGCCCACCTGGCGCGGGTGCTGTCCGCCTCGGGGGTGTCGTTTGAGCGGCCGGCTGATCTCGTGCAGCGCGTGGCGCAGCTGCTGGCCGACAAGAAGGTGGTGGCCCGCTTTGCTGGCGCCATGGAGTGGGGCCCGCGGGCCCTGGGCAACCGCTCCATCCTGTACCGCCCCGACGACCCCGCGGTGAACGACTGGCTCAACCAGCGCCTCGTGCGCACCGAGTTCATGCCCTTCGCGCCCATGACCCTGGCCGAGGATGCCCCCGACATGTACCGCGGCCTCCACCAGGCCGCCGACGCCGCCCGCTTCATGACCGTCTGCTTCCAGGTCACCGAGCGCATGCAGCGCGAGTGCCCCGGCGTGGTGCACGTGGATGGCACCGCCCGTCCCCAGGTGCTGCACCGCGACGACAGCCCCGAGATGTACGATCTGCTGGCGGCCTTCAAGGGGATCACGGGCCTGAGCAGCATCGTGAACACCAGCTTCAACATGCACGAGGAGCCCATCGTCTGCTCGCCGGAAGATGCCCTGCGCGCTTGGAGCGCGGCGGAGCTGGACGCCCTGGTGCTGGGGCCGTTCCTGGTGGAGAAGCAGGGCTCCTAGAGCTCCGCCAGGTTCACTGCGTACAGGTAGCTGCCCGCCAGGTCGGAGACGTAGAGCAGCTGGTCGGCGATGGCCATGGAGCCGGGGCGGCCCAGGGCCTGGCCACCGAGCACCTCGCCCCCCACCGTGAAGATCTTGTCGTCGTCGTTGCCCGCCAGGACTGACCCTTCGTGAACCGCCAGGCCCCAGCCCTGGCGCGTGTCCTGCTGCGCGGCGGTGGCCGCCGGGTAGGCCAGCAGGTGGATGCCGTCGGCGGCCGCCAGGTAGAGCTCGTCGCCGGAGAAGGCCAGGGCGCGGGGGGAGTCCACCCCCGGGTACAGGGCGGTGGTGGAGCCGGTGGCCGGATCCGTGCGGAAGATCGCTCCCACCGTTCGATCCGCCACCAGCAGCATGCCGTCGGGCGCCAGCGCCACGTCCACCGGGTAGCGGAACAGGGTGCCGTCGTCGGCCTGGGTGGCCAGCTCCTGGAGCTCGCCGTCCTGCAGCCTGCCCACCGCACCCTCCATGCCGCCGTCGCTGGTGCAGGCCCAGAGCTCGCCCTCGCTCCCCAGGGCCACGGCTTGCAGGCCGCTGATGCCGCGGTAGAGCACCTCCCAGTCGTCGTCGCCGGGCTGCCAGGAGAGCAGGTAGCCGCCGTACTGGGTGGTGATGAGCAGCTCACCGTCGGTGTTCCAGGCCAGGTCTGCCGGCTGGTCTTCCAGGTAGAGCACCCACTCGCTGTCGGGCTGCTCCTGGGTCTCGCCGCTGTCCAGGGGCTGGCTGTCGGCGGCGCTGTCGGCGTGGCTGTCCCCTGGTCTCAGGTCGCAGGCCGCGAGCGCGAGCAGGAAGAGACAGGGGCGGAGAACGGCGGACATGAATACCTCCATGCCCTGCAGCGTATCCTGCAGCGCGCCCGAGCCCGAGGCCCCGTCGCCCATGCCCGATCCCAGCCTGGCCTTCTTCGACACCTGGCAGCCGGTCCTCGAGAGCGCTCCGCGCTGGATCACCGGCCTGGTGGGCGGCCTGCTGCTGTTGGCCGGTGGGCGAATGTACAAGCTGGCGGTGCTCACGCCCGGAATCCTCGCCGGTGTCACCCTCGCCATGCTGCTGCCTCCCACGCTGGGGCCGCTGGTCATCGCCGGCGCGGCGCTGCTGCTGGCGCTGGTCGGAGCGCTGCTGTGCCACCTCCTGGAGCGGTTGGCGGTGCACGCCATCGGCGCCATCGCCCTGGCGGGCCTGTGCCAGGTGGGCTGGCCACTGGTGGCCGCCGAGCCGGCGCCCTGGTGGGGCGTGCTGCTGGCGGCGGCCCTGGGGCTGCTGCTGTTCCCCCGTATCTTCAAGTCCCTGATCCGCTGGGTGACCGCCTTGGTGGGGGCCCTCGTGCTGGCCTGGACCATCGGCCGGCCGGATGATCCCTTTGTCATCGGCGGGCTGTTCCTGGGGGGCTGCGCCGTGCAGGCCCTGAGCGGGGGCCGACGCGAGACGCGCAAGAACGACGATGACTAGTCGAGGCCCTGCGTCACCGAGCTGATCTGCTCGTCGGCGATGGACACCAGGTAGAAGTCGCGGGTGGGAGAGGCGGCGCTGCTGCCCAGGGGCCCCACCTCTCGCACGGGGATGGAGCCTTCGAGGGTGTCCTCGAGCCAGCGCTCGCCGTGGCCCACGAAGATGCCCTGCAGCTGGCGCTGGGAGTCCTGCAGCAGTCCGTAGAGCTCGGGTTCCACCTCGGGCGTGATCAGCGCGCCGTCGCCGCTCCAGTCCATGGTGGTGTCGTCGGTCTGCAGGGGGTGGTGCCAGAAGGCCACCGCGGGCTCGCGGCCCGACAGCTCCACCTCCAGCCAGTCCAGCTGCTCCGGGTCGAAGAAGCGGCCGTCAGCCAGGCCCCGCACGCTGTTCAGCGCCAGGAAGTGCCAGCCTTCGATCATGAAAGAGTAGCTGGCGGGCAGGCCGGTGGCGGAGGTCCACAGGCTCTCGGCCTGCTCCAGCTGGGCCGCGCTGATGGTGCCGCCCGGCTCGAGGCCGTAGTCCAGCTCGCCCATCACGGGGTAGACCGGCACCTCCAGCTCTGACAGCGACGCGTCGAGCGCCTCGTACTGGGCTGCAGCTTCGTCCAGGCCCCCCGTGACCAGGTCGCCGGTGATCGCCACGAAGGCGAGATCGTCTGCGTGCTCGGCGGCCTGGGTGATCCCCTGCAGCAGGCCCTCCTGCACGCCGCTGCCGCTGACCTGGGGATCGGAGATCACCATGAACGAGAAGGCCGCGGGGGCCTCGACGGCGGTGTCCCCGGCGGGATCGGGACAGCCGGCCAGCGGCAGGGCGACCAGCGCCAGGTGTGAGCGGTTCATCTCTCCTCCGTGGACCGCCGGTGCAGGGCGCGGGCCGGCGGGCTGTCGGCCATGGGTAGCCGGGTGGGCCAGCTGCCGTCGAAGGCGTGGATGGCGTGGGCGATGGCCGGGGCGGTGGGCACCAGGCAGACCTCGCCGATGCCCTTGGCGCCCCAGGGGCCGTGCTCGGCGGGCACCTCCACCAGCAGGGTGGTGACCAGGGGTGTGTGCCGCGCAGGCAGGATGCCCAGGGCTCGATAGCGGGTGTCGGGCCAGCCGCCTTCGACGCGCAGCAGCTCGGTCAGGGCCTGGCCGGCGCCCATGTGCACGCCGCCCTCCACCTGGCCCTGGCAGGACAGGGGATTGATGGCCCGGCCCACGTCGTGAGCGGCCACGATCTCTTCCAGGCGTCCGCCGGCGTCGAGGATCGCCAGCTGTGAGGCCCAGGCGTAGGCGAAGTGGAGGTTGGGCTCGTCCCGATCGCTCTGTGGTGGCTGGGTCTGTGGGGCCTGCCACAGGCCTTCGAAGCGCTGTCCGACCAGCAGGGAGAGCTGGCCGCCGGCGGCTCGCAGGGCCTGGTTGAAGGGCTCCGCGGCTCGTCGCATGCCCCAGCCCCCCAGGAAGGTGGCGCGGCTGGAGGTGGTCATGCCCACGTCCACCGGAGCGCTGGTGTCGGTGGCCACTGTGAACAGGGCGCTGGGCAGCCCCGTGAGCTCCGCGGCCATCTGGCGCAGGATGGTGGTGTGCCCCTGTCCCATCTCGGTGAAGCCCGTGTAGATGGCGATCTCCGAGGCGGAGCGCACCTCGAGCAGCGCCTTGCCCGTCTCTGGGTGACCGTTGCCCAGCCCCACGTTCTTGAGCCCGCAGGCCAGCCCCACGGCCTTGCCCTCGGCGCGGGCCCGGTCGTAGTGGGGCCTGATGGCGTCGAGGGTGGCGACGATCCCGGCGCCGGGCCCGGCGCGCAGCCCGCACACCAGCGGATCTCCAGGTCGGGCCGCGTTGCGGTGGCGGATCTGCCAGGGATCGATGCCCAGCCGGGCCGCGATGCGCTCCAGGCAGCCCTCGAGGGCGAAGGCGACCTGGTTGGCCCCGAAGCCGCGCATGGCACCGGCGACGGGGTTGTTGGTGAGCACGGTGGTGGCCACCACGTCTGCCGCGGGCACGCGGTAGGGGCCGCCGGCGTGGCCCGCGGCGCGCTCCAGCACCTTCTCGCCCACCGATGCGTGCCCGCCGGTGTCGCCCCAGATGCGAGCCCGCAGGGCGGTGATGCGGCCCTGGGCGTCGGCTCCCAGGGTGTACTCCATCAGCAGCGGGTGGCGCTTGGGGTGCTGGCGCAGGGATTCCTCCATGCTCAGCACGAGGCGGACCGGCCTGCCCGTGACCAACGCCAGCAGGCAGGCGTGGGGCTGCACGCTGAGATCTTCGCGGCCCCCGAAGGCGCCGCCGGCGCCGCCCAGCTCCACCACCAGGGCCTCGGGGGGCAGGGCCAGGAAACGGCAGAGCTGGCGGTGGTCGTCGAAGATCCCCTGGCCGCAGGAGAGCAGCTGCAGGCCCGCGTCGGTGGGCCAGGCCAGGGCCGCCTCGGGCTCCAGGAAGCCGTGGTCTACGCGCTGGGTGCGGAAGCTCTCGCGCACCACCACGGCGGAGCTGGCCAGCGCGGCGTCCACCTCGCCGCGGCGGATGACGGAGCGGGCCAGGATGTTCGCCGGATCCTGCCGGGCCAGCTCCAGGTCCAGCACCGGCTCCAGCGGCTGCGCCTCGATGCGCACCAGGGCCGCGGCTTCGCGGGCCAGGGCCTGGGAGTCGGCGGCCACCGCGGCCAGCACGTCGCCCACGGTGCGGGTCTGTTCGCCCACCGCCACCAGGGGCGGCCAGTCCTGGCGGATGAGCCCCAGGTGCCGCTCGCCGGGCACGTCGGCGGCGGTGACCACGGCGTGTACACCGGGCAGGGCGAGGGCCCGGCTGGTGTCGATGCCCAGGATCCGGCAGCGTGGGTAGGGGCTGGTGACCAGGGCTCCGTGCAGCATGCCGGGAACGCTCCGGTCGGCGATGAAGGGCTTGAGGCCCAGCGCCAGCTCGCGGGCCTGGTAGCGGGGGGCCGAGTCGCCGATGTGCTCTCCCGCGGGAGCGGGTGTCCAGGCGCCGCGCAGCTCGGCGGCGCGCTGCACGGCCCGGAAGATGCCGTGCCAGCCGGTGCAGCGGCAGACGTGGGCGCTCAGGGCACGCTTCACGGTGTCGCCTGCCGGGTCGGGGTGCTGGTCCAGCAGGTGGCTGGTGCGCAGGGCGATGCCCGGGGTACAGAAGCCGCACTGCAGGCCGCCGGTCTCGCCGAAGGCGCGGGCCAGCAGCTCTCGCTCGGCCGTCGGCAGACCCTCGAGCGTGGTGACGCTGCGGCCGTGGAGGCGGGCGGCGGGCAGCCGACAGGTGGGCCGGGGTTTTCCGTCCACCAGCGCCGTGCAGCAGCCGCAGGCGCCCTGGCCGCAGCCCAGCTTGATGCTGGTGAGGCCCAGGCGGCGCAGCAGCTGCGCGGCGCTCTCTGCGGCGTCGCCCTGCTCGCGCACCTCGGCCCCGTTCAGGGCGAAGCGCAGCTGCCGGGGGTCTTCGGGCATGGGCGGTCCCGGGGGGCGTGCTGCTCATAGTCCGCGCCGTGGCTGGCGGGTACCTCGACGCCGGGTGAAGGTGAGCTGTCCTTCGGCCTGGGAGTTCAGGTGCGACGAGGTGGATGGCTGGTATTGCTGCGGCACGCCGAGGCGAGCCTCTCCGGTGGCGGCGGAGGCGACGCCGGGCGCCCGCTCACCCTCCGTGGACGGGAGCAGGCTGCGCGGGCCGGGCTGGGGCTGGCGAGCGTGGGCTGCGAACCCGACCTGGTGCTGCTCAGCGCCGCGGTCCGCGTGCAGCAGACCTGGGAGCGGCTGTGCACCGCGCTGCCGGCCCCGACGCGGCTGGCCAGCTCCTGGGAGCTGTACGACGAGGGGGCCCTGGGGCTGCTGAGCGTCGTGGCCCGCCAGGGCGGTGACGCGGGCACCGTGCTGGTTGTCGGGCACAACCCCGTGATGGGCGAGGTGGTGGAGCTGCTCAGCGGCCGCCGGCCGCGCTTCGGCACCGGCTGCGCGGCGGTGCTCGGCTGCCGCCGCGACGAGCCCTGGCCAGGCTGGGGGGTGGCGCTGGGCGTGCCCTGTGGCTTCGCCGTCGAGCACTTCCTCCACCCGGGCCAGGGCGATCCTGGCGGCGATGGCTGAGCCGCGGTCGCCGACAGGGAGCCCGACCGGCCTGCGGGTCCCCATCTCGCTGTCGGTGTGGCTGCCCCCGGGCTCGGCGGAAGACCCGCAGCGACTGCTCCGTCGAGCGGCGTCCTTCAGGGATGTGCGGGTGGCCAGCCTGCAGCTGTTGACGGATCGCGGTGGCCTGGCACCCTCCGATCTTGGCAGCCAGGCCGTGCAGATCTGCCCGCTGGGCCTTCCCGGTTCAGCGGGGCGAGGCCGGTCACTTCGTCGCGCCGTGCAGCTGGCCACCGGGGAGCTGTTCCTCGCCCTGGACGCCGCGTTGCCAATGGAGACCCGGTGGTGGAGTCGCTTGCTGGAGCCCTTCTTCGAGGGGGGGGCCGACGCGGTCTTCGCCACCGGGCGGCGCGCCGGTGGACTGGTGGCGCGCCTGTCGAACCTCGCCACGCACCAGGCGCTCGCCGATCCCGCTGCGCGCTACAGGCTGGTGCGCACCCGGCTGCTGCGCTCGATCCCCCTGCGCTCCTCTGGTTCCAGCGTGGATCTGGAGCTGACCGCCAAGCTGGCGGGTCGCGGCGCCCGGATCGTGGAGATTCCGGTGCCGGGGCACAGCGGGCCCCCGGCGGGGCGCTCGCGCGCTGCTGACCTGCTGGCTGTGCTGCGCTGGAAGCTGGTGGAGGACCTGTATCGGCGCGACGAACTGGGGACCGAGGTGCTCACCAGCCTGCAGCGGGTACAGAACATCAGCCGCTGGATGGCCGAGCAGCTGGCCCCCGAGCTCGGTCAGCAGGTGCTGGAGATCGGAGCCGGCATCGGCACCCTCACCCTGTTCCTGCTCCCGCGCCAGCGCTACCTGGCCAGCGACGTGAACCCGCGGCACCTGGAGTTCCTGCGGGCCCTCGCCCTGGGGCGCCGCGAGCTGGAGGTGCGGGCCCTGGATCTGCGGCGGCCCGAGGACTTCGCGCCCATCGCTGGCAGCTTCGACACGGCCATCTGCTTGAACGTGCTGGAGCACCTGGAGGACGACGCCCTGGCTCTCGGCAACATCTTCACCGCGCTGGCACCCGGGGGGCGGGCCATCCTCCTGGTTCCCCAGGGAGAGTGGCTCGAAGGTTCCCTGGATCGCGCCCTGGGCCACCTGCGGCGCTACGAACCCGAGGGTCTGCAGGTGCTGGTGGAGCGCGCCGGCTTCCAGGTGGAGCGGCTCGAACAATTCAACCGCATCGGCAGCCTGGGCTGGCTGCTCAATGGCCGCGTGCTCCGTCGCGAGCGCCTGTCGCGGGTCCAGCTCAAGCTGCTGAACAGCCTGGTGCCCGCCTGGAAGCGCGTGGATCCCCACGCGCCCTGGCCGGGCTTGAGCCTGGTGGTGGTGGCGAGAAAGGGGGGCACGGGGCGGGGGGCGCGGGGGGCCCCCCGGCCCCCGGGGGCCCCCCCCCCGGGGGGGGGCCGGGCGGGGGGGGGGGGGCCGGGGGGGGCCCCCCC
>CAZEJJ010000035.1:30937-34366 GCA_964512185.1 uncultured Enterobacterales bacterium | reverse complement strand
GGGGGCGCGGTCGTAACCCAGGACCCTGGCGCCCACCCCCCTGGGTTACGACCGTCCGAGGAGGGATCTACGGTCGTAACCACCGACCCTGAGAGCCCACCCCCCTGGGTTACGACCGTTTCCGGAGTGATCCGCGGTCGTAACCACCGACCCTGGCGGCCAGCCTCCGGGGTTACGACCGTTTCAGGGCCTGGCCTCTGCGCCCCCGCTCCAGCAGCAACCACAGCAAGAAGCCTGCGGCGATGGTGACACCGCCGGCCAGGGCCACCGTGGGGCGCTCCACCACGGCGTGGCCCATCATCCAGAGCATGAGCAGCACGAAGACGATGGGGGTGACGGGGTAGCCCCAGCAGCGGTAGGGCCGAGGCAGGCCGGGCTCGCGGATGCGCAGCACGATGACTCCCACCACGGCCAGGCCGGCCACGGCGCTGAGGGTGAAGCCGGTGTAGGTGAGCAGGGCGTCGAAGCTGGCGGAGAGCACCATCAGCGCAGCCACCACCCCCTGCAGGACGATGGAGCGCAGCGGGCCGCCGCCTTGGACCCGGCCGGTGACGAAGCGCAGGCCGGGGAAGTGCTGGCCCATGGCCTCGTAGACCCGCGGCCCGGTCATGATGTAGGCGCCCACGGTGGAGACCAGGCCCAGGGCGATGATGGTGGACAGCAGCCTGGCGGCGCCTTCGCCGAACAGGGACACCGCCGCCAGGTGGCCCACCTCGAGCACCCCGGAGAGCTCGGCGGCGGGCACGGCTCCCAGGAAGACGATGTTCAAGCCCAGGTACAGCGCTGTGACCAGCGCGGTGCCCAGGATGAGCGACAGGGGCAGCCAGCGGGCGGGGCGCTCCAGCTCGCCGGCGATGTACAGCGAGGCGTTCCAGCCCTGGTAGGCGAAGCTGACGAAGATGAGGCCCACGGCGAAGCCGGGGGAGAGCAGCGCGTTGCCGAGGCTGCTTTCGCCGGGCTCGAAGGCCTGGCCCGGGCTGCCCAGCCACAGTCCGCCCGCCACGAAGGCCAGGATCAGGGCCATCTTGCCCAGGGTGAAGGCGTTCTGGAAGCCCGAGCCCAGCTCGAGCCGCAGGCAGTGGACGCCGCTCAGCAGGGCGATGAGCCCCAGGGACAGCGGCAGCGAGGGCAGCGAGGGCCAGACCGCCTGCATGTAGCTGGCGAAGGCCAGGGCGGCGGCGGCGATGGGCGCCGAGAAGCCCACGATCAGCGAGATCCAGCCCGCCACGAAGCCCAGGGAGGGGTGGTAGATGCGGGACAGCAGCAGGTACTCGCCGCCGTTTTCTGGCATGGCGGCGGCCAGCTCGCCGTAGGCCAGCGCTCCGGCCAGGGCCAGCACGCCGCCCAGCGCCCAGCAGGCCAGCACCGCGGGGTTGGAGCCGGTGTCGCGCACCAGGAAGCCCGTAGTGGTGAACACCCCGGTGCCCACCATGCTGGCCACCACCAGCAGGGTGGCGGTCAGCGGTCCGAGCTTGCGAGCGAGCGCGCCCATTGAACTAGGGCACCTCGATCTTCTGCTTCTCCACCGGCTTGGGGGCGTTCTCGAGCTTCCTCTGCGACTGACGGTAGTTCCAGACCATGCCCGCCACCGACACGGCGCCCACCGCGCCCAGGATGGGCCAGATGATCCAGGGCTGGTAGGCCTCCCACAGCAGCTGGGTGGCGTCGTAGGTGGTGGCGCCGTCGCCCAGCCGCTCCGCCAGGGTGGCCATGACCTCAGGGCCGGGGATGGCCTCCACCTGCTCGGCGGCCATGCCCAGCTGCTCTTCGAGATAGCGCCGACCCAGCATGGTGCGGCTGGAGAAGATGTCGTACAGCGGGCCGGAGAGCCAGTTGCCCACGGCCCAGCCGATGGCGAAGGGGATGTTGGAGTAGCCCATGTAGACGGCTTTTTTGTCGGGCGGGGCCGTCATGCCGATGAACTCGGAGAACTTGGGGCTGCAGATGATCTCGCCGATGGCGAAGACGAAGATCATGATGGCGGCGAAGCTGCCCGCGGTGCTCATGCCGGCCAGGGTGAAGCCCACCGTGGCGATGATCATGCCCAGGATCAGGCTGGTCATCATCTTGAAGCGCCCGAAGAACCAGGACATGGGCAAGACCAGCAGCACGATGGCCGCCGAGTCGATGTTGATCAGCATCTCGGGCTTGAGCGCGCCGTCGGCCATCAGCCAGGCGTCGGCCTTGGAGCCCAGCACCGAGGTGGCCATGGCGCCCACGTCGCGGGTGTCCACCCACTCGTCCAGGAAGTTGGGCAGCAGGTCCCACAGCTGCATGAACATGAACCAGAAACCCGAGACCACCAGCAGGAAGCGCAGCATGGGCTGGTCATTCCACAGGGTCTTCATTGTGTCGGAGAAGACCTGGATGGAGGACTTCTTCTTGGCCTCCGGGTCCAGCTCGGGTTCGCGGAACAGCAGGAAGGCGGGCAGGAACAGCAGGGCCGTGACGGCGGCGGCGCCGTAGAAGACATACTGCCAGGTGGGGTTGGTCTCGGGGTCGCCGCGCAGCAGGGCGGCCAGCACCGGGGCCAGCAGGCCGCCCACGTTGACCAGCAGGTAGAAGATGCCGAAGCCCAGCGCGGAGTTGTCCTCGTTGAGCGACTTGGCCACCGAGCCTTGCACCGGGGGCTTGAAGATGGCGGTGCCCGTGCCCACCAGGCAGGCCGCCAGCAGCATGATCCAGAAGCCATCGGCGTTGGCCATGGTGAGGTAGCCGATGATGTTGATGGTGAAGGCCACCACCAGGGACTTGCGGTATCCGTAGGTGTCGGTGTAGCCGCCGCTGACCATGGGCACCAGGCACTGGATGAGCGCCCAGATGCCGAAGATCATGCCCTTCTCGGTCATGCTCAGGTGCAGCACCGAGGTCTCGCCGTACATGTACAGGCCCACCACCGCGCGCACCCCGAAGAAAGCGAGCCGCTCGCCGGCCTCGATCAGGTTGGCCACCCAGAAGTTCCACTTCATGGAGCGGACCTGGGTGAAGAACGGGACGGTGGACTTCTTCTGCTGGCTCATATGGGCTCCGCTGCGAGGCAGGCGGCTCCATAGCCCGCAGGCAGGGGGCGGGCTGCCGATCGGGAGCCCGCAGGGCTCACCCGGGGGCGGTCCACGGGCCCCGGATCCTGCCGCCACCCGCTGCGCTGCTGCGCTGCTGCGCTGCTGCGCTGCTGGGCGCAGGAGAGGGTGCAGGTGTCTGAGGGCGCAGGAGAGGGCGCCGGTGTCGGGTTGGTATGGGCGCAGGTGTCGGGCGCAGGTGCGGGCGCAGGTGCGGGCGCAGGTGGCGCAGGGGTGGCGCAGGTGGCGCAGGTGGCGCAGGTGTCTGGTTGGTACGCAGGTGGCGCAGGTGGCGCAGGTGTCTTGGCGCAGGTGGCGCAGGTGTCTGGTTGGTATGATTACCTTTTACAGCTGCGGCGCAGGTGTGCGC
>CAZEJJ010000035.1:0-30837 GCA_964512185.1 uncultured Enterobacterales bacterium | reverse complement strand
TGGTTGGTATGATTACCTTTTACAGCTGCGGCGCAGGTGTGCGCGCAGGTGTCTGGTTGGTATGATTACCTTTTACAGCTGCGGCGCAGGTGTGCGCGCAGGTGTCTGCGCAGGTGTCTGCGCAGGTGTCTGGTTGGTATGATTACCTTTTACAGCTGCGGCGCAGGTGTGCGCGCAGGTGCGCGCAGGTGTCTGGTTGGTATGATTACCTTTTGCAGGCGCGAGAGAGAGCGGGTGTCACGGCTGGATCGTCTCAGGAGCCGGGGGCATGACTCCGGAGCCGCCCTGGGCCGCGGTCAGTCCGGCGACACGTCGTCGGGCACGGTGTCGCCGCGCTCCTTGAGCCACTTGCGGATGACGTCCTTGTCGAGAGCTTTTTCCAGGGCCGCCCCGGGATCGATGAGGCCCTCTTCCACCAGCTTCTTGAGGCTGTCGTCCATGCCCACCATGCCGCGGGACTTGCCCTGGCCGATGAAGTTGGAGATCTGGTGGGTCTTGCCCTCGCGGATCAGGGCGCTCAGGGCCGGAGCGCCGAACATCACCTCCACCGCGGCCACGCGCCCGCCACCCTTGCGGCGCAGCAATTGCTGGGACAGGATGGCCTTGACGATAGAGGACAGGGCCAGCCGCACGCCGTCCTGCTTGTCGGAGGGGAAGACGTTGATGATGCGGTCCACGGTCTTGGCGGCGGAGTTGGTGTGCAGGGTGCCGAAGACCAACAGGCCGGTCTCGGCGGCCGACAGCGCCATCTCGATGGTCTCCAGGTCGCGCATCTCGCCCACGAGGATACAGTCGGGGTCCTCGCGCACGGCGGCCCGCAGGGCGTTGGAGAAGTTGCGTGAGTGAGGCCCGATCTCGCGCTGGGACACCAGGGACATGCGGTTGTCGTGCACGAACTCGATGGGGTCCTCGATGGTGACGAAGTGCATGGCCCGGTGCTGGTTCATCTCGTGGATGATGGCCGCCAGGGTGGTGGACTTGCCCGAGCCGGTGGGGCCGGTGACCAGCACCAGGCCGCCACGGAGCTTGGTGAGCCGGTGCACCGAAGAGGGCAGCCGCAGCTGCTCGATGGTCATGATCTTGGTGGGGATGATGCGGAACACCGCACCCATGCCCCGCTCCTGCTTGAAGATGTTCACGCGGAAGCGGGCCAGATCGGGCACCTCGTAGGCGAAGTCGGCGTCGCCTTCTTCCAGGTAGGACTTCCAGATGCGCTCGGGGGCGGTGGGGCGCATCAGGCGCACGAAGTCGTCGTCGGTGAGCACGCGGTAGCGGATGGGCTCGATGCGACCCGACAGGCGGAACAGGGGCGGGCGGCCGACGCTCAGGTGCAGGTCGGAGGCGCCGCGATCGTTCATGAGGCGCAGGAAGCGGTCGATCATGTTGGACATCAGACAGCCTCCACTTCGCGCAGGAAGGACGGGCGGCAGAGGGGAGCGAAGGTCTCGGCCTTCTCAGCTCGCAGCCAGGCGGCTTCAGGCTCGATGAGGTCGGCCTCCACCAGGTCCATCAGGGCCTGGTCCACTGTCTGCATGCCCACGTGCCGGCCGATCTGCATCAGGCTGGGGATCTGGTAGGTCTTGGAGTCGCGCAGCAGGTTGCCCACGCTCATGATGCCCTTGAGCACCTCGAAGACCGCCACGCGCCCCTTGCCGTCCTTGCGCGGCAGCAGCTGCTGGCAGACCACGTACTTGAGGCTCTCGGACAGGGCCATGCGCACCTGGGGCTGCTCTTCAGGGGGGAAGCTGCCCACCAGGCGGTCGATGGTCTGCACGGCGCTGGTGGTGTGCATGGTGGCCACCACCAGGTGGCCGGTCTCGGCGGCCATGAGCGCCATGCGGATGGTCTCCACGTCGCGCATCTCGCCCACCATGATCACGTCGGGATCCTGGCGCAGGGAAGCGCGCAGCGCGCGGGAGAAGGACTCGGAGTGGGAGCCCACCTCGCGCTGGTTGACCAGCGCCAGCTTGGCGGGGTGCACGAACTCGATGGGATCCTCGAGGGTGATGATGTGGTCGGGAGCGGTCTCGTTGATCAGGTTGATGATGGCGGCCAGGGTGGTGCTCTTGCCGCTGGCGGCGGGCCCCGAGACCACGATGATGCCCTGGTGGTAGTCGGTGAGCTCGGTGAGGCGGCCCGGCAGGCGCAGATCGGAGAAGGTGGGCGGCACGTTGGGGATGACCCGGAACGCGGCGCAGAGCCCCTTGCGCTGCACGAAGGCGTTGACGCGGTAGCGGCCCACCTCGGGGATGGCGTGGCAGAAGTCCACCTCGCCCACGCGCTGCAGGGCTCTCTTGTGGCGGTCGCTGAGGATGGAGAGGATCGCGCCCTGGGTCTGGCGCGCGTCGAGCCTGTTGCCGCCCTCGAGCCGCTCCAGCACGCCCCCCCGCCGCACGAAGGGCGGCTCGCCCACGGTGATGTGCAGATCGGAGTAGCCCTCCTGGCGGATGCGGGCGAGCAGCTTGTCCAGGGGTCGCTTGAGCTGGTCGGTCGAGACCACGGTGGTGCGCGCTTCGGTGTCTTCGGTGGGCTTGCCGAGCTTAGCCGAGAGATCCCGCAGCACCTCGGCCGCGCGGGTGCGGATCTCCGAGACGGGGTCCTTGTCCTTGAGCTGCTTGAGCAGGGGGAGCAGGCGGGGGTCCTCGAAGCGCCCGAAGGCGCGCACCACCTCGCCGCGCACCTCGGGCCGCTTGTCGCGCAGCAAGGCCGACATGGGCTTGAGGGCCTCGGGAGCGCCGATGCGCGCCAGGGCGTCGATGGCGGCCCAGCGGGCGTCCTCGTCCTGCAGCGCCTTGACCAGCTGGGGCACGGCGCGCTTGTCGCCCAGCTCGCCCAGGGCGTCGCAGGCGGTGATGCGCAGCCACCAGTCGTCGTCCTCGAGCATCTTGCAGACAGGCAACACCACCCGAGGATCGCGGAAGTACTGCACGAGCACCAGGGCCGCGGTGCGCACGTCCTCGTCTTCGTGCTGCAGCAGGCCCACCGCGTTCTGCAGCACCTCGTCGCCCATGCCGCGCAGGGTCTCGAGGATGCGGTCGCGCAGCCAGCCCACCAGGTTGCGGGCGTAGACCAGGATCTCCAGCAGCACCGCGCTGTGATCGCCCGTCTGCAGCAGCAGCTCCACCGACATGCGCCGGATGGCGTCTTCGCCTTCGCCCAGCAGCTCCAGCAGCAGGCGTCGCATTCCGGCCGGGTTGGCCTCGGTCTGGGTCTCCAGGTAGCGCTTGGCCATGTTGCGGCTGGTGGCATCGCCGTGGGCGAAGGCGTCGAGCATGAGGTCGAGCACGCGCTTTTCCTGCACCTTGCTCAGGGCCTCCACGGCGATGGCCGCCAGGCGTCGCTCCGGGTCGCGGGCCAGCTTGAGCAGCAGGTCCACATGGGGGCGCGGGTCGGTGTCCTTCACCAGGCGTTGCAGGGCGGTGATGCGCAGCTCCCCGGGGGCTTCCCGGGTGGCTCGTGACAGGTAGCGGGCCCCCGCCTCGCCGGTGAGCTCCAGGGCCAGCTCCCAGCCCTGGCGCTGCTTGACGGGGTTCTTGTCTGCCAGCAGCCCGTCGATGACCTTTTCTACCAGGCGCCGATCCAGCTTGGGCACCAGGCGGGCGGCGAAGGAGCGCACGTGGGCTGGCTGCTCCACCATCTGCTCCACCATGGTGCGCAGCGCGCCCACGCTGGGATCCGAGAGGAAGGACTCCACCGCGATCTGCCGGATGTCGGAGTCACGGCTCCAGAGCAGGACCACGGCGTCGCTCGCGCTGATCTTGGCTTGCTTGAGGGCCGTGACGAGCTCCTGGCGCTCGCGCAGGTTGGTCCAGGAGCCCTGCTGGGCCTGCTGGATGAGGTTCTTGGTCTTTCGCCCGAAGATCGCCATGGGGTGCGCCTCACGGATGGTGGCAGCCGGTTGGAATCAGGCGGTTTCCTCGTTCTCGGCCCCGTGGGTGAGGCGATTGAGGGTCTTCAGCAGTGTGAGGATCGATGCTCCGAACAGCACACAGAACACGGCGATTCCACAGAAGATCGTCAGCTCGCCGGCGCCCTCTGCCGCCTCGCCCAGGAGCCCGGCCAGCTTGTTGCCCAGGCCGCTCACTGCGAAGTAGGTCCCCATCATCAGGGAGGCGTACTTGACCGGCGCCAGCTTGGTGATGAACGACAGCGCCACCGGCGATGCGCACAGCTCGCCGATGGTGTGGAAGAGGTAGGCGGCGACCAGCCAGTACATCGCAGCCTGGCCAGTGGTTTCCGCCTGCTGCGAGGCGCCCACCATGAAGAGGAAGCCGCTGCCCATGATCATGGTCCCGATAGCCATCTTGAACAGCGAGGAGGATTCCTTCCCCCTTCGCGAGCGCTTGAACCAGAATGCGGCGACCGAGGTGCCGAAGATCATGATGAACAGAGGATTCAGGGACTGGAACACCGAGGCGGGGATCTCGTAGCCGAACAGGACGCGGGCGACCTTTTCCTTGGTGTAGATGTTCATGAGCCCGCCGGCCTGCTCGAAGGCGCCCCAGAAGACGATGACGATGAGGAAGGAGAGCAGCAGGACCTTCACCCGGTCCTTCTCGATGGCCGTGAGGGGCTTGTTGTGCTCGGGATCCTTGGCCGCGGGGCCCACCACGGTCTCCCCGACGCCCTTGAGGTGCTTGAAGCCCAGCACATACTGCAGCTGGCCCGCGAGCATGCCGATACCGGCCAGGCCGAAGCCGTAGTGCCAGCCCTGGGTCTCGCCGACCCAGCCGACGATGACCGAGGCCAGGAACGCGCCCAGGTTGATCCCGATGTAGAAGATGGTGAAGCCCTTGTCCCGGCGGGCGTCGCCCTGGGCGTACAGGCCGCCCACCATGGTGGAGATGTTGGGCTTGAGCAGGCCGACGCCGCACACGATCAGCGTCAGCCCGGTGTAGAAGGACCACAGCTCGGGCAGCGCCAGGATGCCGTGCCCACAGCAGAGCAGCAAGCCGCCGAACATCACCGCCTTCTTCTGGCCGATCACGCGGTCTGCGATGATACCGCCGGGGATGGCGGCCACGTACACCAGCATCGTGTACCAACCGTAGAGGGCCAGCGCCTCGGCTTTGTCCCAGCCGAGCCCGCTCAGCGAGCCGCCCTGGGTCTCCGCGACCATGTAGAGCACCAGGATGGCCCGCATGCCGTAGTAGCTGAAGCGCTCCCACATCTCGGTGAAGAAGAGGACGAACAGCCCCTTGGGGTGGCCGAGGAAGGTCTTTTCTTTGGGCTCGATTCGCATGGAGTACAGCGCCATCCCGTGGTGCAGGGGTCATGGAAAAAGTCACGCGACTATAGCACCCTCTCTGGGAGCCGTGAGCGGAGGGGCGCCCGCAGCGGGCGGGGGGCGGCTCAGGCTTCTTCTGCCAGCACCGGCCGCTCGGCCAGGTAGATGAGCCGGAGGTTCGGGGTGATGGGCAGATCGGCGTCGGGGTTGATGTGGTCCTGGCCGCTGGCCGGGTCGCGCACACCGATGACCAGCACGCCGTGGCTGCGCTTGGCCAGGGAGGCCACCAGTCCGAAGGGGGCCGGGAGCTCGAGTCCGGCGGGTGGGCGCGACACGTAGAGGTTGTGGGCTCCGGCTACGCCCATGCGGCCGATGATGTCGGCGGTGCCGGGCATGGTGACGGCATGGGCCACCAGCGAGAAGCCCAGCCTCGTGGTCTCGATGACCTCGTCGGCCCCTGCGGTGCGGGCGTGGGCCACGTTCTCGGAGTCGAGGATCTCGGCCACCAGGTAGAGCTTCTCGAGCCTGCGTCCGGTATCGGCTTGACCTTGAAGGTAGGAGCGGATGGTGAACGCGGTGAGGATGGTGGTGGCGTCGGCGTGCTGTGGTGGAACGCTGCGGTTGCCCACGATGATGGCTGCGCGGGCGTGGGTGAGGCGCACCTTGCCCAGCTCGCTCTCCTTGGTGGGATCACCGCGCACCCAGGAAATGTCGGCGGGGATCTCCTGGGGCCGGTCGCCCTCGGCGAAGATCAGCATGGCGGTGGTGTCGGGGTCCAGCTCCTGCACGAGCGCGTCGAGCAGCATGCGTGCCCCCGAGTCGTAGCCACAGATGACGATGTGATCGATGAAGGCGCTCATGCGGATCTGCTCCTCTCGTAGCCGCCAGACAGCGTGCAGCAGGGTGCGGCTCACGATGCCGGCAAACAGCGCCAGCGTGAACATGCCCACCACCATCAGCGCCCCGCCGGCCACGCGACCCAGCGGAGTGATAGGCGTGATGTCCCCGAAGCCCACCGTGGTCAACGTGACCAGCGCCCACCAGATGCCGTCGCCCAGGGTGTTGATGTCGGGGTTCTCGCCGCGCTCGATGAGGGTGATGCTGATCCCGCCGACCAGGGTGGCGGTTCCCAGCAGGGAGAAGGCGAAGCCGTAGAGCAGGCCGTTCTCGGCGAACATGCTGGCCACGGCCTGGAAGGGATTGCTGTAGCGGAAGACACGCGCTGTGCGCAGCAGGCGCAGGGCGCGCAGGCCGCGGAATGCGGGGACCAGCGCCAGGACCGTGAGGATGTCCACCAGGTTGAGCGGGCGCAGGCAGTACAGCAGGCGCCCCAGCACGTGGACCCGAACCCTGCGCAGCGGTGCCAGCCGGAACAGGTCCAGCTTGGCGGGTCGGTAGGAGAGGATGCGCAGCGAGATCTCCACCACGAACAGGCCCAGCACGATCCTGTCTACCACCAGCAGCGCGGTGCGCGCGGCGTGCTCGTCCACCAGCGACACGTCCAGGGCGAAGATGACGATGGACAGCAGGATCAGGCCCCACACCAGCCCGTGCACCGCCCCGTAGATCCGCGTGGAGGGGCGGTGGAAGGCGGCATGGATGGCCTTGATGGCGCGCTGCATGCAGGCCGGACTATCGCGGGAGGGGGGCGGGTGCCCAGGCCACCGGTTCAGCTGGACTCCCGCGGTGGTGGGTCGGGCTGTGTCCCTGCTCACTCCGATGTAGCGGCGGCGCTTGCTATCCGCCGGGCCGGCGCATACTTCCACTGTGGCGATGGAGGAACCGATGCCCGAGCACGAGGCCTTGCGCTTGTTGGAGGGGGTCGCTGCGCGCGTGCGCGATCCGCTCACCGGCCGCTCGCTGCAGCAGGCGGGCATGCTGCGACAGCTGCGGGTCGAGGCGGGCCGCCTGCTGTTCCAGCTGGCGGTGAGCGCCGAGCACAGCGAAGCCCATCGCCGTCGCATGCTGGACGCCCTCGCGCGCCAGCTGGCCCATGCAGGCTGGGACGGCCCCATCGACGCCGAGCTGGTGGAGCCTCCCGCCTTCCAGCCGAGCGACTCCAGCCCCCCCGCGTCCCGAGGCGGTGCCCACACCCACAGCCAGCCCGCCCTGCCCGCCAAGAAGCCGATCCCCGGCGTGGGCCGGGTGGTGGCGGTGGCCAGCGGCAAGGGCGGCGTGGGCAAGAGCACCGTGGCGGTGCAGCTGGCCCTGGCCCTGCTGCGTCTGGGCCACAAGGTCGGCATCATGGACGCCGACATCTACGGTCCCAGCCTGCCCACCATGCTGGGCATCCGACAACGCCCCGGGCTCAACGAAGCGGAGCAGATCGTCCCCATCCAGGCCCACGGCCTGCGCTGCATGTCGGTGGGGTTCCTGGTGGCGGAGGGCCAGCCCCTCATCTGGCGCGGCCCCGTGGTCATGGGCCTGGTGCGGCAGTTCGTCGAAGAGGTGGACTGGGCCGGCCTCGACTACCTGGTGATCGACCTCCCCCCGGGCACGGGTGACGCGCAGCTCACCCTGGCTCAGCTGGTCCCCCTCTCGGGGGCCGTGATCGTCTCCACACCGGGCCAGCTGGCCCTGATGGGCGCCGTGCGCGGCCTGGAGATGTTCCGCCGCATGGAGGTCCCCATCCTGGGGGTCGTGGAGAACATGGCCTGGTACCAGCTCCCGGACGGCACCCGCGATCACCCCTTCGGGCAGGGTGGGGCGCGCGGGGTGGCCGAGCAGGCTGAGGTGCCCCTGTTGGCGGAGATCCCCATCGATGGGCGGCTGCGGGCTGCCGGCGATGAGGGTCGCCCGGGCGCCGCGGCGGATCTCCCCCTGGCCGCGGCCTTCGACGCCCTGGCCGACGCCCTGGTGGCGGAGCTTCCGCTGGAGGAAGCTCCATGAGCACGGCCGGCGTCGAGTCTCGGCAGCTGCTGGACCGCAAGGGGCGGCACCACTTCTACCTGCGCATCAGCGTCACCGATGTCTGCAACCAGAGCTGCACCTACTGCGTGCCAGCGAAGGGGCGGCCGCAGAAGCCCCCGGCCAACGTGCTCACCGACGCCGAGATCGTGCAGCTGGCCGCGGCCTTCGTCGAGCTGGGTGTGCGTCGCATCCGCATCACCGGCGGCGAACCTCTGCTCCGGGCTGGAGTGGAAGGCCTCGTCGCCTCGCTCGCGGCCCTGTCAGGAGACCTGGAGATAAGCCTCACCACCAACGGCACCCTGCTGGCCGAGAGGGCTCAGGCCCTGGCACAGGCGGGCCTGGACCGGGTGAACGTCAGCCTCGACTCGCTCCGGCCGGGGCGGTACCGTCGCATCACGCAGGGTGGCGACCTGGTGCGGGCCCTGGCGGGCATCCAAGCGGCGCGGAGCGCGGGCCTGGTGCCGGTCAAGCTGAACACCTTGGTGCTGCCGGATCTCGAGCCCGACGAAGCCCGCGACATCATCCTGTGGTGCAACCAGGCTCCCGACGACTTCATCCCGCGCTTCATCGAGCAGATGCCCTTCGAGCAGATCGCCCAGGCGGGCACGGTCATCACCGGTCTGCAGAAGGCCCTCGCGCGGCAGTTCGCGCTGGTCCACGACCAGGAGGTGCCCGGGCAGGGGCCCGCGGCCTACTGGCGCGTGGCCAACAGCGGCCTGCGGGTGGGCTTCATCGCGCCGCTCAGCCAGCACTTCTGTGCCCACTGCAACCGCTTGCGCCTCACCGCCGATGGCCAGCTGTTCACCTGCCTGGGCTTCCAGCAGGGGGTCTCGCTGCGCGAGCTGCTGCGCGACCACGCCAGCCAGGAAGAGATCCTCGCTACCATCCGCGAGAGCGTGTGGAACAAGCCCGGAGGGCACGCCTGCGCGGCCGAGGGCGGCCAGGTGTTCCCCAGCACCATGCCCGAGATGGGGGGCTGACCCTCAACCAGCACGAACCGGACCTGGCCGCCGAAGGGCGCGCGGGGGGCCTGGGCGATGGCCGCCAGCAGGTCCTCGCGGGCTTGGGGTGTGAGCGGCTGACCGGCGCAGCTGCGCCAGGAGCTGCGCCCCTGGATGATCCCGCTGGGGCGTCGCCTGGGAGCTCCTATTCTTCGGCCGCGACCTCGGGCGCAGGCAGGCTGCCGGCGCGGTTGCGGTAGAGCTTCTTGTCCACCACCGCGGCCATGACCTGGACGTCGAGATCACCGCCGAGGAACTCGTTGACCTGCTCGGCCACAGACATGGGGTCCTTGATGGCGCGGCGGTGGTTGACGTCGATCATGGCCACGTTGGGGGTCTTGTCCACCAGGTTCTTCACCTGCACCAGGTGGCGCTGGTAGAGCTTCTTGACCTCGGCGTCGGTGGCCGAGGTGTCCTCGGTGCCCAGGCGGTAGATCATCTTGTTCTGGGAGGCGATGACCTCGTCGATGTCGCGCCGCATGAAGATGATCCGGTAGGAGCTGTCTGCGGGCAGCTCCTTGATCAGGAAGGAGATGACCTTGAGCACCTTGCCGCGGGCGTCGGCCACCCAGGACTTGTCGTCGTCTTGTTCGAGGTCCTTGACCCGCTCGTACTCGAAGTAGCCCTTGGGGTTGTCCACGTCGGCCTCGCGCTCGCCGTCGGTCATGATGGTGTAGCCGGCGGCGTCGAGCATCTTCATCATCATGGAGGTGCCCGAGCGTGGCAGGCCTGAGACCACGATGATGTCGGCCCCGTAGATGCGGTGGCGGTTGGCGGCGCGCAGCCGCTCCAGGGCGCGGTTGATCTGCTTCTGGATGTCGTCCAGCATGGCGGGTTCCTGACGATGGAGTAGCTGGCTAGAGCACGACGCCGAAGACGTCCTTGAGGGCGTAGCCGCTGATGAGCGAGACCGCGAAGAAGAACAGCAGGATGCCCAGCTCGCCGTCGGGCATCCAGGCCAGCTCGCGCTCGGGGTAGCGCAGCTGCACGGAGTAGACGCCAGACCCGGAGGGGAGCCCGGCCTCGCCCGGGTAGAGGAAGCCCTCCCAGCTCTTGGTGCGCTTGACGGGCACCTTGCGGGCGGCGCCACCCACCGCCAGGCCCTTCTCCACCACCTCGGCGTCACCCAGGTGCACCTTGAGCACGTGGTCGCCCGCGGCCAGGGCTCGGATGCGCCAGTAGACCTGACCTTCGGGGGTGCGGACCGGAGGCGCGGAAAGCTCCACGCCCGCGGGCAGCTCCAGCCGGAGGTCGGTGATGGCGGCGCTGTTGTGCTCGGGATCGAGGCGCAGCTCCAGGATCTCTTCCTGGCCCACCGGCAGCGGATCGAAGGCGTAGCGCGCCTCGAGCTGCACCAGCATGGCCATGATGGGCACGATCATGACCACCATGGGGACCATGTTGAGCCCGATGTACACGGCGTTGTGGGCCAGGATGCGGCCGGTGGCGCCCAGCACCACGCGCAGGTCGTGGTTGAAGAGCCGGATCTCCAGCAGGTGCATCTTGATGCGGCCCTTGGTGCGCGTGATGCCGGCCTGGTTGGAGGTGTACTTGTACACGATGAGCGCCACGATGCCGCCCAGGATGGGCCACACCAGCATGTCGAACCAGGCGTGCTCGTCGCCGGGAGGCAGGTCGAGCACGAGGTCGAAGATCGCGCTGCTGATCCGGTTGAAGGCGTTCATGCCACTGGGCTCTCCAGGAGCCTGGGGAGGGAGCCGGAGCCTAGGAGATGTACCCGAGGCCCCGGAGCTTGTCGCGGATGTCGTCGTCGCCGTCGGTGCCCTCGAAGTTGGTCATCTCCTTCTCGAGCACGTGGGTGATGAATTCCTCGACGGTGGCGTAGCCGGCTACGTCGGCGATGTGCTTGAGGCGGGTCACCAGGTCTCTGTCGAGCTTCACTTTGGTGGTGCTGCCGAACATGGCGTCTCCTGTCGCGGTCGTTGGTTCGTCGGGAGGTCTCAGTCGTGGAAGATGTCTTGGCCCACCATGCCCTCGCCGGGGGGCAGGCCGAAGTGCTGCAGGATGCTCACCGGCAGGTCGGTGAGATCGTGGCCCGCGCTGGGCAGCTCGCGATCCACCAGCAGCGAGCCCGGGAACAGCTCGGCCGCTCCCAGGTGGTTGCCGGACCAGCGCGAGGTGTTGTCCCCGAGCACCTGCTCGCTGATCTCGCCGAGGGTGGTCTCGTCGGAGGCCGCGTAGCCCAGGTCGTAGCCGACGATGATGTCGGGGGCCTCGCCCACGCGGGTGCCGCGGTAGGCCTCGGTGGCCGGGTCGGCGGTGTAGACCACGCTGGCGTCGTTCTCGGGGTCGCGGAAGTGCTCGAGCTTGCGGGCGATCTCGCGCAGCAGGGGGGCGGCCTGCTCTTCGGTGACGATGCCCTGCTCTTCGCGGCCCTGCAGGTTGAGGTACAGGCCGTTGAAGCCCACGCCGTAGGCTCGGGTCTGGCTCCAGTCCACGTCGCCGGTGACCATGAACCCGGTGTGCACGCCCTCGTTCATGACCAGGTAGCCCTCGTCTCGTAGCCAGGCGTTGAGGTGGAAGCTGCGCATCTGGGGGCCGAAGCCATGGTCGCTCATGACGTACAGCACGGTGTCGTCGGGCAGCTGCGCGCGCACCTTGGCCAGGGTGCTGTCTACGTGCTCGTAGATCTCTTCGATGGCGCCCGCGTAGCGCTCGGCCAGCTCGGGCTCGCGGGCGGGATGGGGCGGGGCGTAGGGGAACTTGGGGTCCTTGTGGCGCCACAGCATGTGGCACTGCAGGTCCAGGTCGGACATGTACACGAAGGTCATGTCGCCCCTCTCGAAGCGCTGCAGCGCCATGTCCAGCATGGCCTGGGTCTCCTGCTGCACCAGGGCCACCTGCGAGAGGTAGTCACCGTCGTCGAACAGGCGGTCCTTGAGGGCGTTGGTCTCCTCGGGCAGACCCTGGGTGTAGAAGCCGCCGATGTTGTCGTAGATCTCCTGCGCGAAGTCTTCTGGGCTCGAGATGACCTGGGCGGGATCCTCGGCCCAGATCTGGACCGGCGAGGCGTAGAGCTGGAAGTCGGGCCGCAGCTGCTTGGCGTAGAAGCGCACCGCGCCGGTCATGTCGGCCAGGTGGGCGGGCAGGGCCTCGAAGCTCACGGTGAGCCAGGGGGACCACTCGCCTTCTACCAGCACCGCCTGGTCGTCGCCCGCGCGCACCAGCGCCACGTCCTGCTCGGGATCGAGCACCACGGTGACCCGAGCGCTCAGGTAGTCGTCGCCGCCGGGTTCCTGGCCCGCGGGCAGGTGGAAGATGTCCGGGGGACCCTTGATGGTGGAGATGACGGTCTCGGGGGTGCCGTCGAGATCGGTGTCCTGCACGGTGACCAGCTCCACGTCGCCCTTGATCTCGCTGGTGTCCAGCAAGGGCTGGTCGGTGTACCAGGTGTAGGTGCCGTAGCCGCCGCGCATGTCCACGGTGCCCATGCCCCCCAGCACCCGCGCCTGGGAGCTGGGCGTGGGGTAGTTGCCCGGGATCCGGTAGATCTCGGTGTCGATCCCGGCGGCGTGCAGGTAGTCCCAGAAGGGTACGCCGCCGCGGTTGTTCAGCACCTCGCCGCCGCCGGTGGGCAGGTACCAGCCGTGGATCTCCAGCGCGGTGGGGGCGTCCTCTTCGGCCAGGGGAGCCAGCGCCGATGAGATGGGATGGTAGTTGAGCGGATCCCGGTGCACGAAGTCGAAGATGCCGTGCCCGCCGGGATCCATGCCGGTGATGAAGTTGGACCAGGCCACGGGAGACTGGGGCGGGGTGCTGGTGCCCAGCAGCTGAAAGCTGCCCTGGTCGATGAGCTGGGCGAAGGCGGGCAGGCGGCCCTCTTCGGCCATGCGCTTGACGATGGTGGGGTCGAGGCCGTCGACGCCCAGCACGAAGAGCCCGGGCACGTCGGGGCCCTGGAGCTCACCGGCGCAGCCGGTGGCCAGAGTGAGCAGCAGCGCGGCCTGCGCGAGCCTAGCCATCCTGGGCCTCCCGGATGGCGGGGTCGGTGTCGGCCTCGGAGTCGTCGCTTAGGATCAGGGCGCCGGGCGCCGCGCCGGACTGGGACAGGCTGGAGGGATCGAGCCAGCCGGTCTCGGTGGCCTGCTCACCTGGGGCGGCGAAGACGGAGCGGCCCTGCATGTAGGCGGGGATGGGCTGCCCGAACAGCTGCAAGACCGAGGGGGCCATGTCCATCAGCCGCGGCGTGGCCGTGGCGATGGGGCGGTTGCAGAACAGCACACCGGGCACGATGGTGGGATCGACGCAGTGGTCGCCCGACCAGCCCTTGGTGTTGTCTTCGAAGGTCTGGGCCGTGACGGTGCCCGTGGCGCAGCTCCAGGAGTGGCGGTAGCCGCCCTCCCAGCCCACCAGCACATCGGGTGCGTCGCCCTTGTAGGGCCCGCTGTAGAACTGCATGGCGTAGCGGGCGCTGCGGACGGCCTCGACGCCATTATCGGGATCGCGCAGCTGCAGGAGCTTGTCGCAGATCTCTGTGGCCAGCGCGTCCTGCTCCTCGCCGGGCTCGACGATGCCCTGGCCCTCGCGGCCCTTGAGGTTGATGAACAGCCCGGTGAGCCCCATGGCGTAGGCCCGCGTGCGGCTCCAGTCGATGCCCTGCATCCAGTCGCCGGACTCCGTGGCCTCGTCGTCTTCCAGGAAGAGGTAGCCCTCGTCGCGCAGCCAGGCGTTGAGGTTCACCCCGCGGCGGAAGTTGGTGAAGCCGTGGTCGGAGACCACCATGAACACGGTGTCCTCGCGCTGCCACTCGTGCCGGAGCTCACCCAGCAGCGTGTCCATGCGCTCGTACAGGGTGTAGATGGCGTGGGCCCACTCGGTGGTGTCCTTGCCCTGGTTGGCCGGGTGGGTGGGATCCAGGTAGCGCATGTACATGTGCTGGATGCGGTCCGTGGTGTCGACCACGGTGGTGACCAGGCCGGTGCGCACCTGCTCGCAGGCGTCCGTGAACATGCGCTTGCGCTCTTCGAAGTACAGCCAGGCCTGGTCCCAGAAGACCTGCTCGTCGATGACCTGCTCGTTGAGCGCCCAGGTGTCTTCAGCCAGCCCCAGCGTGGCGAACTTGCCCTGCTTGCGCGCCAGGTAGATGGAGTAGGTGCTGGGGTGGCTGATGGGCATCGCCGGGTTCTCGGGATCGATGTGGATCGCGGTCATGTACAGGTTCACGTCGGGATCCAGGGACGTGAAGTAGAAGCGGGCGATGCCGTGCACGCTGACGCCCAGGCCCGGCTTGAACACCAGCTCGATCCAGTCGGAGTATTCGCCCACCTTCAGGGTGAAGGCTTCTTCGGCGCCTTCGATCTCGACCTCGGCGCTCTGCTGGTCGCCGGCCACGGTGAGGGTGAAGGGCAAGGTCATGCGCGCGCCATCGGCGCGCATGCTGTTGTCGGGGCCCACGATGCGGGAGCGGATGACGCCCGGGGTCTTGGGGTTGCGGCGCAGCACGGTCTGCTCGCCGCCCTCGAAGGCCGCTCCGCCCTCGCTGCTGGCGGTGGAGAAGAAGCTGAACGTGCCCTGGGAGCCGCGCAGGTCGGGCACGCACATGGCGGACAGCAGCAGGCCGTTGAAGGCCTGGGCCGGCCAGGTGATGGGCATGCGCTGGATGATGGAGAAGA
Organism: uncultured Enterobacterales bacterium; assembly: GCA_964512185.1. Classification (GTDB taxonomy): domain Bacteria; phylum Myxococcota_A; class UBA796; order UBA796; family JAFGLY01; genus CAZEJJ01. The sequence goes on along the minus strand of CAZEJJ010000035.1, from coordinate 16,066 downwards.
TGTGCTTGTCGCCCAGGTGCTTCCAGAAGGCCTGGGAGCGCCGCAGCAGCTCGAGCCTGGGCTTGCCCAGCGGGATGCGCCAGGGACCCAGGGACAGGATGCGGCTGGGGTTGCCGATGTCGGTGGAGGACAGGCGCGGGGTGTAGCTCTCCGGGTCGCGATCCAGGAAGTCGTAGATGGCGTGGTGGGAGGGGTCGACGCCGGTGGTGAAGGTGGACCAGGCCACGGGCGACATGGACGGGTAGGTGGTGGCCAGCGGGCGGAACACGCCCTTGTTGGCCAGGGCCTGGAAGTTGGGCAGGCGCCCCTGCTGCATCAGGCGCGTGGCCAGGCCGGGATCGAGGCCGTCGAGCCCCAGGATGACCACCCGCTTCGCCTGGGCGTTCTTGAGGGGATTGCCGATGGTGATCAGGCGATAGAGATAGAGGAAGGGCCACAACAGGATGGTGCTGAAGGCCAGCGCGAAGGTGGCGGCCAGCACCAGGAATGAGCCCGCGAAGGCGAAGCCTGCGCCCGGGCCGATGTAGGCTTGGGCCGGGTTGGACCAGCACAGGGCCCCGGCGAGGAGCAGGGCGAGGACGCTGCCGCGGTGGCGGGCCTGTGGCTGGAACACGGGCGTTGGGTCCCGGGCTTGGAGGGCGGCGCATGATAACAGGCCGCTGCACGGGCGGCTGTCCCAAAGTTCTGCACCTCGTGAGGAGCCGTAGCGGGGCTCGCTCTGCAGGTGCCAGCCCTGGTTTTTGGGGAACAGGGTGGCGGTTCGGTGGGTTCACGTCGGTTAGGTGGTTGGCCGCCGCCTCCCCTGGAGAGAAGAACATGACCGGTATCCCGTCCCGAATCGGCCCCCTGGCCCTGGCTGCCCTGCTCCTGCTGGGCTGCGGAAAGTCCGCAGCGGACCTCAAGGAGTCCGCCCAGGCTGCGCTGGACGCAGGCGATCTCGGCACCGCCGTGGAGCAGGCCGATCTGGCCATCCAGGTGGCGGGCACCGATCGCGCCATGGTGTGGCAGGTGGAGCAGATCCGCCTGCGCGCCCTGGCGGCCAACGGCCAGGGAGGCCAGGTGGTGGCGAGCCTCGCGCGCCTGTCCGGCGAGTACTCCGCCCAGCTCAAGTCTTCCCTGTACGTCGCCCTGGCCGGCCAGCTGCGCGACGGCGGCGACACCAGCGCCGCCATCGACGTGCTGGACGCGGGCAACAGGGCTTTCCCCGCCGAGAGCGAGCTCTTCACCGCCGCCATCGCGGAGCTGCAGCAGGGGCAGGAGCTCGATCCCGCTGAGATCGAAAAGCTGAAGGCTCTGGGGTATCTGTAGGCCGCGTTGGCACTGCCCGCTTGAAGGCGCTGGGTGCGCCGGGTAGGATTCCCGGGACGCCTTTCCGAGAGAAATGCCATGCGCAGGTTCGTGCTCGCGACGCTGGGTTGCTGTCTCGCCTCCCTCTCTCTGGCTGGCCCCGCGGCGGCGGCCGAAGATGTGGTGCTGTCCAACCTGGGCTCCTGGAAGGGCACCTCGGTGGACCAGGCCGTGGCGGCCGATGCCTACAGCGCGGTGGTCAACCAGCTGGGACTGTCCATCGCCAACAAGCCCATGGCTCCCGGAGAGACCCTTGGTGTCTTCGGCTTCGATCTTGGCCTGTCCTCCACGGTGGCCTTCATCGACACCAAGGAAGGTGGCTCGGGCCAGCCCGCCCCCTGGGCGCGGGTGCACGCCGACGGCGAGCCCAATGCCGTGCTCTGGATCCCCTGGCTGCAGGCGCGCAAGGGGCTGCCCCTGTCCCTCGAGGTGGGCGGAAACCTGGGCTACCTGGCGTTCTCCCACCAGACCATCTTCGCGGGCTACGGTCGCTGGGGTCTGTGGGAGGGCTACCACCCCATCCCCGACCTCTGCATCCAGGTGGGCTACGCCGGCTACGTGGGCAACGACGAGCTGGAGCTGGGCGCTCTCGACTACTCGGCCACCGTCGGGTACACGCTGCCCTTCGGCACCCTGGTGGGCATCAACCAGGCCCAGTTCAGCCCCTACCTGGGGGTCGGACAGGTCATCGTGCACGCCGCCCCGAGGTTGCTGGAAGAGGAGCAGCAGAAGATCGGCATCGGCGAGGTCTCGGGCTTCAAGAGCGCCGCCGAGTTCAGCGATGTCTACCGGCACCTGAACCTGGCGGGGGGCTTCCGCATCGTGAGCGGCGATGTGCAGCTGCGCCTGGCCGTGGCCTTCGCGCCCCAGCAGCTCACCACCCTCAACGGCGGGCTCGGCTTCGTATTTTGAGCGCGCTGCTGCCAGTTTCTGGCGCGTAGGTGGTGGCTGGCGCGGTGTTGGCGGGTCTGCTCATCCTGCCCTGCTGGGCCGGCGTGGCCCAGGCCCAGGACCTGCGGGTAGAGCTGCGCGCCCAGGTGTCCGAGGACCTGGGCTCCATCACGGGCACCCTGCGATGGCAGGGGCCCGAGGGGGTGGGGTTTGCAGACGCCCTGGGAACGCTGCCCCTACCCCTGGACGATCGCAGCGCCCTGCGCACCTGGCCCGGGCTGCCCGAGCAGGGGTCCCTGGGCTGGGTCGAGCAGCACGACGAGCGGGGTCGGTACCTGTTCTTCGAGGCCGAGGTCCCGGATCGCTACGGAGCGGTGGGGCGTGTCCCTGGGCAGGGGCTGTTCCTCAACGGCGGCTGGTATCCAGTGCCCGTGGACGCCGACGGCCGGGTGTTCGAGGCCCACTGGGACGTGGTGGCGGACATCCCCGAGGGTGCCCTTGGTGCGCTGGGCAGCGACCTCGGGCAGGGCGAGCTGCGCTGGTGGGGCCAGGGCGAGCGCCTGGGGCTGGCGGTGATCCCCGGCGGCCAGCTGCAGCGGATCGAGACCTCGGTCGGAGAGCTGCGGTTGGTCTCGCGCCACGGAGTCTCCGCGGCGCGCCAGCGTTGGCTGGCGCGTAGCCTCGAGGAGTGCTGGCCCGCGAGCGTGCCGCTCGAGCTCGTCGTGGTGGACGCTCCCTTGATGCGCCGCCTGGCCAGACCCGCACCAGGGCTGCTGTTCCTGTCCTCGCGCGCCCTCCGCGTGAGCCCCGGGCTCAAGCACCTCCACCAGCTCGCCGTGGCCGACGGCCTGCTGGAGGCCGGGCTGGCCGGCCGGTTGCCCGAGCACCGCCTGCGGGACTTCGTCGCCGCGGTCCTGGCCGCGCGGGCCATGGAACGGAACCCCACCGCCCAGGGCCTGCTGCGCTGGTTCGCCTGGCTGCCCCAGGTGGACGAGCTGCTCTATGCGGGCAACGTGCCCTATGTGAGCGAGGTGATGGGGGAGCCCTGGCCCGGTGACTCGGTGGCTGACGAGCTGCTCGAGCTGCTCGATCCGCGCCTGCCCGGGGCGGTGGTCGCGGGTCGAGCGGCCCTGAGAGGCGAGCCGGTGGTGGAGGTGGCCGAGGCCCTGCTGGCGGGTGAGCCGGGTCCAGCCTGGTTGCGCCGGCAGCCACGAGCCAAGGGGGAGCAGGACTACCAGCTCGGGGTGAGCATGGAGGGCACGGGGGCGAGGGTCACGGTGGTTCGCGACGCCCCTCCGGATGCTCCCGCCGAGCCGCTGGTGGTCTCGGTGGACGGCCAGCCGCAGCTGCTCGAGCTGGGCGAGGGCTCCGCACAGCAGAGCCTGGAGCTGGACCAGCGCCCACAGCGGGTGGTGTTGGATCCCGGGGGGCTGTCACGGCAGGAGGATCGGGCCAACGACCGCTGGCCGACCCGCTGGACCACCGTGGTGTCTGCCTTTCCCACGGTGTGGAACCTGTCGTCCGGGCGCGTCGAGGGCTACCTGGCGCTGCGCCTCCGCCGGCAGCACGACACGCGCTGGCTGTTCGACAGCTACCTGTTTCGCGACGAGGTGGACCTGGTGGGTGCTCTGGGAGGGGTGGGCTACGCCTGGGGGCCGCTGCAGGATCGGCGCTGGCGGCCCTGCCGGCTGTACCTGCGGGCGTCCTGGTCGCTGCTGGACCCCGCCTTCAGGCCCACGGAGGCGGGGGCCGTGGCCCTGGACGCCTCCGCCTTGTTCGTGTGGGACACCCAGGTGGACTGGCTCTTCCCCCTGCGAGGGCACCGGCTGGTGCTGGGGGGCGGCAGCGGCTTCGTGCCCCGCGGCGGCCAGCGCTGGGCGAGCCTCTCGGGGCGCCTGGCCGGGGTGGCGAGCCCGCACCCGAGGCTGGCCTTCGCCGGCCAGGCGCGCACGGGGCTGGCCTGGGGGGAGGTGGAGCACCGCCTGCAGGTGCTGGGCGGGGTGAACAACCTGCGCAGCCTGCCCGCTGAGGTGGCGGTGGGCCACGGCAAGATCGTGCTGCGCGGCGAGGCCAGGGCGGCTCCCCTGCGGCATGTCTCGGTGCCCCTGGGCTTCGCCTGGTTGGACGAGCTGCAGCTGGCCGGGGGCCTCGAAGGCGGCCTGCTGGCGGGAGCCCAGGTGCAAGAGAGCTACGGCGCGACGCCGCCCGATGGCTGGATCGCCGCCGCTGGCTGGACCGCCAGCAGCTTCGTGGTGATCGACGTGCTGGGAGGCCAGCCCGCCCTGGCGGGGCTGCTGCTGGCGGGGCCGCTGGGGGCGGATCCGGCCTGGGTGCGGCCCCCGGCGCCCAGCCTGTACCTGCTGTGGGAGCAGGCTCTCTGACCCCGCCGCTCAGGGGCTGGCCTGCAGCGCCTGCAGCCCGCGCCGGGCCTTCCGGTGGTCGGGCTCCAGCTCCAGGCAGCGCTGCCAGCCCGCCTCGGCGCGCTCGCGGTCTCTCTGCAGCCAGGCCACGCCGGCGCGGTTGCAGGTGGCCTCCACGTGGTCGGCATCCAGCTGCAGGGCGGTGTCCAGCGAGTCCCGCGCCTCGTCCAGCCGCTCGCTGTGCAGTGCGGCCACACCGCGGCTGCTCCAGAGGCCGGGCTGGTCGGGGAACCGCTGGCTGAGGGCGCGCGCCGAGGCCAGGGCGCCGGCGGCGTCGCCCGTGGCCAGCTGGGCGGCGATCATGCCCTTGCCAGCTTCCATGTCGTTGGCGTCGCCTCGCAGGGCGCGGCGGTAGGCCTGGACAGCCTCGGCGGGCAGGCCGGCCTGCAGCAGGGCGTGCCCGAGGTGGCGCTGCAGGGCGGGGATGTCCGGCCAGGCGGCCACCGCTTCGCGCGCCAGCGGCAGCGCCTGTGCGGGCTCGCGCTCCATGCGCAGCTGCAGCAGCAGGGCCTCGTGCTTGGGGTCGCCGGGGTGGGTCTGGACCACGTCTTCGATCAGCTCGACAGGATCGGACCACAACCCGGCGCGCTGGAAGGCGAAGCCCGCCCCGAACAGGGCGGCGGCCAGCAAACCCAGGCTCCAGCCGCGGCGCCCGGGCAGGGCCGCGGCCAGGGCCAGCACCAGGCCCAGGCTGGGGAGCAACAGGTAGCGCTCGGCGATGACGTTCTGCAGCGGCACCAGCTGGGAGGTGGGGATCAGAGCTGCGGCGAACCAGAACAGGCCCAGGGCCAGCAGCGGCGCCCTGCGCCACGACGCGAGCAGGCCGCCCACCAGCACCCCGGCCACCGCCAGGCCGGCGAGGTTGAGGAGCTGCAGGGGCGGGTGCAGCTGGGGAGGCGGGTGGAACAGGCACAGCCGCCAGGGGGCCAGCAGCAGCAGCGCGTAGTCCAGCAGCATGCGGCCTTGCAGCACGACGAATTCGGTGGGACCCTCGAAGCGCTGTTCGGCCAGCAAACCCACCCGGTCGCCCAGCGCCAGGCTGATGGTGAAGCAGGTGGCCAGGACCGCGCCGTGCACCACCGCCGCCCACAGCCAGCGCCCCCGCCAGCGCTCACGATCGCGGAACCAGAGGGCGCTGAAGATCCACAGGGGCACGATGAACGCGGTGTTCTTGGACCAGATGGCCAGCAGCACCAGCAAGGCGGAGCCGACGATGCCCACCAGGGGCCGGGCGCTCAGGGCCAGCAGCACCGCCGCGATGGAGAACACCAGCCCCAGCAGGTCCTTGCGCCCGGCCAGCCAGGCCACGTTCTCAGCGTGAACCGGCAGTGTGCAGAACAGCAGCGCGGCCACCCAGGCTCGAAGGCCAACACCCAGCAGCTTGCGCAGCAGGGCCCAGGCCAGCAGGCAGCCCAGCAGGTACAGGGCCAGGCTCGTGGCGTGGTGCCAGCCCCAGCTGGGCCCGAAGAGGGCGAAGTCCAGCAGCACCGAGAGATCGCGGATGGGCAGGAACTCGGCGCCCAGCTGCCAGCGGGTGCTGGCGCTCATGTCCCACAGGATGGAGGGCAGCACGGCGAGATCACCGGGGCCCAGCAGGGGGTTGTCCACCACCAGCCACTGGGTGTCCATGGGCACGGTGCCGCCGTGGAGCGTGGGAGCCCAGGTCAGCAGCCCCGGCAGCAGCAGCAGCACGGCCTGGACCAGCAGCCCCAGGTGGCCCGGCCCCTGGATGGGTGGTGCTTGCGAGGGGGTTTCGGGCACCTGGAACCTCCGCGGACGCATCACGTATCGCTGTGCTCCTCCGGTCGCTATCCGACGGTCTGCGTCGAGCTCGAGCGCTGCGGGTGACGGCCTGGACACGCCCCGGTGTCCTACCCTGGCCAGTACTTCTCGGGTAGAGTGTTGACGTGTCATGGAAACCGGCCAGCTCCCTCTGCGGCCCGCTGGTGGCGCTGCTGATCGCAGGCTGCGCCCACAGCGGCTTCCGCTATCCGGGCCCCCTGGGCTCGGTGGGACGGCCCTTCCTGGCCCCCGAAGATGGCCTCCAGGACGGCCCCGGCTCGGTGTGGGACGGCATCGAGCCAGGTGAGGAACAGCCCGCCACAGGATCATCGGGCCAGGAGGGAGCCCCGGAGCCGGGCGCCCGGGAGCGCCAGACCGGCGCGGCGGTGGCGCGCGCCGCCTCGCACTTCATCGGCACGTCGCGGCTGCGTCACGGAGGCGACTCCTTCCGCTATGACTGCTCCGGGCTGGTCATGGCCGCCCACGCCCGGGCAGGCCTGGCGCTGGTGGGCTCCAGCGAGAGCCTGCTGCAGGACGCCAGGCGGATCGGGGTCTTCCATCGCCGCAAGCGACCCTGGGTGGGTGACGTGGCCTTCTTCGAGAACACCTACGACCGGAACGGCAACGGGCGTCTGGACGATCCCATCACCCACGTGGCGGTGGTGGTGTCGGTGGCCGCAGATGGCACCGTCGGCATGGTGCACAAGGGCAGCAAGGGGATCGCGCCGCTGGTGATGAACCTGGAGCATCCCAAGGACCGCAGCGACGAGGAGCAGAAGGAGCTCAACGACTACCTGCGGGCGCGCCGTTCGGGGGACCGCAGCGGCACGCGGTACCTGGCCGGGGAGCTGTGGATCGGATTCGGTTCCTTCTGGAGGGTGCTGGGCGCGGATTGAGCGCGCCCTTTACCCGGTGCCGAGTGTCGCGATAGGCTCGGGGACCAGGCCGGCGCCGCGTCCACTCCGGGCGGGCCCGCCCCTCGCGAGGTCCTCCTATGAGGGAACATCCGGTGCTCGCCGCCGCCGCCCGTCACGGTGTGCGCCTGGGCCTCGACAGGATGCGGCGCTTCATGCGCGTGCTCGGCTCGCCCCAGGACGCCTTCCCCATCGTCCACGTGGGTGGCACCAACGGCAAGGGCAGCGTCTGCGCCATGGTGGCCGAGGTGCTCACGCGCCAGGGCTATCGGGTGGGCCTGTACACCTCGCCGCACCTTCAGCGGGTCAACGAGCGCATCAAGGTGAACGGCCGGGAGGTGAGCGACCGCTCGCTGGACGCCCTGCTGGGCAGCATCGCCGAGCAGGCACGGGCGGTGGGCCACGCCCTGGTGGATCTGGGCGAAGACCAGGAACCGCTCACCTACTTCGAGACGCTGACCGCGGCCGCCTTCATGCACTTCGCGGCCTGCGAGGTGGACGTGGCCGTGTTCGAGGTGGGCATGGGCGGGCGGCTGGACGCCACCAACGTGGGCTGTCCCGTGGCGGCCGCCATCACCACCGTGGGGCTCGACCACACCGAGGTGCTCGGGCCCGACGTCGCCTCCATCGCCGGTGAGAAGGCCGGGATCCTCAAGCCGGATCTGCCGGTGGTGGTGGGGGGCATGCCCCTGGACGCCCTGCGGGTGATCCGCGCCATGGCGCAGACCCGCGGCGCGCGCCTGCTGGTCTACGGCGAAGACTTCCACCTCTCCCGCGACGGATCGTCCTTCAGCTGGCAGGGGCCGGGCACCACCCGCCACGGGCTCACGGTGGGCATGGCTGGTATCCACCAGGTGGACAACGCGGCGGTGGCCCTGGCGGTCATCGACCTGCTGCCCCTCACCCTCACCTGCGACGACCAGGCCATCCGGACGGGCATCGCCCAGTGCCGGATGCCCGGGCGGCTGGAGTGGGTGGCCCCGGACGTGCTGGTGGATTCCGCCCACAACCTGGACGGCGCCGTCACCCTGGCCACCTACCTGCGCAGCCGCGCTGCCCGCCCCCGGCGCACGCTGCTGCTGGGCTGCTCTCGCGAGAAAGACATCCGGGCCATCGGCACCCTGCTGGCCGGTCACGTGGACCGGGTGTTCACCACGGCGGGCAGCCACCCGCGCGCCCTCGCCCCCGGCGTGGTGGCCGCGGCCCTCGAGGGCCTGTCCATCCCCGTCATGCCGGCGGGCCTCATCGAGGAGGCCCTGCCCATGGCTCGCAGCGGCGGGGGAGAGGTGATCGTGGCCGGGTCGGTGTTCCTGGTGGGGGCGGTGCGCGACCTGCTCGGGCTGCGGTGATCAGCCCGCTCCTGCTGCTCGGCCTGCTGGCGACCTCCGCCCAGCCCGCTGCGGCGGGCGAGCTGCTCAGGCTGGAGGCGGATCGGGTGGTGGTGGACGAGCGGATGGCCTCCGGCGAGGGAGCGGTTCGCGCGTGGCTTCTGGACGGCGAGCTGCAGGCGGAGCGCTTCGAGATCCTGCTGGATGGCGGCGGCGCCGTGCTGGAGGAGGGCAGCTGGAGCCGCCCCGGGGCCACCCTGCAATTCCAGCGTCTGGAGCTGCTGCCCGACGGGCGGGTGCGGCTGGACGGGGCCGCCTTCACCTCCTGCGGTTGCAGCGAGGGTCGCCCACCCTGGCAGCTGCAGGCCTGGCGGGTGGTGGTGCGCCCCGACGAGCGGGCGGTGGTGATCGGCGGGCTGGTGCGGCTGGCGGGCTGCCCCCTGGTGCCCGTGCCCGCGGCGCTGCTGCCTCTGCGCGAGCGCCAGACCGGGCTGCTGCCCCCGGAGCTGGGCTACGGGCAGGACGGCCTGGAGCTGGGCCTGCCCCTCTACCTGGTGCTGGGCCCCAGCGCGGATCTGAGCCTGATCCCTCGCTGGCGGCAGCAGCGCGGCCTGCGCCTGGGCAGCGAGCTGCGCTGGGCGCTGCCCCACGATGGAGGGGGCGAGCTGGAGGTCGAGGGTGGCTACGACGCGCTCGAGGGTGCCCTGCGCGGCGCGGTCGACTGGCGGCATGGCCACGCCGATGGCGGCTTTCGAACCGCCGGCCAGGGGCGGCTGGTGTCCGATCACGAGTACCTGGCCGACTTCGAGCCCGACTTCGCCTCTCGCCAGCAGTCCTTCCACGAGGCCCGCGCCCTGGTGGGCTACCGCGGCGTGAGGCTGGAGCACGACAGCTTCCAGGATCCCGCGGGCGCCGAGCAGCGCCTGCTGGGAGTCGTGCTGGCCCGCCCCGCGCGCGACGCGGGTGCGCTCTCGCCCTGGGTGCAGCTCGACCTGGGTCTGGGGGGCAGCGGGCCGCAGCTGGACGAGCTGGACCAGCGTTGGATGGTGAGCCGCTCGGGTATGGGCCTGGATCTGGGGGGCGGCCTGGGGGCGCTCCAGGCCCAGGCGCGGCTCGCCGGTCGCGCGCTGCTGGTGGAGTCGCTGGACGGTTCGGGGGCACAGGAGCCTGCACCGGCCCAGGCGCAGCTGAGCGCCGAGGGCGAGCTGACCTTGCCCATGTGGGCGGATCACGGAGCCGCGAGGCACCTGCTCAGGCCCTCCCTGCGGGCCGGATCCGCCCTCACGCAGGGGGAGCCCCTGTCCACCCTCCACCCGTCCCTCTCGCCGCTGCCGGCCTGGTGGGTGGGCCCTGCTCTGCAGAGCCGGTGGCTGACCCACGGCGCCATGCCCTTCCAGCTGGACGCGAGCCTGCCCATCAGCGACCAGGGGCTGCTGCCCAGGGCAGAGGCCTGGCTGGGGCAGGGCCCCTGGTGGGGCAGCCTGCTGGCCGGGGGGGACTGGCAGCAGGACCAGGGCTTTGGCGAGGGACTGCTGCGAGCTGCGGTGGGCCTGCGCGGCGATCCCGGGTCCTTGTCTCTGGGTGCGTTGCGGCTGCAGGAGGAGGCCGCCTCGGGGCAGCTGCAGGTCGGGGCCAGCTGGGCGCTGCCCCTCGGCCAGGATCGCTGGGTGCCCCGGGCCTCTGCGCGCTGGTCGCCAGAGGATGCCGTGTTCGTGGAGCGCCACCTGGGGCTGGCCTTCTCCTCGCGCTGTGACTGCCTGGGCGTCTCCCTGGGCGCCACCTGGGCCGAGGACCGCAGCTGGCCCGATCTGGGCCTGCAGCTCAGCGCGGGTCGTTAGGGTCCTACCGGAGGTGTCCATCCGCGCCCCAGCCCCCCGCCCGCGCGACACGCCCCTGCTCTCGCTGGGGTTCTGCCTGGCCGTGGCCGCGGCGCTGCGCTTCGCGCTGCTGTGGGGCTATGATCTGCGCGGCTCCTTCGGCCCCGACGCGCCCGGCGCCGCGGCGGCGGCGTCCACCGGAGTCCTCGCCCACCCCTACCCGCTGCACCCTGTAGCCATCCGTGTCCTGGCGCTGTTGACCCGCGACGCGGCGCTGGCGGCGCTGCTGCTGTCGCTGGTGGCGGGCATCGTCGCGGTGGGAGCCGCCTGGCTGCTGGGGCGGGTGCTCACGGATGGCCGCGATGGTCGCGCCACGGCGCTGCTGGCGGCGGTGGCCCCCCTGCTGGTGCAGGACAGCCTGCTCGGGGGTGGAGACGCCTTCGCGCTGGCCCTGGCCTGGTGGGGCGTCGCCCTGGCCTTCTGGGGTGCCAGCGTGCTCGCGGATCCCGCCTGGTCGGCCCGCCGCGCTCCGCCGGTCGCGCTGCTCGTCGCGGGCCTGCTGTGGGGGCTCTCCGCCGCCGCCAAGCCCATCGCTCTGCCCGCGGGAGCGCTGCTACCGTTGGCGGCCCTGCTGGGGGGGCGCCGCAGCTTGCCCTGGCTGCTGGGCGGGATGGCGGGGGGCGCGCTGCTGGCCTGGCCCTTCCTGGGGCCCCTCCTGGACCCCATGGTGGGCGCGGGCCTGCTGGGGAGCTGGTGGCAGCCAGCTCCGCCCGCTCTGGTGGAGCTGCCTGGCTGGCTGGCCGGTGGCGCATCGGCGCTGCTGGCCCTGGGGCAGGGTGACGGCTGGGCGCGGCCCGAGCTGCTGGGCCTGGTGGCCTGCCTGGGCGTGGCGGTGGGGGCACCCAGGCGGGGCCTGCGGCTGGCGCTGCTGCTGGTGGGCGGCCTGTCCATGCTGCTGGTGGCGGCGGCGCTGGGGGAGCAGCTGCGGCCCCGCTACCTGGCGTCGGCCTCCCTCGGCTGGCTGCTGCTGGCGGGCGTGCTCAGCACGCCGCGGCACCTGCGCCAGGGCCAGCGGGGCGGGCAGCCCCCCTGGTAACGCCTGCTGCAGGGCCCCCAGCCGCAGGCCGCGCGGGGGGGTCTCTTGCTTGTGAGCAACCTGCGCTACTGGGATGGAATGGCCCTGCTGCGCGCCCAGGAGGAGGGCAGCTGGGCTCCCCGGGGAGTCTTCGCCGACTGGGCTGGATCCTGGCGGCCCCTGGCGGACTACGCCGACGCCAGCATCTGCGGCGCCCTGGAGCTGGAGCGCATCGCCCTGGAGCTGGCGGGTGAGCTGCCCGAGGGCTCTTCAGTGCTGGTGCCGCCGCTGCGGGATGGCCGCAGCTGGCACCTGCTGGGCCCTCTGGCCACCAGGCGCGATGACCTGGTCCTGCTGGAGCTGAGCGAGGCCTGCTGTCCGGGGGGACACGAGCGCTGTCGCCAGGCGCTGCCCGGCGCGCTGGCTCGGGCTGGAGGGGGAGCCCTGGTGCTGCCGCTGTCCGGTGCCACCTGCCAGACCGGGGCCCTGCCCGCGGGTTGGGAGCCCTGGCTGTCGGCTGGCGACCCCCCGAGCTGGCGCTGGTACGGAGTACAGCGGGTGCCCGCCGCGGGCTCGCCCGGCTCCGCGGGGATCTGCACGCTGCTGGGTGGCGAGCGGCCGCAGGCGCCCGCACGGCCCTGAGGTCGCCGCCGACGGTCGCCTCGGCTATGAGCCTGGATGATGCCCGAGGAGAGCGTGTGGGCGGCATAGCGGCCATCATCGACTTCCGGGAGGAGCCCGACCGACAGCTGGCGGAGCCGCTGCTGCGCCAGGTAGGCTTCAAGGGCGGCGCGGTGCCCGATCGCTTCGCCGAGGGCCCGGCATTGCTGGCCCAGCGCAAGGATCCGCTGGTGTCGGGTGGCCACGCCAGGCCCCTGGTCACCGATCGCTTCGTGCTGGTCTTCGACGGGCGCCTGTACGACCACGTGGACCTGGCGCGGCGTGTGCCCGGCGCGGGGCCGGGCAGCCCGTCCACCGTGCGCGACGTGGAGGTGCTGGCGCGGGCCTGGCAGGCCTGGGGTCCGGCCTGCCTGTCACGGCTGGTCGGGGCCTGGGCGATCGTGGTCTGGGATCGCCACGAGCGAGCTCTGTACCTGGCGCGCGACCCGGTGGGGGTGCGGCCCTTGCACTACGCGGTGCAGGGTCGTCGGCTGGCCGCAGCCTCGCTGGCGCACCTGGTGGCGCGGGTGCCCTGGGTGTCCCGCGAGGTGTCCCCCCACAACCTGTGTGAGTACCTCGCCTTCCGCTACGTGCACGCGCCGCGCACCCTGCTGCGCGACGTGCACTGCCTGCCGCCCGGCTGCGTGCTGCGCTTCGACGGCGACGGCACGCGCATGGAGACCTTCGCCCGGGCCAGCTTTGGACCACCCGGCAAGGAGGCGCCCTCGGACGAGCAGGGCCTGCGAGAGATGGACCGGCTGCTGCGCCGGGCTGTGGCCCGCCGCGCGCGCGGCCTGGGCGCGGTGGGCGTGCTGCTCTCCGGCGGCACCGACTCCACGGTGCTGGCCCACATGGCGGTGCGCAAGTGCGAGCAGGTGCACAGCTTCCACCTGCACTTTCCCGGCTCGGGTGTGGACGAAGCCGCCTTCGCCGGGCGCGTGGCCAGGCTGCTGGGCACCGAGCACCACCAGGTGGACCTGGATCCCTCCACCTTCGGCGCCGATCTCGATCGCTGCACCCGCGCGCTGGGCGTCCCCCTGCCGGATCCCGCCGCCGTGGGGCAGTACGCGCTGCTGCGAGCGGCGAGGCGCGAGGTGCGGGTGGTGCTGTCGGGGGCCGGTGGAGACGAGCTGCTCGCCGGGGGACACCTGTCCGGGCTGGCCATGCTCATGAAGCAGGTCACCGTGGTGGCCCGCCTCACCAGCAAGCTGCGCACCAGCGTGGAGGAGGGGCTCGAGGCCGCTGGGCTCTCGGATCTCGCGCTGCGGCCCGCTCGCTATGGGCTCCAACGTCTGGCCGGGGGCACCCAGGTCTTCGACGCTGCGGCGCGGGCCAACCTGCTGGTTGCGGGCATCGATCCGCGCCCCGCCCTGCGTCGCGAGGTGCTGCTGCCGCTGTACGGCGGCCTGGACACCGATCCGGTCAACACCCTGCTGGCCATCTTCCAGCGGGGCTGGCTGGCCGAGGACACCCTGGCGCGCTCCGAGCGGCTGGGGGCTGCCTGCGGTGTGGAGCTGCGCTTCCCCCTGTTGGACCTGGAGCTGCTGCGCTACCTCAACAGCGTGCCCGGCACCTGGAAGTTCCGCTCCCGCTGGGGCGTGCCGCGGCCCAAGTGGCCCATGCGGCAGCTCCTGAAGGGGCAGGTGCCGCGCAACATCTACGATCGGCCCAAGCGCTCCTGGCCCTCGCCCCTCAACCGCTGGCTGCGGCGCGAGGGGGCCGACTTCCTGCGGGCGCGCTCGGAGCTGCTGCTGGACGCTCCCTGGGGCCTGTGGCGCGCCGACCCGGTCCGAGAGATGGTGCAGGCCCACCTGGCTGGGGATCGCTACCACGGCCACGCCCTGTGGGTGCTCATCATGCTCGACGCCTGGCTGCGGCACCTGGCGCGCTGATCTCTACGGAGCTGCCATGTCTCGCCCCGCCACCACCCTGCTGCTGCTGGCCGCTCTGGCCTGCAAGCCCGATGACCCGGGACGCCACGATCCGGGAACCTGGCCCGACGACACGGGCGAGACGGGCCTGGTGGTGGAGGGCTGCCGGGCGCAGCCCCAGGCGGCGGATCGTGCGCGCCTGGTGGTGGTCTCCTACCCCTACACGGCTGCTGGCGGACAGGCAGACAGCTGGCAGGCCCTGAGCCTGGGCACGGACGGCGGCCTGCAGGCGGTGGGCGAGCGCTTCGAGATGGGGCGGGCCACGGCCGGACGGGTGGCCTTCACGCCCGATGGCTCGCTGGGGCTCTGCGCTCAGGATGACGGCTCCATCGGGGTCTTCGAGGCCCTCTCCGCCGAAGAGGTGCGGGTGGTGCACGAGGCGTTCTCCGGGGACTTCTACGCCGTGGCGGTGGTGTCGGACCCCGCCGGTGAGTGGGCCTGGATCGTCGACGGAAACTGGCCTGAGAACGGCGGCGGCCTCTACCGCGCCGCCATCGACTGCGACAGCGGCGGCCTCTCCGCACCCCAGCGGGTGCTGGAGGCCAAGCTGCCCGCAGCTCTGCTCTGGTTGGAATCCGATCCCGAGCGCGCCTTGATGGTGGGCCGCGAGGCGGGTGGCGCCCTGGATGGTGAGGATGCCTTCCTGCTGGCTCCTGGCGAGTCCACCCAGGTGCTGAGCGGAGTGGACGTCTTCGGCGACGACGAGGCTATCTTCGCCGGCGCGGCGCTGGGCTTCGACGATGCCTATGCGCTGGTGGGCGACAGTTCCTTCTTCTCCGGCCTGCCCAACAGGGTGGGGGTGATCTCCCTGGGCGACGAGCTGGGCGCGGTCCAGGTTCTAGAAGACATCGACGATCCCGTGGCCATCGTGGCCTCCGTGCACGACGACCTGGCGCTGGTGGTCTCGGGGTACTCCGATGCCCTGTTTGTGCTCGACCACGAACCCGGGGCCGACGAGCCCTTCTCCCTGCGGGGCGAGCCTGGCTACCAGGGGGCTTCGCCCCAGCTACCCGCCGCCGCAGATCAGCTGGAGCGCGGACCCCTCGGGGGCCTGGTGCTGATCACCGAGAACCAGGGGGTGCGCCGCGTGCAGCTGTCACCGGGCGTGGTGGAGGATCTCGGTCGGGTGGATCTGGGCAGCGGACTGGACGCCATCCCTGGCGCCATCGGGATCCAGCCCTGACCATCGAGGGCTCCTAGGGCCCAGGCCCGCTCGGGTCATGCCCCCAACTCTGAGACAGCCTCCGGGGGCATGACCCCGGGTTCCAGGGCCGGAGCGGTGGTGGCCGCGCATTCGCGTGAAGCGAAGCCGCGAATCCCGTTCCCTCCGCCCAGCCGAGGAGGGCTGGGGAAGGGGTACCCCGGAGCCCGGAGCCCGGAGCTCCTGGCGAGGTCCAGGCGTCGTGCAGATGGGCCTGCCACGTTGGCTTAGGACGCAGGTCAGCTCTCCAGAGCCACCGCCCAGGCCTTCCACTCTTCGGTGAACGCCGCCACGTCGTGGATCTCCAGGACCTCCAGCAGGGTGTCGTAGCCGCTGGGATCCCGGGCCACGTTGGCCTTGACCCTGCGATAGTACTCGGGCAGCAGGCCCTGCTCCTGCAGGTACTGGCACAGGTAGCGGGACTGGGCGTAGTTGGTGCCGGGGTCTTCCTCGTAGAACTGGTGGCTGGTCTGCGCCATCATCCAGCGGAAGCTGGGCACGGCGTCCACCTCGATGGCCCGCAGCAGGCCCTCAAGGCGCCAGTTGGTGAGGCCCCAGATGTGGCCGTCGCGCTCGGTGACGTGCTCGTACAGGGAGGCCAGACCCTCGTTGAGCCAGGCCGGGCAGCCCGGGAAGTCCGCCGCTACGAAGGGGTGCACGATCTCGTGCACCAGGGTGCCGCCGCCGGTGGCGATGTTCA